>JBIIRT010000028.1:0-29536 GCA_044341405.1 Daejeonella sp. | reverse complement strand
AACCTTCCTCCATGTCTTTTGACAGGTAAGTAAACTCCAATGTTTGTTCATTTAACTGCTTTGCTTCCCATACTACATCCTGAAACCCCTTTTTGCCGCCATGAAGAGCATTCGGACTATTATTAATAGAAATAGAGTATTCTCTACTATCCAGTTTGAATTTTCCGTTTGCTATCCGATTTCCATAGCGTCCGATTGTAGCTCCAAAATAGCGCTCGGTAGATTGCTGATATGCTTCAACACTTCCAAAGCCAACTACAACATCTGTCAAATTACCTGATTGATCAGGCGTCCGGAAGCTCAGAATTCTTGCACCATAATTCGTAAAAGCAGCTTCCGTATGATTCTTATTTCTTAATATGAATAGATCGGTATTTTTTCCATCAATATTTTTTTGAAATGCAGTTTTGAATGGTATGTTATTAATTGAGGAGCTGTCAGTAGCAATTCCGGAATGTTTTTCCCTAGCCGAATTACATGCAAACAAAACAAGTAAGCAAAAACACAGCGGAATGAGTTTAGAGTGCAATATCATATCTGTTTTTAAAAAGTTTATTCCTTGAAGGTGATAGATTTGAGCAATGGTCTTGGTTTTAAATTTTTGGGATCGGCTACAATCAAAACATACAAGCTGTTTAGCCTCTTATCGGAAATAAGATTAAGCTCAACCATGCTGCTGCTTTGCTGATCGGGTATGTCTCCATCTTTAAAACTACTTTTCCCAATAAGTACACCATTCTCCGAATTTCCACGAATTTCAATGCTATAGACCCCTCCGCTACCTTTTGATAGGTTAGCAAATTCTATGTTCTTTATGCCCGAAAGATCTGTATTACTTAATTTGAACCATCCATTATTCTGCGGATAAATCATATAACCGGTATTGGTTGAGTCTTTGAAGCCGATTCGGGTTCTTTCAGTAATTTCTCTGGCATTCATTAAATTGCTTCTCAGGTAAACGGTCGTAGAGGCGGTAAGAGGTTTGAGTCCGGCCTGCCCCTGATCAGTATAGGATGCGTAAATGCTAAAAATAGTACTTTCATTGTCCTGAGCAGGGATTAAACTACCCTGAATTGGTAATGTTGCTTTATTAACCGCTTTGTTTTCAAGTGAAAGCACCCATTGAACTATTTTCTTTGCGTCTTCATCACTCATGGCCGAATGAGCAGGCATTGCCACTTCTCCCCATGTTCCACCACCACCTTTGATTATCTTTCCCGCAAGATATGTTACTGCATTGGGGTCATTCTGATATTTTGCAGATACCTGGGAATACGAGGGACCAATCGATTTGGTACTTACTTGATGACACGACTGACAATCAGATTTAAGCATCAGAGCCTGCCCTGCCTGAGTTTCAGTAAATACCTGATGTCCCATTGATGCAGCTGCCAGATCAGTGCCTTTCGTGTAGTTATTAGCTACATAAATGGTATTTTTATTAACCGTTGATCCCTCATCACTAACATTCACAGCATATTCTACCGGTTTACCTGTAAAATAAAAGGTCTGATTTCCCTTCAGTTGAATACTGATTTTTGGTTGTGCATTTCCTGCTGAAATGGTAACCGGACTACTATTGGTACTTGCGAGATTTTTATCTATGGCTAATACACTGACAGCATATTCGCCGGCTTTAGTGTAAGTATGTTCAATACTTGGCAGAATGGTCGATTTTTTAATCCCATTACCAAGCTCCCAAACATAATTCATCTTATCCTTATCGGGATCAATTGCTTCAACTTTGGCCTGTAATTTAAAAGGAAGCACGCCACTTGTTTTACTTACAATCAATTGGTTAATCTTTGGTGGTCTGTTGCCGGCAACAAAATCAATTCTCGAGATTGCAGCATCCGGATTTTTAGTGAACCAACCCTTGCCATATTCTAGAATATAGATCCGTCCATCCGGACCCAGTTCCATATCTATTGGAGATGAAAAGTTCGTCATTGGCATAAAAGCCTCCATATTGTCATAATCACCATTAGGTTTCATGGTCACAGCCTTTATCCAGCCTCTGATCCAGTCGTACATAAAAAGTTTGTTATTATAATATTCCGGGTAGCGTGTTTCCTTAGGATATAAATCAGTGTGATAGACTGGTCCGGCCATTGCATTTCTTCCACCGGTACCTAGCTGAGGAAATTCTTTTGATGCGGCATAAGGATACCATATGAAAGCTGGTGAAACTGGAGGAAGATATTCAATGCCTGTATTATTTGGTGAGTTGTTATGAGGCTTTGCAGGATCAAAAGCCTCGCCAGCTATACCGGTAGTGTAATCGTATGCCCTGTATGGATAGTTATTTCCTACGAAAAATGGCCATCCGAAAAAGCCAGCTTTTCTAGCCTGATTTAATTCATCGTAGCCTCTTGGGCCTCTCTCAGGGCTATCGGCACCCGCATCCGGACCAACTTCACCCCAATATAGAAATCCAGTTTTCTTGTCGATGGAAATTCTGTATGGATTTCTGTTTCCCATGACATAGATTTCTGGTCTTGTGCCAGGAGTATTAGGAGGGAATAAATTTCCTTCCGGAATGCTATAAGTTCCATCCTCGTTTACCTTTATCCTCATGATTTTTCCACGAAGATCATTGGTATTACCCGAGGATCTTCTGGCATCATATTGTTCAAGCCCCGGGCGGTTGTCCATTGGACCATAGCCTTTATTTACGAAGGCCTGCTTTGGAACATCAAATGGAGTAGCATTATCACCAGCTGAAACATACAATAATCCATCAGGTCCAAAGGCAACTGAACCTCCGGTATGGCAGCATATTTCTCTTTGGGAATAGAACTCTAGAATTACTTTTTCTGATGATTTATCCAGCTTATCATCAATAAATTTAAACCTTGATAGGCGGTTTACTGAGGTATCTATCGGACTGTAGAATATATAAACATAATTATTCTCTTTAAATCCCGGATCTATTGCAATTCCAAGGACGCCGTCTTCTGCGTTCGCACCCCCGGAAGTCGTTTTGTAATAGGCATCCAAAAAGCCAACCTGCGTTATGCTGTTGCTTTTCTCCTTATAAAGCATGATTTCTCCTCTTCTTTGTACTAACAGGATATCGAGATTTGGGAGAATTGCCATTTCAGTAGGTTCATTCAAGTTTCCTATGGTTAGGACTGTTTTTACCATGCGGTTTTCTTCAGGAACCTGAGGTGTTTTTGCTTTCGCGTAATTCAAAGGAACATTATTGCCAATCGCATATTTTATACCCCCAAGAAGATGTTTTAGAAAGACAAGATCTGAATAGGATTCATTGGTATGCCCCATGCCGGTATAAAATGCCCTGCCGCCATCAAATTCATGATACCAAGCAATTGGATGATTATCTCCATTCTCTCCGCCGCTATAACTTTTCTCATCCAGTGAAATCAATACATTTACATCCGGATTCAAATTTTTGTAATTATACCATTCATCTTTATGTACCCATTTTTCATCGAGGTGTTTTGTTGATGGGTGAGTCCGGTCCTTCACAATCATTGTAGCATCTTGAATCTTTGGATGGCTTATAAAATATCCTCCTACAAGTTTTTCATACCATTGCCAATCGTATTCTGTATCAGCTGCTGCATGTATTCCTACATAAGCTCCGCCAGACTGAATGAACCTTTCAAAGCTAATCTGTTGCGGACTGTTTAAAATGTTTCCAGTAGTGCTAAGGAATATCACAGCCGAATAGTTTTTTAGAGAGTCATCATTGAAATAATTCTCGTTTTCAGTCGTGTCAACGATGAATCCGTTTTCCTTACCTAATTTGATCAAAGCTATTTTACCTGCGGCAATTGATTCATGCCTGTATCCGGCGGTTTTACTAAATACAAGCACTCTGGGTTTTAATGATTGCTCCCATTTGGTAAATGAAAATAAAGCGAGTATCAGTAGCGTGAATGGTAATAGATTGTAAATTTTTTTCATGGTTGTTTTATATTCTGGAAATCGTATGATCCCACTAAAAGATTAGGATTGCAATTAATTTGAGTATGATTATTTAAAATAAAAATATACATTTATTTTAAACAAACTAATGAAATATAACCCTTGCAATTATTATGGTTGGGAATAAGGTTTGTGCAGTAAAATAATATGCTGATTATATGCAAATTATATCTGAATTTCATTATCATAAATTTTATAATGAGCCGACAAATTTGCAGGTTATCCTATTCAATAAGTCCAGTTAATCGATTATGAATCTGTTCACTCGGGTTAAGTTATCAATCATGATGTTCCTCGAATTTTTTATTTGGGGCTCCTGGTTTGTAACACTTGGCACTTTTCTTGGCAGGAATCTTCAGGCAAACGGTACAGAAACAGCGGCAGTATTTTCTACTCAGTCATTTGGTGCTATCATTGCCCCTTTTATAATCGGTTTAATTGCCGATAAGTACTTCAATGCCGAAAGGATACTTGGTATTCTTCATCTGATTGGCGCTGTCCTGATGTCGCAAATGTATTATGCAACTGACTTTGAAGGTTTTTATCCGTATGTTTTTGGGTATATGATCCTGTTTATGCCTACTCTTGCATTGGTCAATTCAATCTCATTCAACCAAATGAAAAGCGCTGAAAAGGAATTTTCTACCATTCGAATTTGGGGTACCATTGGTTGGATTGTTGCAGGTTTATGTATCAGTTTCCTGTTTCAATGGGACTCATCAGAAGCAGTATCCGAAGGGCTTTTAAGGAATACATTTGCTGTTGCAGGGGTCTCTTCATTGCTTTTGGGAGTTATCAGTTTCAGCCTTCCAAAAACTCCACCAACCGTATTTAAGGGAGAAAAAATTGCTCTGTCATCCTTATTGGGTCTTGATGCCCTCAAAATGCTAAAGGATAAAAATTTCCTTATTTTCTTTATTTCATCTATATTGATTTGCATACCTCTGGCATTTTATTATCAAAATGCCAACTTGTTTCTTAACGAAATAGGAATGGAAAATTCTACTGGAAAGATGACGATCGGACAGGTATCTGAGGTCTTTTTTTTACTACTTTTGCCACTTTTTTTCAGTAAATTCGGATTCAAAAGAACAATCCTTGTCGGCATGATCGCATGGGCTGTTAGATATTACTTATTTGCCTATGGAAATACAGATGAATTAAGCTACATGCTTATTTTTGGTATTGCATTGCATGGAATATGTTATGACTTTTTCTTTGTTTCAGGGCAAATTTATACGGATTCAAAAGCAGGAGAAAAATTTAAAAGTGCCGCTCAAGGTTTAATTACATTGGCTACTTATGGTGTAGGGATGCTGATTGGTTTCTGGGTTGCCGGACTTATAACTGACGCTTATAAAATTTCAGAATTTAAACATGACTGGGAAAAAATCTGGGTGCTTGCTTCCTTTATTGCAGCATTAGTTACTGTACTGTTCTTTTTTACATTTAATCAGAAAATGGAAAATTCTGAAAGAAATATGGACAAGAAACTTAATGAAATTTGAATTGGGTAATTATCGACTATACTAACTATTATAAATGCTTGAAAGTCAATCTTTAAAAGGTAATATTAATCATTCAGTTTGCCGCTGGTGTTTTGGTGAGCTTTCGGTTGAAGAGTTATGTAAACTTGCACAAGAAATCGGTCTTGTTGGTATAGATTTGCTTGGCCCATCAGACTGGCCGGTATTGAAAAAATACGGACTCTTGTCTACCATGTGTAACGGAGCTGAAATTAGTCTTGTTCAGGGCTGGAATAATAAAGTATATCACCAGACATTACTCGATAATTATCGCGAAATGATTCCTCTTGTTGCCAAGGCAGGACACAAGAATTTGATTTGTTTTAGTGGGAACAGAGAGGGTATGGATGATGAAAGCGGATTGCAAAATTGTGCTGAAGGTTTGAAACAGATTATGTCTTTGGCCGAAAGCAATCATGTTACCATTGTTATGGAGCTTCTCAATAGTAAGATTGACCATATTGATTATCAATGCGATAGAACTCCATGGGGTGTTGAACTGGTAAAGAAAGTAGGATCTGATAATTTTAAACTTTTATATGATATTTATCATATGCAAATTGATGAGGGAGATGTGATCAGAACAATAAAGGATAACTATCAGTATATTTCTCATTATCATACTGCCGGTGTTCCCGGGCGTAATGAGATTGATGATTCGCAGGAACTTAATTATTCTGCAATTATGAAGGCAATACTTGATACAGGTTTTAAAGGATATGTAGCTCAGGAATTTATTCCATTGAACTCAGATAAAGCAGGATCCCTTAAGGATGCTGTCAGGATATGTGATGTGTAGCGAATTGATCAAATAGGAAAATGAAAAAATAAAAGATATGGCTGATAATACGTATGATGCAATAGTAATCGGTTCGGGCATTAGTGGTGGCTGGGCTGCCAAAGAGCTCACAGAAAAGGGCCTTAAAACAATAATGCTTGAGCGTGGTCGAAACGTAGAGCATGTAAAGGGCTATGAGAATGCAACTAAGGGTCCCTGGGAATTCCCTCACAGAGGCGGGCGAACCCAGCAAATGATCGAAGATTATCCGGTTTTAAAAAGAGATTATCCGCTAAGTGAAAAGAATTTAAACTTTTGGGCAAGTGACCAGGATAGTCCTTATACTGAAGTCAAGCGTTTCGACTGGTATCGTGGATATCATGTTGGCGGGAGGTCACTGATGTGGGGGCGTCAAAGCTACCGTCTGAGTGAAATGGATTTTGAAGCCAATGCAAAAGATGGTATTGCTGTCGACTGGCCAATCAGGTATAAGGATATTGAGAAGTGGTATAGTTATGTTGAGCGCTTTGCAGGAATTAGCGGAACCCGAAATGGTTTAGCCCAGCTTCCTGATGGAGAGTTTCAACCCGGTATGGAGATGAATGTTGTAGAGAAAGAGGTTGCTGCCCGTATCAAAGCACATTATAAAGGTGATCGTCATATGGTTATAGGCAGGGCCGCTAATTTAACTAAGGCACTTCCCGGACGTACAAATTGCCAGTATCGAAGTAAATGTTCTTTAGGTTGCCCTTTTGGGGGATATTTTAGTACACAGTCATCAACGCTTCCTGCGGCAGTAGCAACTGGTAATTTGACACTTCGCCCGTTTTCAATTGTTACTAAAATCCTGTACGATAAGGATACTAAAAAAGCAAAGGGTGTCGAAGTGCTAGATGCAGAAACTAACATGACCTATGAATATTATGCTAAAATCATATTCCTGAACGCATCTACTCTGAATTCTACCTGGATTTTGATGAATTCAGCAACGGATATCTGGGATGGCGGACTTGGAAGCAGTAGTGGAGAATTAGGTCATAATCTCATGGATCATCATTTCCGACTTGGCGCATCCGGTAAAATGGAAGGTTTTGAGGATAAGTATTATTATGGAAAAAGACCGACCGGAATATATATCCCTCGTTTCCGCAACATTGGTGATGATAAAAGGGACTACATTCGTGGATTTGGTTATCAGGGTGCAGCCAGTCGTGAAGGCTGGAGCCGCAATGTCGCGGAAATGAATATTGGAGCTGATTTTAAAGATACTTTGTGCGAACCGGGAGCATGGACCATGGGTATTACTGCTTTTGGTGAGACACTGCCTTATCATGAGAATAAAGTCACACTCGACAAAACAAAAAAGGATAAATGGGGTTTGAATGTTTTGGCTATAGACGCCGAAATAAAGGAGAATGAGTTGAAAATGAGAAAGGATATGATGGAGGATGCGAAGGAAATGCTCGAAAATTCCGGACTTAAGGAAGTGAAGACTTTTGATAACGGTTATGCTTTGGGGCAGGGAATACATGAAATGGGCACAGCACGTATGGGACTTGATCCAAAAACATCAGTTCTCAATAAATTTAATCAGGTTTGGGATGCACCAAATGTCTATGTTACTGACGGTGCTGCGATGACTTCTGCTGCATGCCAGAATCCATCACTCACCTATATGGCTTTAACAGCACGTGCTGTTGATCATGCGGTTAGCGAACTTAAAAAAGGAAACATCTAATTCAGGAAATTATGAACAGAAGAGAAGCAATACAAAAGGTTAGCTGGATTTTGGGAGGAACCATTATCGGTTCAAGTTTATTTCTTGAATACGGATGTAATTCTGGTACTCAGCAATCATTAGATTTTTTTGATAAAGCTACCACCGATTTGCTAAATGAAATAGCCGAAACCATTCTTCCTAAAACAAACACTCCCGGAGCTAAAGATGCCAAAGTCGGTGAATTTATGAATGTGATGGTTAAAGATTGTTATACCCAGGCTGATCAGGAAATTTTTAAATCGGGGATACAAAGTCTCGATAAAGGATGTAAAGAAAAGACAGGGAAAAGTTTTATGGAGAGCAGTGCTACTGAACGGACCTCATATCTCACTACTCTTGACATAGAACAAAAGTCCTACACTGAAAAGAAAACAGCAGAAGATCCCACACATTATTTCAGAATGATGAAGGAATTGACGCTTCTTGGCTTCTTTACCTCTGAAATTGGGGCTACAAAGGCACTGAAATATGTTGAAACACCGGGAAGTTATAATGGAAACCTGCCCTATAAAAAGGGTGATCGTGCCTGGGCTTAATACAAGTAATTATCATTAATAAGCTGAACTATATTTATGAACAAAGAAAAAAAAACTGGTAGCTCCAGAAGAAATTTTGTAAAAACCACAGCCTTAGCTGCAGCTGGTTTCATGATTGTACCCCGACATGTTTTAGGTGGTAAAGGTTTTGTCGCACCTAGCGATCGTTTGGTAATTGCCGGTGTTGGAGCCGGTGGTAAAGGTATGAGTGACCTTACTGGTTTTGCAAGTGGAGGAAAGGCAGATATCGCATTTTTATGTGATGTAGATGACCGTAGGGCAGCAACATCTGTTAAAAATTTCCCAAAAGCAAAATACTACAAAGACTGGCGGGAGATGTTTGATAAGGAATCCAAACATTTTGATGCGGTTTCGGTTTCAACTCCCGACCATAATCACGCTATAACCACTCTTGCAGCGATGCAATTGAAGAAACATGTGTATGTTCAGAAACCACTTACGCATGATATCTATGAAGCCAGGATTCTAACCGAAGCGGCAGTGCGTTATAAAGTTGTGACTCAAATGGGTAATCAGGGTGCATCTAGTGATGGCACTCGTAAATTGATTGAATGGTATAATGCAGGAGTTATTGGTGATGTGCATACTGTGTATTGCTGGACTGACAGGCCAGTTTGGCCTCAGGGTATAGCCTGGCCTGCTACAAAAAGCGAAATACCGAAAGAACTCGACTGGGATTTATGGCTAGGAACTGCACCGCAGACAGATTTTGTGGATAAACTCGTTCCATTTAACTGGCGCGGATGGTGGGAATATGGCACTGGTGCACTAGGAGATATGGGTTGCCATTTGGTTGATGCTCCATTCCGTGTTTTAGGCCTTAAATACCCTAAGGATGTAGAATGTAGTGTTGGAAGTGTATATGTTGATCAATTTAAACGAGGATACTTTCCTGAAAGCTGCCCTCCATCATCGCATGTAATCATGACTTTTAACTCTGAAAAGCAAAATAATGCAGAGGTTAAAATGCACTGGATGGATGGGGGAATTCAACCTGCAAGACCACAAGAGTTAGGACCTGATGAAATATTTGGGGATGGTGGAAATGGAGTTTTATTTATCGGTACCAAGGGGAAAATGCTTTGTGATACCTATGGAAAGAATCCAAGACTGTTACCAGCGTCACGTAATTCTGAAATTAATATTCCGGTTACACTCGCGAGGGTTCCTGGTCAGGAAGCAGGACATTATACCCAGTGGGTAGATGCGGCAATTGCCGGATATGGAAAACAAGAAGTCAGCTCGGACTTTTCAATTGCTGGTCCGCTGACTGAGGCCCTTCTAATGGGTAATTTAGCTATCCGTGGTTTTGATATTCGTAAGCCGAATGCAACAGGAAATGGTTTTACCTATCCAGGAAGATATAAAAAGCTGCTTTGGGATGGACCAAATATGAAAATTACTAATTTTGATGAGGCCAATCAATTTGTTAAGCGGGAATATCGCAAGGGATGGACGCTAGGAGCTTAGTTAAGTTGTAAGTTGTAGGTTATAAGTTATAGGTTATAAGTTATAAGTTGTAGGTTTTAAGTTTTAAGGCTGCTTTATTTAATATGAAGCAGCCTTAATTTCTAAACGTCTTTGTTCTTTTCTCACATCTCACATCTCACATCTCACATCTCACATCTCATATCTCACATCTCATATCTCACATCTCATTACTGCACTAGTAAATTACAGCCCCGTATATCACTGTGATCGAATCTGCCCAAAACTTCAAAACAACCATCAGGGTAAGACTTTCCAAGATCTTGTGTAGCGATAAAAGAACAGGAATGGACATTTGCAAGATCGATTATATTTAGTCCGCCGCCTACCCCATTTCCCAGAATGGTTAGCGGATCATTAGTGTCCCTTACTCTGATTTTCATCCATGGGGGAGTTTGAAAAATCCCTGATCCTTTAGAATAAGCCTGTGAGAGAATTTCTGTCATTCCGTATTCTGAATGTATCTGGGGAACTCCAAATCCTGCACAAAGGACTTCATGGAGTTCGGTTCTTAAAATTTCACGTCGCTTTCCTTTCATTCCCCCGGTTTCCATCACGATTAGCTCCGGAAATTTGATGGAATTGTTTTCTGCAAAATCGATTAGGGCATAAGTCACACCGAATAGAATGGTTTGGGTTTTGGAAGCATTAAGTTGCTCAAGTGTTTGCTTCAAAAGATCCTGCTCGTTGAGGAAATACCCGCTTTTTGGACTTTGACTTAATCTTATCAGATCGTTAACCATGTAAATCAATGAGGATCCTTCTCGTTCTTGATATGATGGAAGCAAGGCTAATATGGTGTACTTACTGATGTCACCATAAAACAATTTAAATGCTGTTCTGTAGCTTTGAATATACAAGTCAATATCCTTTACAAAATGCCTGCTCTGGATCTGACCGGTAGTGCCTGAACTACTAAAAATTATATCTGCTTCTGCTTCAGAACAATTGATTTTTTGACTTTTGAAGAATTCTATTGGTAAGTAGGGGATGCTGTCAAGGTCTTTTATTTTATTGATATCAATACCAAGATTATGGACATAGCGGGCATAAATCTCGCAGTTTCTGACTTGGTAATCAAAGATCTCAAGTGCCAGCTGATCAAAATCCTGAGACTCAGAAACAGAAAATATACGATCCGGGTTTATGTGCTGCACATACAAAGATAAGAAATGTGTAGCTAGTTGAGAGTTGAGAATGGATTGCTAATTAACCCAGCGTAGTCACAATTCTTCACTCTTAAATTTTCTTCACCGCCTCCTTGAATAAAAAACCTGAAAGTCCGGAGAACCCAGATGCAAGTCCGCCAATAATTCCAGATAGTAACAAAACAATTATCCAATTAAATGATGAATCTGGCAGACTTAACATGGTTCCAACTCTATTAGCCAGGATATTTTCATTGGGGAGGGTTTGGATTAATCCCATAGCGACCCATAAAAGGAATATTGCCAGAAATGCAGAGCCAAACGCCTGTTTACCTGACTTTGCCATACCGAAAGAAAGACTAAAAGCAATTGGCGCAATAATCCACCATGGTAAAAAGAACTGCAGGATTAAAGAAATGATGGCGATAATAAGTACTAGCATAATTTTTAGTTAAATTTTTGGCCTTTATTTTTTGTTCAGTTTCCACGTAGAAATGATCCGCTTTGATTTTTCATCTTTTAATTTCAGATAAACCAATTCATTTAGTTTGCCCTCAGACCAGGTATCAATCATATCATCATAGTAATGGCTACCCGGATTACCTGACTCCCCTCCTGGAAATACACCATAGGCTTTCACTTCTTTTCCAAGTGCAACAATCATTCGCCAGGATGGACCATTACTCTCACTCGTGGCGTTAACAGACGTTTTTGATCCACCATTGTAAAGAAATTTAGATCCGAAACCTGCAACTTTAGCAAGATGAGGAACATGTGTCTTTTTCAGATTAGCCCATGCCCAGTCGCTGTCGATGGGTCCGAATTTTCGCTGCAGACTGTCAATGGCAAATTTAAATGATGAATTGACTAAATCGCCGCGGGTCTCTTTTTTTGCAGTTTTTACATTATCCCACCATACCGCATTTGGTTCGTTAAGTAAAAGCTGAACATTCCTGTCTCGAGAAGGATATCGCATTGGAGTCTTTGGATCTCCAAAATCATCCTGCCAGATCTGAATTCCTAAATTCTTGTGCCAGAGTTCAAAAATGCTGGCTCCGATTTCATTAGCATCAAAAAATTTATTCCACTTGCTAACGATATTAAATCCCTCACGTTCACTTGCATTTAATTTCTTGGTATCAACTAGTTCGACAAGGGTTGATAAAATGTTTTCTGCAAGGATACTGTAATTGTCATTCTGTAAGTTTTGGAGGCTATCCACATTTGCCTGAGTCATTACCGAAAGTCTTTTGTTTATGCGGAGTGAACGTTCATAACCCGAGTATTCCCAGTTAAGGTAATAAGGATAGCTTTGATCTGAAGGAAACTGATTGGCAGAGCTCACAAAATTTCGTGTAGGGTTTTTAACTGTTGGATTATGTTCTGCAGGAATCCTTCCGTTCCAGTCGTGAGATGGTTTTGTACCATCCAATATAAATTTACCCTGACCTTCCCATTTCAATGGAAAATATCCATTTGGTGTGATTGCAATATCATTTTCAAAACTGGCAAACACAAAATTCTGCGCAGGAGCATTATAATAGGTAAGCGCTTTACGGTAATCTGTATAATTCTTTGCCTTGTTAAGTGCTATAAATGTTCTGATGTCGTTGGAACCCATGTGGGCAACCCATTTTAATGCGTGTCCAGTCGGAATATTATTGGCCTTAGTAAAATTATCAGGCCTTTGTTCGCTGGTGTAAACAACCGGACCATGATGGGTGTAAAAAACAGTATCGGTCACGGTTTGACCATTGCTAATTTTTATATTTTCAATCCGCTTTTTTACAGGGAGCCATTTGTTATTGAACCAATATTCCTTTTTTGATGAATCCTTAAATTTAATATTATACCAGTCTAGAACGTCAGCTCCTACGTTTGTTACCCCCCAAGCAACATCCTTGTTAAAACCGATAACTATTCCTGGTGAGCCTGGAATAGAAACTCCGCAGGCGTTAACATCAGTTGAAGCAAGCTGAATCTGATACCAAATAGAAGGTAAAGTAAGGTCTAAATGAGGATCATTTGCGAGTATAGGATATCCGCTTGCGGTTTTTTTACCTGATACGGCCCAGTTATTACTACCAATGCCTTCTTCCTTTTCTTTGGTATTTATGTTTAGAGCGGCTGTAGTTTCATTAAGGCTTGGCATTTTGGGAACGTTTATCGGATCAAAATCCCATTTTGTGCCAACAGGAATTATTGGATCTTCTCTGAATGGATAATCAGGGAAAAGATTTTTGGTGATTTCAGGACCATATTTTTGTAATATATTATTCATGTAAAATTCATTGGAACCACCGGCAAGTGTAGCTGACATCAGTTTTAATAATAATGCTGAATTAATCGGTTTCCAATCTTCTGGTTCATAATTCAAAAGTTTGAATTCTATAGGATATTGTGAAGGTTTTAAGGAATGGATATAAGCGTTTACACCGGCTGCATAGGCATTCATGATAACATTGGTTTCAGGGTCCTTCATCGCTATTTCGATCATGTTTTCTGCTCCAAAGCTCATTCCCATACGTCGCTGATAGCGGTCTAGTTCGATTGCCTTCGGACCAACAACTTCAGAAAGTCTTCCGGATGCAAAACGGGTTTGAAAATCCATTTGCCATAATCTGTCTTTGGCAGTAAGGTAACCCTGAGCAAAATAAAGGTCATGGTCATTTTTTGCAAAAATGTGAGGGATCATTTGGTCATCAAAATGAATTTCAACCTGTTCCTTTAAGCCTTCTATGATAAGATTGTTTTCAGAAGCTTGCACTTTATTTTCAGCATTTGCCCAGAAACCACTGAATGGATCAAGAAATTTGGCAAGAGGCGGGATATCTCCAAACTTATTATTAAGAGTATAAATTAACAAAAGAGAAAAAAGAACAGAAATAACAGCTTTTACGATTTTCATTGGAATGTTTTAATGAATAAATATGTTAAAAATTAATAGTTAATTCAAAATATTACTTGTTTTAATATATTTCAAGGGTGCTAGGAATTCTTTATTATTAGTAAATAGAGGAGGTTTTTTACTATGCTAGCATAAAAAAACGGTAAAAACTTTTGTTTGAATTAAAATATTGCAGTATTTTGTAAGGTTAAAAAATAAATTAACCAAATATTAATCTAAAAATTATGAACAGAATCTTTACCAGTTTTGCTTGTTTTTTAGTAATGCTAACAATGACCATATCAATGGCATTTGCCCAAAGTATTACTATTTCGGGAACTGTTACCGACAAACAAACAAATGAAACCTTACCAGGGGTTTCTATTAATGTAAAAGGAAAATCAATTGGAACATCATCAAATGTAGACGGTAAATTTACTTTGAGTACATCCGAAAATACTCCATTTACTATTGTGGTCAGTTACCTTGGCTATAAATCTATAGAGCAGGAAGTCAGAGCTTCTGCCAGTAATTTGGTTTTCTCCTTAGAATCAATGTCAATTCTTGGGCAGGAAGTTGTTGTGGCCGCTTCCCGTACTCCAGAGCGGATTTTAGAATCTCCGGTATCAATTGAAAGATACGGACAAGCCGCAATACGTGAAACTGCAGCTCCATCGTTCTATGATGCTTTAAATAATCTGAAAGGTGTTGAGATGAGTGCTCAAAGTTTAACCTTTAAATCGATAAACACCAGAGGTTTTAATGCAAATGGTAACGTTCGTTTTAATCAGTATATCGATGGGATGGATAATCAGGCACCAGGTTTGAATTTTTCGGTTGGTAACATCATCGGTATGTCTGAACTAGATGTTGATAACGTTGAGCTTCTTCCAGGTGCATCCTCTGCTTTATATGGTGCCGGTGGTATTAACGGAACAATGTTAATGACATCAAAAGATCCATACAAATCACAAGGTGTAAGTTTTTCACTAAAGAGAGGTATGAACCATGTAAATGATCCATTGCAGGATTCTCAGCCGTTTGAAGAAGCTGGTGTTCGGGTTGCTAAAGCGTGGAATAAATTTGCCTTTAAAACTACGTTATCTTTTTTACAGGCAGATGATTGGCAGCCTGCTAATTATTCAAATTTTGATCGTACCGGTAGGGTCGTTAAAAACGGTAATAGAAGCACTGATCCTAATTATGATGGTGTCAATAGTTATGGTGATGAAGTAAATCAAAATATGCGAATTATCGCAAATTCGGTTCAAACAGCTACTAATGCCGGTGTCGCAGCAGCAACAGGTGGAGCAATTCCAAATATTATTGGAATGATCAATGCTTCTCTTCCTCCAACGGCTACACCAGCTCAGATTGGCGGATTTTTAAGTGCTTTTCCTGCTGCTTTAAGACCCACCATTCAGAATGTACTTCCCTTCAATTTCGGATTGAGGGCAGGACTTATTCCTGATCAGTCTGTTTCGAGAACCGGTTATAATGAGGCAAACCTTGTTGATTACAATGCTAAGTCATTGAAAACATCAACCTCGTTACATTATAAGCTTAGTAATACAGTCCAGGCAGTTTTACAGGCTAACTGGGGTTCAGGTACAACTGTTTACACTGGTTCTGATCGATATTCTATACGGAATTTCAGTATCGGACAGTATAAGCTTGAAATAAAGGGACAAGATTTTATGGTACGTGGTTATACTACGCAAGAGCGCTCCGGAGATTCATACATTTCTTCAATTCTTGGTAGTTACATCAATGAAGCATCGAAGCCAAGTACAACCTGGTTCCCTCAATATATTGGGAATTATGTAGGAGCACGTGCTGCGGGATTACCTGATGCTCAGGCTCATGCTGCGGCCCGTTCTGTTGCCGATCAGGGTAGATTTGAACCAGGTTCACAACAGTTTGAGGCTGCAAAAAATACAATAATGAATACTACAATCAGTTCAGGTTTAGGTGCAAAATTTAATGATAAAAGTAATTTGTGGCATTATGAGGGTATGTATAATTTCACAAACGCTTTGAAGGGCGCGGTTGATCTTCAGGTTGGAGCATCTTTCAGAAGGTATGATCTTAATTCTGCAGGAACCATATTTGATGACCTAAACCGCACAATTGATATTGATGAAACCGGTGCTTTTATTCAAATGGGTAAGAAATTGGGTGAATCATTTAAGCTAGCAGTTTCTGGTCGATATGACAAGAACATGAATTTTGAAGGTCAGTTCACTCCAAGAATTACCGGAGTTTATACTGTAGCTCCCAATAATAATATCAGGGTATCATATCAGACAGGTTATCGTAACCCAACTACACAAAATCAATACATTAATCTTTCTGTTGGGGGTGGATCAACTCGTTTAATTGGCGGATTACCTGAAATGATACAAAAATATAACTTGTTTACCAATAAGCCATTTACTGATGTAAGCTACAGGAATTTCCTTGCTTCAGCTGCTGCAGGTGCAGCAAACCCTACCTTGCTTAAGACTTATTCATTTGATCCTAATGGTGTAAGACCTGAAAGTGTTCAGGCTTACGAGTTAGGTTATAAGGGATTGATTGGAAGCAAATTATTGATTGATACCTATGGATATTATAACTCCTATAAAGACTTTATTTCATCCGTTGAAGTGTTCCAACAAAATGGGTCTGCATTTACCAGGTTTGGTGTACCAGTAAATGCTGCTGGAGATGTCTCTGCATATGGTGCGGCCCTTGGGATGGATTATTTAATGGGAAAATTCAATCTTAGCGGAAACATTTCATACAACCAAATTGGAAATCTTCCAACTGCATTCATAAACGACTTTAATACTCCTACAGTTCGTTACAACCTGGGAATAGGTAACCGAAGTATTGCTAAGAATGTGGGTATGAATGTATCTTATCGTTGGCAGGACGCATTTTATTGGGCATCATCTTTTGCATCAGGAGATGTTCCATCTTTTGGAACTGTAGATGCTCAAGTGAATCTTAAGATTCCTTCAGTTAATGGTATGATTAAGATTGGAGCTCAGAATCTTCTTAACAGATACTACATTACATCTTATGGAAACCCTGAAATGGGTGGTATGTATTTTGTTGGATTTACATTCAATCAATAAGATTCAATCAATATCTAAGTTAGTTTAGAGTAAAAAAAAATCTACTGACCAATATATAAGTCTCGCTCCATCAATTGGAGCGGGACTTATTTTTTATAGAAATATGGCACTTTCGATTTTTATTTCTAACTATGTGATATGGTATGAATTTCAGTCAGTTTACCAAAATAATACCATACTGTTGGCAGTAAATCCCCCTTCTCCAATTGCTTGACATGATAAGAATTTATGATAAAACAAAGATTAAAGTATGGAAGTAAGTAAGGATAACTTATCTACGATTTTGGATGTTAATGATCTGGAGGATGGCGTTCAACACGTAAATAATCCGATTGTGGGGCTTGAGCCCATTGTTAAAAAGTACTTGGGAGCTGTAAAGGATTATAGACAGGAAGGAAACAGCTTTTTCTTTTCGGATGGTAATGCACAGGTTGAGGTACGAGTAGTAAGTGATGAAATAATAAGGGTCAGATTGGCTCCGCAGGGTGTATTTCTCGAAGAGTTTTCTTACGCATTAAGCCATAATGAACAAAAAATTACAGTTTTTACTTGTGTTGAAAATGAGCAAAATTACAGTGTACAAACTAATACTGTAGCCTGTGTTATTAATAAGAATAATTTTTTAATCTCATTTGAGGATATCAATGGCCGCATAATCAATCAGGATCTTAGTGCGATGCACTGGGAGGAGAATATTGATTTTGGCGGATTTTATGTGTATGCTACAAAAAAATGCAATGATGATGAGAATTTTTTCGGGTTGGGCGACAAATCAAGTGATTTTAATCTTCGTGGAAATCGATATTTAAACTGGAACACTGACGCTTATTCTTTTGGGAAGGGGCAAGATCCACTTTACAGAACCATTCCATTTTACATGGGAATAAATGACGGTGTCAGTTACGGGATATTTTTTGATAATACCTTTAAAAGTCATTTTGATTTTGCATGTCAGGACAATGATAAAGTGAGTTTTTGGGCTGACGGAGGTGAAATGCAGTACTATTACATCCATGGTCCACATATGATGGATGTACTTAAGCGCTATCATACCTTAACAGGAACTCACCAAATGCCGGCGAAATGGACTTTGGGTTTTCATCAGTGTAGGTGGAGTTACTATCCCGAAAAGAAAGTCAAAGATATTGCCCGCAATTTCCGAGAGCGTAACATTCCATGTGATGCAATTTATCTTGACATTGATTATATGGATGGATATCGCTGTTTTACGTGGAACAGAAAGCATTTTCCGGATCCTGCAAGAATGATTAAGGAATTGGCTTCGGATGGATTTAAAACGGTCGTAATTATTGATCCTGGAATCAGGGTTGACGAAAACTATAGTGTTTTTAGGGAGGGGAAGCAAAATAATTTTTTTTGCCGGCGTTGTGATGATTATTTTATGGAAGGACATGTTTGGCCGGGAAGATGTCAGTTCCCAGACTTTACAAATCCTAAAGTACGGGTTTGGTGGGGTGGTTTATTCAAAGAACTTGTTGATGCAGGAGTAGCGGGTGTTTGGAACGACATGAATGAACCTGCAGTTTTTGGTTCAGGTACTTTTCCGGTAGATGTTCGACATAATTACGATGGGTATCATGGATCGCATAGAAAAGCCCACAACATTTATGGTATGCAAATGGTGCGTTCAACATATGAAGGACTAAAAAAGCTTCAAAAAAATAAGAGACCATTTACAATCACCAGAGCAGGTTATTCAGGTGTTCAGCGTTATGCTACTGTTTGGACAGGTGATAATGTAGCGTCCTGGGAACATCTAAAAATTGGTATTGTACAATGCCAGCGTCTATCAGTTTCGGGTATCTCTTTTTGTGGTACAGATATTGGTGGATTTAGTGGTGAGCCAGATGGTGAATTGTTTACACGTTGGATTCAGATGGGAGTATTTTCTCCCTTCATGCGTGCACACTCAGCAGGAGACACGGCAGAACGTGAACCATGGAGTTTTGGTCAAGAATATGAAGATATAAACCGAAAGTTTATTGAACTCAGGTACAGATTACTGCCTTATATTTATTCGGCTTTCTGGGAGCATTACAAACACAATTTCCCTATCCTAAGGCCTTTGGTAATGCTTGAGCAGGAAAATATTCTAACCCATAGTATACAGGATATATTCACATTTGGAGATAAAATTTTGGTTGCTCCTGTAAGCGACCCAGGTGCAAGAACCAAAAATGTTTATTTGCCACCTGGTAAATGGTATGATTACTGGACACATGATTCCTATAGCGGAGGACAAGAACATGAGGTATCTGCAGCAATTGATTCTATGCCAATTTTTGTTAAGGCTGGATCTGTTATTCCCGAATCCCCATTAATGCAATATGTAGGAGAGTATGAGGTTGATGAGCTTATTTTTCAGATTTATTACTCTGACTATGAAGTCAATTCTTTCTATTATGAGGACCATGATGATACTTTTGCCTTCGAACAAAATATTTATCTGGAGAAAAAGTATGTTGTAAATGGTGATCAAAGATCTATGACGATAAATCAAACTATAGAGGGTTTATTTACTCCGCGCTATGAAACGTATGATTTAAAGATTATTGGACTGCCATTTGCACCTTCCAAAGTTTTAATTGATGGAAGGGAATTTACTGATAATTTAGAACTTGACGATTTAAAGAGATTAAGGATTAAGTCTAGCAAGAGTTTTAAGAGGATAGAGATCCTTGCCTAGCCAATTTTATTTTGGATTAAAAAAATCCTTGTAACCCAAATACCTTATTTATGGCAAAAAGAGCTAATGCTATTCAGGCTGTAAAGACCGGAGCAACATCTTCGGACTCATGGTATTCTCGCTTTTCCGATTTTGATATCAGTCTGTTCAAATCCGGCAATCATTATAAATTATATGAAAAATTAGGTTCGCATGTAGTAGAACATAGCGAAACTTCGGGAACTTATTTTGCAGTTTGGGCACCAAATGCAAGACAGGTTTTTGTAGAGGGAAATTTTAACGGCTGGAATAAATCTTCGCATCCCATGCAGATTAGGTGGGATGAATCTGGAATATGGGAAATTTTTATTCCTGGTATTGGGAATGGAGAAGTATATAAATATTTTATTCAGTCCAATTCAGGAGAGGATCTCGAAAAGGCAGATCCATTTGCTTTAAGATGGGAGGAACCACCATCTACCGCCTCAATTGTGTGGGATACCTGGTACGAATGGAAGGATAGTGCGTGGATGGAATCAAGGTATAATTTCAATTCTCTGAATAAACCGATGTCGGTATATGAAATGCATTTTGGATCCTGGGCTCGAAGTTCGGAATCTCCAGATGAATTTTTAAGCTATCGCCAAATGGCAGAAAAGCTAATTCCTTACCTTTTAGAAACAGGGTTCACCCATGTAGAATTTCTACCTTTGATGGAGCATCCGTTTTATCCTTCCTGGGGTTATCAGATTACAGGATATTTTGCCGCCACTTCAAGATATGGTACCCCGCAAGATTTGATGTTTCTGATTGAAGAATTGCACGAAGTTGGAATAGGTGTAATTCTTGACTGGGTACCATCACATTTTCCGGGTGATGAGCATGGACTTTATCGATTTGACGGAACTCATTTATTTGAGCATGAAGATATGAAAAAGGGTTTCCACCCTGATTGGAAATCCTATATATTCAATTATGGAAGGAATGAAATAAAGTCATTCCTCATAAGTAATGCCATTTTTTGGCTTGACCGTTATCATGCCGATGGCTTACGTGTAGATGCTGTTGCATCAATGCTATATCTTGATTATTCGAGGAAGGAGGGGGAATGGATTCCTAATAATGATGGTGGACGCGAAAATTTGGAAGCCATTAGTTTTATTAAAGATTTCAATAAGGCTGTGTATTCTCATTTTCCTGATGTTCAAACTATTGCTGAAGAATCGACTGCCTTTAGTGGCGTAAGCAGGCCAACATTTGCTGGCGGACTTGGTTTTGGAATGAAATGGATGATGGGCTGGATGCATGATACTCTGGATTATTTTGGTAAAGATCCGGTACATAGAAAATATAATCATGATAGGATAACTTTTAGTACAGTTTATGCGTTCAAGGAGAATTTTATGCTCCCTTTTTCGCATGATGAGGTAGTTCATGGCAAGGGTTCAATACTTGATAGGATGCCTGGAGATGAATGGCAGAAGTTCGCTAATTTGAGGTTATTGTACCTTTACATGTTTACGCACCCTGGTACAAAATGCCTTTTTATGGGGTGTGAGTTTGCTCAATCTGCAGAGTGGAACTTTAATCAATCTCTAGACTGGCATTTGCTTGAATATGCTCCACATCAGGGTGTCAAAGCGACAATAACTGCTCTCAATAAATTATACAAATCAGAACCCGCTTTGTATGAAAAGAGTTTTGAATCAGAAGGTTTTGAATGGATTGAAGGCGGGGATGCTGAAAATTCAGTGCTTGTTTATTCCAGAAAGGGGAATAATCCTGTCGATGACCTTTTGATCGTTTTAAACATGACACCGGTACCAAGAAAGGCCTGGCGCATCGGTCTTCCCGCAGAGGGAAAATGGAGACTGATTTTGAATTCGGATGATTTATACTTTTATGGATCTGGGTTATTTAAAGATCAAAATGTTATTTCTGAAGAAATTTTTTGGCATGGTAAAGCGCAATCAGGAATATTTGACCTGCCACCACTTGCAGGTTTAGTGTTTAAAAAATTGATTTAAGAATTTAGTTATTTGAGATTTCCAATCACCTGATCCATTATCTGCATCACAATTAGTCCATCAGCTGCAGAACATGGATTAGGACCTTTACCCAGAAAATAATTTACGACCTGCTCGATCATGGGTTGTTGAACGTGCTCAATAGGAGGGAAATAGATATCCTTGGTTTTACCATCAAGGTCTAGCTTACATCCATCTTTAAAAATGGGAAATCGAAGAGTTCCCCTTGTTCCGCGAATTTCACAGAGATCAAGTTCCTGATGCGATTTTGCTGTATAATCCCAAATTCCGTTAAATGAGACATTATCCCCAAAGGTGATTTCTGCTGTAACATAATCATCTGCCTGATAAATCTTCCCCCTGTTAGAAGAACTTCCCTTTACCGATTTTGGCTCCCCAAAAAAATAAACCATGAGATCTAGCTGGTGAGGTGCCAGGTCATGAAATAAACCACCTCCTGAAATTAATGGGTTTACTCTCCAGCTATCTGCTACGCCAGGAGTAGGAGTCTGGAATAATTTGATTTCGGCAGATATTATTTTACCAAGTATATTTTCACGGATTAATCGTCTTATTTCTAAAAAACGTGCTTGCATTCTGCGGTAATGAGCAATACTGAGTTTACAGGAATATTTTTCTGAGGCTTCCAACATTTTGAGGGCTTCTGAAGAATTGAGGGCCATTGGTTTTTCGACGTAAACTGGCTTTCCAGCTTTAAAAGCAGCTATTGTGAATTGCTCATGCGAATCTGGAGGGGTAGCAATGTAAATGGCATTTACATCCTTATCATTAATCAATGCATCTGCATCAGAATACCATTTTTGTATGTGATGCCTTAAAGCATAATCCTTTGATAAGGATTCATTACGTCGCATTACTGCAACCAGCGATGAGTTTGTAACTTTACTAAATGCCGGTCCGCTTTTGACTTCAGTAACATTACCACAGCCTATTATACCCCATGTTATTTTATCCATTTTTCTCTGTAACGCTGACAGGGTTTTAAACCCTGTCAGCGTTACGAAAATAAAGATTATTAGATTAAAAATCTACAAATGGTAGATATCAATTATTAAGTGGTAACAATAAAAAAACCCTGCTTTGAGTTAAAGCAAGGTCTATATTAATATCTAAAAGATTTTGATTTTTACTTTACACTGGCAATGAGTTGAACAAGATCAATTAGCTTGCTGGAATAGCCCCATTCATTATCATACCATGCCACAACTTTCACGAAATTATCATTTAAAGCAATACCTGCCTTTGCATCAAATATTGAGGTACGTGCATCTCCAAGGAAATCAGTTGAAACTACATCCTCCTCTGTATAGCCCAGTATACCTTTTAGCTCGCCTTCTGAAGCTGTCTTCATTGCTTTTTTAATCTGATCATATGATGCCGGCTTGTTCAAACGGACAGTCAGATCAACAACTGAAACATCAGCAACAGGTACGCGGAATGACATACCTGTTAATTTCCCTTTTAATTCAGGAATAACCAGTGTTACAGCTTTGGCCGCACCTGTTGAAGAAGGAATGATATTTTGATAAGCACCTCTACCTCCTCTCCAGTCCTTTGCAGAAGGTCCGTCTACAGTTTTTTGAGTAGCGGTAACTGCGTGTACTGTAGTCATTAATCCCTCCAGAATTCCAAATTCATCGTTCAATACTTTTGCAAGAGGAGCAAGACAATTTGTTGTGCATGAAGCATTAGAGACAATAGTTTGATTTGCTTTCAGTTCTCTATGATTTACACCCATTACAAATGTTGGAGTATCATCTTTAGCTGGGGCAGAAAGTACTACCTTTTTCGCGCCTGCCTGAATATGTTTTTGTGCATCCGCTTGAGTAAGAAATAAACCTGTTGATTCAATAATTACTTCAGCACCAACCTCATCCCATTTAAGATTTGCGGGATCTTTTTCAGCAGTAACACGAATTGTTTTTCCATTTACTACCAAATTTCCGCCTTCTACTTCAATTGTTCCCTTAAACTTACCATGTGTTGAATCATACCGAAGCATATATGCCATATAATCAGGCTCTACAAGGTCATTGATTCCAACTATTTCAATACCATCACGTTCAATTGCAGCTCTGAAAGCTAGGCGACCAATACGGCCGAATCCATTAATTCCAATTTTCATTTGTTTGTTTTTTTTGTTTTGAAAATCTGAGAATCCTAATATCATGATTCTCAAGTGTTTTATTATTTTAGGGTTAAATCACTTAAATAATTAGTAATTAATTTTTATTTGAGTAGTATTTTAACAGGTTATATATAGGTTCTTTAATAACGGAGCTAACTGTTAAGTTATTATTTAGTGCAGCTTGATGTAAATAGTCTTCGAATCCTGCAGCTATCATGCCAATTATATGAATGGGTACAGTTGGGTATTGCTCTTTGAGTGTTATGATGTACGTTTTAAAGTACTTATCAAAACCATCAATAATCATATTTTTTATGAAGATATTTTCTTTGTTTTCCATCAGAAAATCTGTAAAAGAGCTTAAAAATAAAGAAGTCTGGGCTTGTCTGTAAACTTTATCTAGAATTTGAGTCCTGTCGAGGTCATATTTTTTTTTGAACTTGAATTCAATTTCTTCAGGTAGAAGATCATTTAAATATGATTTTAATAATCTGCGACCCAGCCAGTTGGAAGATCCTTCATCTCCGAGTATATAGCCCAAACCAAAATTATTTTCTATTATTTTTTTTCCGTCAAAATAGGCTGCATTAGAACCACTCCCTATAATTCCAAGTATTCCGGCTTCATCGCCACTTGCGGCAAGTGCTGCAGCTTTCAAGTCATGATCAACAATAACTTTGCTGAATCTGAAGAATCGTCCGAGAGCATTTGCCACAATTTCCTTACGCTCGGTTGAAGATGCCCCAGCGCCGAAAAAATAAACCCATTTTATTTTTTCAGCATTATTTATCAGATGTATATTCTTATTCAGAAATTGGGTAATGCAGTTTTCATCGTTGAAAAAAGGATTAATTCCAGGGGTCTTAAATTCTAAAATTGTTGTTCCCTTTTCTGCTAATTTCCAATTAGCATGCCTTGATCCGCTATATACAACTGCGATCATATATTAAATAGATAATACACTTACCATTTCCATTAGATCTTCTTCAAGCTTGAATTGAGTATTATTTAATGCCTCAAAAAGTGGTGTCATAACAACAGAATTTCCCCGAAGTCCTACCATTTGTCTGTTTTCTCCTGATAATAATCCTTTTACTGCAGCATATCCTAAACGGCTTGCCAAAACTCTGTCAAAACTGCTTGGACTGCCCCCACGTTGCAAGTGTCCTAATATAGTGACTTTGACGTCGTAAAAATCAAATTTTTCTGTTACAAGTTTGGCAAGATGATATGCACCACCGCTTTTATCTCCTTCTGCCACAATAACAATACTAGAGGTTTTTTTATTTCTGGCATCCATAGATAATTTTTCAATCAATTCATCTATTTCAGTCTCGCGCTCAGGTAAAAGGACAGCCTCTGCTCCACCTGCAATTCCTGAGCGTAATGCGATGCACCCTGAATCTCTGCCCATTACTTCCACAAAAAACAATCGGTTATGCGATGCTGCAGTGTCTCTGATCTTATCAATTGCTTCTATAACTGTATTTGTTGCTGTATCAAATCCAAGAGTAAAGTCCGAACCGTATAGATCATTGTCAATAGTTCCTGGGATACAAATAACAGGTATTTGGAATCGTGAAGAAAGACGTTCTGCACCTCTTGCTGTTCCATCACCACCTATGGCTACTAAAGCATCAATTCCTTTTGCTTTAAGGTTTTTGTAGGCCTTTTCTGTTCCTTCATTTGTCTGGAAGTCCAGACAGCGGGCAGTTTTTAATATGGTACCCCCTAGATGAATAATATTCCCTACTGAACGAGCGTCCATATCCCAAAAATCATTGTCCAGCATTCCCTGATATCCCTTACGGATGCCAACTACCTCTAAACCCATGAATACTGAAGTCCGAACAACGGCTCTGATACATGCGTTCATTCCGGGGGCATCTCCACCAGAAGTAAAAACGCCTATTTTTCTAATTTCAGACACAACAGATAATGATTATTGCATACGAATATAGTGTGTATTTATTACACTAAGTAATTTTTGAATATTTTTTCATACTTTATAACTAAACCTTATATATTTAGTTTTTAAATTTTAGATTTTGGGATTAAGTCTGCCTAAGTTCGATTCAGTTTTTTCTATCGATTGTGTAATATTTGGTTTCGATGAGGGAGAATTGAAGATTCTTCTTATAGAGCGAAATGAAGAACCATTCAAAGATTGGTGGGCTTTGCCTGGCTACATTGTGGAGCAGGATGAAAGTATTGATCATGCTGCCGAACGTATTTTATATGAGTTGACCGGACTAAGAGGAATATATATGGATCAATTTTACACCTTTGGTGATGTAAATAGGCATCCACAGGGTAGAGTAATCACTGTTTCCTATTATGCAATGATCAGACTTAGTGGCAGTAAAGACCTCAAACCTGTTAGTAATTATGCATCAAAAGCTGTCTGGATTCCTGTAAACGACTTACCTAAACTGGCATTTGATCATGAAAAGATATTTTCCAAGGGTTTTGATAAAATCCGACACAAAATAAGTTATCAGCCAATTGCATTTGAATTACTTCCAGAGAAATTTACTTTAACGCAGCTTCAGAATTTGTATGAAGTTATTTTAAATAAGAAACTGGACAAACGGAATTTCAGAAAAAAAATGTTGAATTACGGTATCCTTAAAGAATTGGATGAGAAGCAAAAGGGAGTTTCTTACAGAGCAGCAAAACTCTACAAGTTTGATAAGCGAAAATATTCCAAACTTTTCCAAAAGGAAATTACGTTTGGAAAGTAATTGCGGATCAAGTCCGCAATGTTGCGGTTCTAGCCCGCAATGACATTGGATCAAGTCCGCAAATACAATTGGTTCAAGTCCGCAATGTTGCGGTTCTAGCCCGCAATGACATTGGATCAAGTCCGCAATGTTGCGGTTCTAGCCCGCAATGACATTGGTTCTAGCCCGTAAATACAATTGGATCAAGTCCGCAATGTTGCGTCAAGCTCAATGCGAGAGAGACTAGATAAGGGCAGAATCAGTTTTTTTTAAAGAAGGATTTTCAGGAACTCTTTTATTTACAAGTTTAAACCACAATGGAGGGATCAAGGCCGGTAAAATCATACTCGCATAGCCACCTGGTAGAACTGGGCTTTCAGGATAAGACAAAAGTTGGTTAAAGGGTTTTGAGGCATGAAAATGATGATCCGAATGCCTACTCAGATCAATAAGCAGAAAGCGGCTAATAAGTTTGTCACTCTGCCAGGAATGTTTTTCATTTACGCGTTCATTATCGAGCCTTCCCAAACCATAATGTTCAATATAATTAGTGTACTCTAGTAGCAGGCATGCAAAAATGGCCTGGAGTATTAGTGCAGCCGAAATATTCCAGCCCCAAATGATCGTACAAACCGCAATGATTATGAGGTAACCTAAAATACAAGCAACTATATAGTTGTTTAACCCATAAGGAGCAAGTTTTTTCGACTTGCAGCGCTCTGTTTCAATTTCCATAGATTGCTTGAACTGTCCGCTTATGGAGCGTAATGCAAAATGATAATAATTTTCTCCGAATTTTGCAGTTACTGGATCATGATCAGTCCCAACATATTTATGATGAACGCGCAAATGATGGATGTAAAAATAGGGGTTGAACGCTGTAAACAATAAAAATCGACCTGCAAAATTCCAGGCCTTGTGTTTTTTGTGAATTAATTCATGGGCTACCACAATGGCTAGAGTTCCTGATGATCCACCAGTTGAAATTGCAGCAGCTAGTATCCAATACTCATTTATTATTCCGGTTGAAATACCATAAACTAGACTTGTAATAGCTAAAATCTGGCCCCCAACGGATAAAAACATTAAGACTTCCGGAAGATTATCCTCTGTAAAATCATCATTTCTACGGTCTTCGGGGACTAATATCTCGGCAATTCCAAGAAAAATAAAAGAGAAGGTGAAATTTAAAAGTGTAAACCAACCACCAGAAAGATTTCCAACTATGACCAAAAGTACTGGTATAAGATTTAAAAAGTATTTCCAGTTTCGAAAGGATTTTCCAAGTTTTTTAACTTCACTATTCATTTTTGATAACAGAATTTAGGAAAGATTTTAAGGTATAAATATCTATTTTACTTAGATGAGGAACTTCCAATATATAGTGCCCCAGCCATCATCGAAACATCCTTTAATAAACTTACCATGCCATTTTGATCGCCTCCTATTACCACGGGAAGATGTATTGTTAGTATGAAAATTAACATCAATCCCCCCAAAAGGTAACCAGCAAGTTGAACCGATTTGTTGATTACAAAACCTGCAGCTCCTAGAATCAATAAAACACCAGTGATGTAAACCCAGATCATGCCGCCGGGAATAAAGGACGGAACCATTCCTTGCATTTTGTCTGCAGCCATTAGATGCATCACGCCAAATACTGCAAATGGGATTGCAAAAATTACACGCAATAGGCCAAGGGAAAGAATTTGATTCATCTTTTTAGATTCAGTTCAATAATTCTAATCAAATAATTAATCAATTTACTAATTATCAACCAATTTTTGTTTTTTTAATCTTTCCTGAAACAAGTATCATCAGGATCGCTCCTGAGGCTATTAGTGCCCAGCCAATCCATCGATATTGAATCATTTTACCCGCAACCGCTGCCAATTTTTTAAAGGGAATGAAACTGAAATAATTACTGACTTTAAAATAAACTGCTCCAAAAGTAAAAATCAACACCAATAATAAAACCCATCCACAAAAGCGAAGTAAACCTCTTTTGTTTGAAGCAGCTGCAATCAAAGATAGAATTGCTATTGAATACACAATAGATGCCAATACAGTATCTAAATCCCAGTAATTCCAGTTTCCTATTATTGGGATATGCAGCATTGGCATTAATCCTCCCACAATAACTGTGAGCGAAGCAATAATTCCGATGTAATTTTTAAAAGTCATGAATTTAGAATTAACCTTTTAGGGCTGATTGAGGGCTATTGCCATCGGTTAACTCCATTTTTTCAGCAAAATGAGCACAGTAATCCCTGAGATCTTCAACAATTGCTTCTTCTCCCGTGGCCCGTAAAAAACTGTCACCCATGGTCTGAAGAGTCTCATAAAAAAAACGCTTCATTTCATCAACCGGCATATCCTTTGTCCAAAGGTCTATACGAAGTGAGTTCTTATAATTGTGATCCCATAGGGCAAGCATCATAGATTTAACAGGTAACGCTTCCTTGTTTTGAGAGTCAGTTGATTCCCATAATATATTTTCAGGTACGTTTTGATCGTCTAATTCTATGGTAAGTTTTATTTCGGCTTTTTTCATTCTTAAGTTGTAGGTTTTATGTTGTAAGTTATAAGTTATAAGTTTTAAGTTATAGGTTGCGGCTGCTTGAGCTGCCTTTCTTTGAATTTTATTTCTCTGTATTCTAGGTTTTAATGGCTTTTTTCTTCATTCTCAGTTATCAATTGCCAACCCGATG
>JBIIRT010000115.1:0-8429 GCA_044341405.1 Daejeonella sp. | reverse complement strand
GCTGTTAAGCCTGAGAATTTTTGACTTCCCTGAAATCCGCCCATACTACCAATGTTTACAATATGACTTTTTTTAGTCATCAGCGGCACAATACTTTGTATCATTTGAACATGCCCCAAAAGGTTGTTCTGCAACATTTCTACAAAATCATGCTGGGAGAGCTCCATAAAAGGCTTATTAACAAGTGATCCGGCATTGTTGATCAGGATATCTACAGATCCCATCTTCTCTTTAATGAACGGAATCAGTGCATTTTCATAATCATCATGAACAATATCAAATTTGGCAGTATAAAGCATGCAACCTGGGTTCAGGGCTAAAGCAATCTCCTGTAATTTGTATAATTTATCTTCTGATCTTGCCAGCGCAATTACCTTATGATTGCCGCTTCCAATTAGTTCGAGAACAGCCTCAAATCCTACACCACTACTGGCACCGCTAATAATAATATTCATACATTTTTTTATTTAATACCCGACATCTTATGAGCTTCACTGATAAGATAAAAGCCATTTTGGATGAGTTTTTTTAGTTCTGGTTCATTGGAAGCTTTCATCTCCAAATGTATCCTGATTTCTTGTGCTAAATCCTTAAATATACTTTCAAGTTCTAATATCTCTAAAATTTCCATAGCACAGAGCCAGTCATCCCGGAAATCTTTTTTTAAGGCTGTCCATATAGCTGTTAAATGATTGAATTCCTGCTTTGTTTCACGGCAAAAACGTACTTGACTGAACAACTCATGGTAGCGTTTTTGATGTTCCGTGTATTCCGGATGAAAAGTTGCAGTTTTGGCTTTAGGATGAATTTCTTCAAAAGCATCTTTATCTGCCGCCCCACTGTAAACCGAAACAATTTTCTCTCCAACGGCCATGTCGTATACTCCCCAGGATGGGTCGAAATAAATATGCTGCTGTTCATCTTTTAATGTACAGTCAGTAAAACTGATCAGGATCAGTTTAGAATTGCGTTTCAAAGTTGAACTTACTATGCCTTTCAGATTTAAACCTCCAATGAAGTTTAAGTCAGTCCACTTTCCACAAACAATCCCCAATTTTTCAAGCTCATCTTCGTTTGCATCCTCAAGCGCCTTGTCAAAGTTTTTTAAACGACCTACAGGAGAAGAGAAGCCATCGCTGTGCATTGATTTGCCATGAGCTTCGAGCTGCTTATTCTCATAAGATAAGGCAGTGCTTCCACTTGTTTTCAGGAATAATAATTCATCATTTTTATCCATGCGCAGATCAGAAAAAATTCCACTGACCTGCAATCCAGAGCTGTAAACTGCTGTACAGGTGTTTTTGCACGCAATAGCTTTTAAAATACTCTCGGATCCACCTTTTCTGAAGGCCATGTTATTTGCAAAATGCTCCAGCACCGTTGTCAGATTTTTGAAGTCGGGTGTTACAAATAACTGTGGCTGTGGTTTGGTAACATCAAATGGGAAATTCACAGCATCTGCGGTGTACTGGTATTTTTTAACCGAAGGGTCCATGCAGCTCTTACTTTCTCCAATAGAAGAGAGGAGTCTGGTTCCATAGATTTTGGGATTCTCGAGGCTTCCAATTATACCGTATTCTACTGTCCACCCGTGTAGCCTACTCAGTAATGCCATTTCTGAAGGTTCTCCAATGGTTTTCTGGCAAAATAAGATTCGTTTTTCGGCATTTTTCAAAGTCAATGGATCAGGCTCGGGCATTTTTTTTAAGATAGACAGCTCCCTAATCGCTTCATACAGTTCAAAATCTTTGGAGGAACACATCGCTTTTGCACCAATCGAACCCAAATAGCTCAGGTATTGGTGATAATCGGGATCGGTTATGATTGGAGCATGCCCGGCTGATTCCTGGATAATATCCGGAGCTGGAGTGCATTCAATATGATGTAAATGCCTGATATCAGCAGCAATAGCCAATACTTTGCAGGATTGATATTCCATAAAAGCATGCGGAGGGATGAAGCCATCTACCGTTACAGCACCCCATCCAATCTTTTGGAGTGCATCATTCATTTCCTGAAGATCGGGTATTTTCTCAATACTCAATCCGGCAGCTTTAAGTCCGGGTATATAGGGATAGTAGGCAATATCCTTTAAAAAATGATAATTCTGATGCATAACGAAGCGCCATACTGCCTGGTCAACAGCTGTGTAGTGCTCATAGTGTTGGTCAACAATAAATTGCTTCAGATGCTCAGGTAGTTTTTTTACCTGAGGATTGTTAAAATCATTGAAGGTACTCATCAGTGGTTAGGGGGGCAAATGTTTTAAAGTTATTAATTTTTTTGAAGCCTTCTTCCACTGATAGCTTGATTTTTGTAAGAATGAACAGGGTATTTTTGTATTTTTGCTTTGATAATGAGAACAAAAAAGCGAATTCTGATTACGGGTGCTGCGGGTTTTATTGGAAGTAATCTGATTAACAGATTGTTGCAAAGTGGTATTTATCAGCTTGTAGGATTGGATAATTTCGATAATTTCTATAGCAGGGAACAGAAAGAAAAGAATTTAGCTCCATTTATTTCTCATCCTGATTTTCATTTTTTTGAGGGGGATATCTGCAATATGGATGATCTTCTGGCATTGGGTGATTTTGATGTGATTATCCATCTTGCCGCTAAAGCAGGAGTGAGGCCAAGTATCCTGAACCCGATTTTATATCAGCAGGTGAATGTTGACGGTACTCAAAATCTACTGGAGTTTGCCAGACAAAAGAAGATCATGCAATTTGTGTTTGCCTCATCAAGTAGCGTATATGGTATCAATGAGAATATTCCATGGAATGAGGATGAAAAGCTGAAACCCATCAGTCCTTATGCTTCAACTAAATTATCCTGTGAAATGCTGGGGCATGTGTATAGTCATTTATATGGAATCCGTTTTTTGGCGCTTCGTTTTTTCACAGTTTATGGTCCGGCACAACGCCCAGATTTGGCTATTCATAAGTTCTTTAAAGCAATTTCTGAAAGGAATCCAATTCCTGTGTTTGGGGATGGCTCAAGCAGTAGGGATTATACTTTTGTTGAAGACACGATCCAGGGAATTGAGGCTGCCATAACCTATGATCAGTCTGATTTTGAGATTATTAATCTTGGAAATCATCAGACAGTAACATTGTCTGAACTGATTACCGCCATTGAAAAGATCAGCGGGAAAAAGGCCATAATTGATCGGCAGCCTGAGCAGGCTGGTGACGTTCCCAAAACCTATGCGGATATTAGCAAGGCAAAGAGATTGTTGAACTATCAACCTGATACAAGTCTTGAAAAGGGTTTGATCTCGTTCTATGAATGGTATCTGGCAAATCAATAAAGTATTGAACTAGCCTTATTGAAAGCCAAAACCAGAAACAATAACTAGGTATGAAATCTCCCATCTCAAATCTCCTATCTCAAATCTCATATCTCAAATCTCCCATCTCAATCCCCTATTTCAAATCAATTTTGTTGACACCGATTTTTTGAGGGTTGAACACGAAATAGATTCCACTAAACGAGAGTAATGCAGATATGCAATAGAATAAAAGGCTGATAATGACCGCCAGATGCTGATCCATTTCAAAATATTGAGCACCATAAACAAATACCAATTCCCTCGCACCTAGTCCGCCAACAGTAAAAGGAAAAATAGCGACCAGCGAGGAAACCAGGAACATAAACAGGTAAGGTGAGAATTTTCCTTCAAAATTCAAGGCGTATAAGATCAGTATTACTGAAATAACCTGCATGGATTGTACCATCAGTGCTTTTATATGCGACAGCACAAAATACTCGCTGTAATCACTGAAAAATTTTCTCATGATCATATAGTAGGCAATCGTTCCAATTGCTACCACCAATACTGGAACCCAGTTTGGTACACCCAGGTAAGGGATAAAGATGACCAATGTGGCATTAATTAGTCCCAGTGCCCATAGACCACTCAGTCTGTCGAAAAATATTGCCTGAAGTAATCTACGTCCTTTGATCTCGAATTTTTTCCTAAGCAGAAATATTTTGTAGCCATCCCCGCCAATCCCTCCTGGAAGAAAAAGGTTGTAGAACATGCCAAGTAAATAGATTTTGAAGTTGTAGGTTTCCGAAATCTTCAGTCCGATGCCCTTAAAAAATGTATTCAAACGTGATGAAGAGATCAGCTGGGAAATGACAAATGCAATGAAAGCTAAAAATAAAAATATGGGGTTAGACTTCTCAAAGGCATCTTTAAGATCGTTGAATTCAACTTTTCTTGATACCAGATATAAAGAAAGCCCCGTTATTGAAATTTTTAACAGGGTCTTAAGGACGTTCCAGATCTTCTTTTTTTCCATTGAAAATTCGTCTTACCTGGTATGTTTTTCTGTTGGTGCCTTCAAAATAAGTGCGCACATTAATTTCTGCTAAAATTCCGAATGTTATCAGTTGAATTCCACCCAATAAAAAAATCAGGCCTAAAATCAGAATGGGTTTACCCCAAATATCCTGACCCATCAGTTTTAAAATAAGGAGATAGGTATTAATTAAAATTCCGAGTCCCAGTGAAATGAATCCTAAGCTACCAAATAGGTGCATTGGTTTTTGAATATATTTTCGGAAGAAAACCATCGTAATCAAGTCGGCCATCACTTTGAAAGTACGATTGAGTCCGTATTTAGATGTTCCATGAATGCGTGCATGATGCTTTACATCAACCTGTGTGATACTTGCTCCCTGTAATTTGGCGAGCACAGGAATAAATCGGTGTAATTCTCCGTAAATGCCTAAATCTTCGGCAATTTCGCGCTTAAAAACCTTTAAGGTACAACCATAATCTTTGATATAAACCCCTGTCATCCTGCGGATTATCGCATTAGCAATTTTCGATGGAATCTTGCGCAGAAACACTCCATCCTGCCGGTTCGCTCTGTTTCCGGCAACAACATCCCAGTCTTCATCTTTCATTTTTTGAAGCATAAAGGGGATATCTGTAGGGTCATTTTGAAGATCTCCATCAATTAAAGCAATGTAAGTCCCTTCCGAATGATCAATGCCAGCTGTCATTGCAGTGCTTTGTCCGTAGTTTTTTCTTAATTCAATCAGTTTGATCCGATCATCTGCATGCTCCCGAATTTGTTTTTGCGTTCCATCATTTGAGCCATCATCAACAAAAATCACTTCGTAATCAATTCCGTTCAATGCATTTTGTAGTGCACCAATTAGCGGTACGATATTATCATGTTCGTTTAGAACGGTGATTACAACAGATAGTTCTCTCATTTTACCTGGTAGAGTTTGAGGTTTCGGTATGTTTTTATCAATGTTGCTTTTTGATTGTCCAAATCCCTGTCAAAGGTAAAATAATAACCTGGCTTACTAAGCGATTCAGTAAATTTCACCTGCTGCATCCTGCTGCGCTGAATGTAAAATATAAGTTTGTGATGATATGGAATATCCAGCTCTTTGGGATGATACTGATAGAGGTAAAATTCCTGATTTTTGGAAATATCACCAATTTCAATGGCTGCATTAATGAATTGACGATCATCGAGGCGTTCAAACCGTTGTGGAATTACAAACCAGCTGAATGCAAATCTGACTACGATCAATAGGGCAATGAATGCGAAGATTTTTTCACTTTTTAATCTGTAAATGCTGTAAGATATCAATGCTCCGGCACAAGTTAATCCAAGTACCTTGGGTAGGAGTAAGGGAACATAATTCTGAAGATCGAAAAAAAGAGCCCCCGGAATGCACAATGTTACCATTGCTGCCAGCAACAGAATTATTCTGTTAAAAATGACATTAAGTACTGGTAATTTTTCACGAAAGCTGAAATAAGCATGGCTCCAGATAATGAATAGAAGCGGGTAGAGCATTAACAAATATCTGGGTCTGGTTTGTGGTGATAGCCAATAAACCCAAATATTTGCAAGGAAAACGATGGTTATAAACGATAAAAAGCGATTGTTTTTGATTCCGCTCAAAAAGTTCTTGTGGAAACAAAAAAGCAATAGCAGACTGGCGGGAAATAGATGCCCGATATGTTCAAATGGGAATTGTATGATATGTAAAAAGCTTTCTTTCAGGCTAAATTCTGAAGCTGTTCTCTGACTACTTTGATCCCAGATGGTACTTAAATATCCTTGAAGATCAGGATTGTACTGATAATAATTCCAGAAATAAGCTGCAATAATCAACACGCAAATTAGTCCGCTGAAAATATGCTGCCAACTCCAAAGTTTTTTAAAATTCTTGGTGTAGGCAAGTATTGATATCAGAGTAAAACCTTGAAAAACAATGGATGGAAGTCCTTTGCTAAGGAAAGTAACTGCGGTAATCAGATAAGAAATAAAGAAGAGTAAAAACCAATTCTTTTTTTGGAGAAAATAAAAAATCAGCATAAATGAGCTGAAGGTTAGCCACGAGTAGAAAATATCAATATGGCCAAGCATAGAATCGTATATCAGCATTCTGCCATTCACCAGAAAAAGAATTCCACTGATTGCTGCTATTCTTTTATCCTTGAGAAAGGTAGCGACTGAGAAGTAGATTGTGGTTGCGAACAAAAACATCGGGATGATTGCAGGCAGACGGGTAGTAAATTCAGAATAATTACCGCTCAGCTGATAAATTCCGGCTAGAATCCAGTTGTAGAGGGGAGGTTTATTATAATAATATTCTGCCCCTATTGTAGGTAAAGCATAATTTTTACTGAGAATCATTTCGAGTGCAACATTTGCACGTGTAGGTTCATCAGCAAACAATGCTAAAAGTCCGAGATTGATAAAAAAGGCAGGTATGGAAAGTAAGATCAGGAATAAGAATACTTTTCCTGGATGTTTAAGCAGGAAATCTTCCAGTTTTTGCATCATACCAGACAAAGATATAAAAGCAAAAGGGAGAATTGATTGATCAAATCTCCCTTTTTATTTGGGGCTGAATTAAATACTTGCCTGTACTGTATTTCTTGTTGAAATAAAGTTCGATACAGCGATATTTTGATTTAGGAAATTGGAATTATATTTTTCTGTCGGACCATTAATAAACATACAGGTCTGACCTTTGATTACATTGATGATAGTTTTTGTTAAATCTGTAGGTAAAGCAGGACAACCGTGGCTTCTGCCTAAGCGTCCATGAGTTTTCACAAAAGATTCACTCACGTAATCAGCTCCATGCACCACAACCGCTCGTGACATTGCATTGGTGTTGAAACCTTTATCCATTCCTTCAAGACGCATGGAAAGTCCGTGTTTCCCTTGGTAAGTATCACTGGTTACATAAAACCCAAGGCTGCTTTGGTGCGAATTGGGCTGGTTGGAGAAATTTGTCGCTATATCCATTCCGCTACCTTGACCATGAGCCACAAGCGTGTGAAATAAAAGTTTGTTATTTAGGAGATCTACTATCCATAATCTTTTCTGACTACTTTTTTTACTGAAATCGATGATGGTTATTACCTCTTTTTGTGCAGAAAGCAATTGTGTTTTCTTGAGATTATAATAGCCGATTAAAGCTTTTTTAAATACTTCCTGATCTAAACCGTTTTTAGCTAATTCTGCTTGTTCATAAACAGCATTTACATGCTGTACAAATAGTTCGTTACTTGAATTATTGCTGCTTATAACAGGTATTGATTTTTTGGCACTATGCTCACTAGTTGAATTAAAAAATTTCAAGTGCGAATGAGTTGCTGAAACCCAACTAATTGCAGGTATTGTGGTGATTAATAATAAAGCGAAAATTGCCCGTAAAGAATGTTTCTTCATAAATTTCTCTGGTTAATGACTTTAAACGTGTTTCTTAATGATTAATTGTTTAAAATTTTATGGAGTAAACTAATGCGATAGGCGTTTTAATTAAGAAATGCAAATATACGGCTTATCTGATGCTTTATTGTCACAACAAAGTAGAAAGCTATTTACTGAAAATGAGCGCTTTAGGGTTGGGGAGCCTCAGCCCGACCCTCTCCAAAGGAGAGGGAGGCATGTTGCCTAAGAAATCCTCTAATCCATTAATCCTTGAATCCTAATCCTGACAATGAGTAGCCTCACCCCAACCCTCTCCAAAGGAGAGGGAGGCATGGTGCCTAAGAAATCCTCTAATCCATTAATCCTTGAATCCTAATCCTGACAATAAGTAGCCTCAGCCCGACCCTCTCCAAAGGAGAGGGAGGCATGTTACCTAAGAAATCCTCTAATCCATTAATCCTTGAATCCTAATCCTGATAATGAGTAGCCTCACCCCAACCCTCTCCAAAGGAGAGGGAGGTATGTTGCCTAAGAAATCCTCTAATCCATTAATCCTTGAATCCTAATCCTGACAATGAGTAGCCTCACCCCAACCCTCTCCAAAGGAGAGGGGGTATGGTACCTAAGAAATCCTCTAATCCATTAATCCTTGAATCCTAATCCTGACAATAAGTAGCCTCACCCCAACCCTCTCCAAAGGAGAGGGAGGCATGGTACCTAAGA
>JBIIRT010000114.1:0-8482 GCA_044341405.1 Daejeonella sp. | reverse complement strand
ACAGTCCAGGCCAAAGCATTAACTTTTATAGCATCAGGTGCAGCGGCGGCATTTTGCTACTTTTCTGCTGCAGGAAAAGTAGAGAGAATAATTATGAGTTAAGAATTTGATCTTTTATTTAACAATTTCAATTTCCCCGGACACTACTGATTTCCTGATTCTCTCAGAAATAAAATTTATCAAAATTGATTGATGAACTTAGCTAGGTAAATCAACGGAAGAAGCAGAAATAAGCTCCTGGTTTTTATTCAATAGAAAGCTTACAGGATTCTCGGGGTCTTTTAAAATCTCGAATAATAGAATCCCCCAGGGTTTCCAAAAATTTTCCAAAACCTGTGCATAGATTTTATTTTGCCAGAAATCAAAAAGTGGTTTATTGCTCATCCCCCTTAATGGTAAAGCTTCAACATATATCGCCTCTTCGGTTGGTAAAATTGTATACTCAGGTAAGCGGTTGAATAAATAGTTGGAATAGAAAAAACGAGCGAATACCTCTTCTAATTGCGCAGGGTGTACAGATTTTCCGATCAGTTTTGAAAGAATTTCTTTGTGATATATTGCATTTGTGCCATTATCCTGTAGGCAGGCAATGATTCCAAAATCTTTCATTCCCAATGAGAATGTTAACGTATTAATTTCATCTCTGTAATTGAAAAGGTCTTTGCTGCTTTCAAGCTTGAATACACGCAGGCTCCAGGGGTTATTCCCTTCAAATATTATGGGCTCAATCAAAGACTGAAGCATAATGTGAAGGTTACTAAACTTATGAATCAGGGATTGAGAGAGGATAAACTCTTCGTTCTTAGCTTTCTGCTGCATCATCCCGATGCGGATTTCATTGAATAAAACGCCATAAACTATTTTGGCAATCCATTGAAACAATCTTAATTCCGGAATTTTTATTACTGAATCATATCCCTCTAAAAAGGCAGTTTTTATTTCTTTTTCTAAAGGCTCAATATTCTGCTCATAGATTACCCCAGTGCAGGGTAGTTTCATGTCGCTGTAAGTCGACATACTTTCATCAAGAAGTTTAAATGGCTTATCCTGAAGATCATATTCCTGCATCAGCCAAAGTGGAAATACAGTGATTTCTTCTTCTGCCGATTGAAGTTTTTCGCCGCTCAGGAAGCAATATTGTTTACTGAAATTTAATCGTTCGAAGGGTTTGTACAATTTAATTGCCATGTTCGGCAAAGGTAGTAAACCCGCTTATTTTATTTCTGGAATTAGTTTTCGAATCGTAAAAATTTCTGATCTCATTTGAAAAGCGAATAACCATTTTTTGTTTTGGTCCTTAATCCATGCCTTCATCTTGGATGTTTATTGAAATTGGGCCCTCAGTTTTTCTGCCCTGGCATTTATAAGAGTCGGGGTAGTGTCTTTATTTAAAAGTTTAACGCAGTACTGATAAGAATTCCCTTATTATCCTGAAAGACGTTTCGCCCGCTAACTTCTCTAGATAATTGTACTATCTGATTAAGATAGCCACCCTCAATTCTCAATTTTGGAGAGAATCTGTATCCAAACAATATAGCTAACCTGTTTTGGTCGAATATATTTTCATTGACATTTTTCCCAAATCCAATTAAAATCTCATCATAAACTGCCAGATATGGAGTTTTATCAGAAATGGTTTTGCCTTTAAGTGGAATATTGGTTCTGAACATATATCTTAATCTGTTCCAATACACAAACTCATCTTCTTTGCTTAGTGAAAGGCTTGAATATCTTCCAATCCACCGTTGTTCAAGCATGAAACGATGACTGAATTCAAAAATTCCGGATTTATCATTTAGAGTAGCCATCTGAAAAATCCGGTGTTCGGTGAACTGTTTCCCCAAGTTGTTGAGTGGGATATCACCATAGTTATAAGTTTCAGCAAGGGCGTAGCCTGCCCGAAAACTGATCTTATTATTAAGTGAAAAGTTAATTCCTGTTCTGTAAAGATTTTGCTGAGGTTTAGAAACCAGACGATCCCTTCTAAGTTGTAGTTCAGTATGAATACCCCATTTTTGATTCAATTTAATAGTTCCCGTATAAGCCAGCCAGCCAATCGTGTTGGGATCAGTTATTCTGGTATTTTGAGAAAATGAACTGAACGCTAAAAGGCTAAATATGGCAACAAAAACTAGTTTTTTCATGCTGTTTTTTTAGGAAAATTGGTTTGATGTAAATTCCATTAAAATGAGTTTTACGTCAAAAAACTAGGGGTGAATCTGGTACAGATTACCGAATTCACCCCTAGTTCTAAATGAGAAAAGATTAATTGATGATCTGTGTATCCTTGTAAAATTCAACTATTCCTGTATTTATATCATGTGTTCCGCCTACAATTCCAATCTCTCCGGCTTCGATCATTTCTTTGAGAATCGGACTTCTTTCCATTATTGCTTTTACAGTGCGCTTTACATTAATTGCGGAAACCTTCTCAACAAATTCCGAATTGGAGGAGTTTCGATCAGTTGTAACCGTATTTTCATCATCTACTGCAGGTCTGATTTTAGTTAATAGTGCGGTTAGATTTCCCATTTCGACATGATCACAGGCCCCCTTAACAGCGCCACATTTAGTATGACCTAGTACAACGATGATTTTTGACCCGGCAACTTTACATCCAAACTCCATACTCCCTAAAATATCCTCATTCAGAATATTTCCTGCAATCCGAACACTAAAAACATCTCCCAAACCCTGATCAAAGATCAACTCTGCCGATGTCCGTGAATCAATACAACTCAGGATAACTGCAAATGGGTGTTGTCCGTCTGAAGTTTCATTAGCTTGCTGAAGTAAATTTCGGTTTACTTTAAGGTTATTTACAAAGCGCTGATTGCCGTCTGTCAATAGTTTCAGGGCTTTAGCCGGTGAAATGGCTTGCTGTAATTCTTTAGTTAATGTTTTCATTTTTATCCTGAGTTCTAAGGTTCTATAAAGTTGACTGTTTCTACTTGTATATTTTTGGTTTTTGCATGTGTCCGATAGTTAACAATCAGCTCAATAACATCATGTGCAATCGATTTAGATTTTGTGCAATCGATAATTACTTTCGAATTTTCCGGAATTCCATCTAGAGCCTGCAGCACACTTGCTTTGTTAAAGAATGAAACCTCCTCTGCCAACTCCATATGGTATACCTGCATACCATCCGTTTTGTTGATGCTGGTTTTTAGATGATGCGAATTCCGGTAACTATGTTTCAACGTATAGAATATACCAAACATCATTCCTATGGTAATTCCCATCAGAAGATCGGTTAATAAAATTGCAATTATGGTTGCCATGAACGGAACAAATTGTTCCCATCCCAACGTATACATTTGCTTAAAAAGTTCGGGTTTAGCTAGTTTATAGCCAACCATAATCAATATTGCTGCTAAACTTGCTAGTGGAATCATATTTAGCAAGCCGGCAATTGTAATTGCACTTATCAATAAAAAAATACCATGTAGTATTGCTGATATTTTTGTTTTTCCACCAAATGAGATATTTGCGGAACTCCGTACGATTACCTGGGTAACAGGCAATCCTCCAATTAATCCTGAAATAATATTACCTAATCCCTGTGCTTTTAATTCTCTGTTTGTCGGTGTTATCCGTTTATCCGGGTCAAGTTTATCTGTAGCTTCTACACAAAGCAAGGTTTCAAGGCTCGCTACGATCGCTAAAACTATTGCAATCTTGTAAATCTCCGGATTGCTGAGTTGGGTAAAATCAGGAAAGGTAAATTGTGTAAAGAATTGTGTTAGATTTTGGGCTACCGGAAGCTGAACTACCTGATCAGCTGCCAAAGAAAAATTTAGAATTCCATTTTGGAACAGATAATTCATTAGAATTCCCAGGAATACTACAACAATTGGCCCCTGTATTAGTTGAAAAATCTTGTGTTTTTTGGTTAAGACTACATCCCATAAGATTAACAGTGCAATTGAAATAGTTGCAATCAATACTGCACCTGGCGTCAATAATTCAAATGCTGTATTGATTGCACTGAAAGTGTTCTCCCCGTCTGCCTGCATGAAAGCATCATCGCCTTCTACATCTTTGTCGTATCCCAGGGCATGCGGTATCTGCTTCAAAATTATCAGCAAACCAATACCTGTGAGCATTCCCTTTATAACAGATGTTGGAAAGAAATATGCAATGAATCCGGCTTTCGCAAAACCCATAGCAAGCTGTAATATACCTGCAATGACCACAGAGAGTAGAAATGCCGGCCAAGAACCCAATGTAGCTATTGAAGTGAGAACAATAACTGCAAGTCCTGCAGCAGGCCCACTCACACCAAGTGGTGACCCACTGGCAATTCCAACTATAATTCCACCTACAATGCCTGCAATAATTCCGGAAAAAAGTGGCGCGCCTGAAGCAAGTGCGATACCAAGGCATAGTGGTAGCGCAACAAAAAATACTACTATACTAGCCGGTAAATCACTTTTAATTTCTTTAAACATGTTTCCTGATTCCATTTTTAAATCTTCTGTTTAGTTTATGCTTCAAAGATAGTATCAATATTTAAATTAATAGCATTACTATCTCTTTTTATTGTAAAACTTTTATATAGCTTTGTAATGCTGCATTAGAATTAGGAATTTACATTAAGACTATACGCTCAGATTGATGGAGTTACAGGTACAATTAAAGATGAACGAAAAATTATTTGTTCGTAATCCTGAGCAAACAATGCTGGGGAGAAAAATAATTCAGCGCAGCATTCAGTTGATTCAGGAGAATGGGTTCGAATCTTTTACTTTTAAAAAGTTAGCAGAGGAGATAGGTTCTACAGAAGCAAGTATTTACAGATATTTTGAAAATAAGCATCGCATACTGATTTACCTTACTGCATGGTATTGGAGCTGGCTTGAATTCAGGGTTACTTTCCACCTTAATAACATTAATGACCCTACCATTAAATTGAAAAAGCTGATTCAGCTATTGGCAGCAAATGTTGTTGATGATGACAGTACGATTTACGTTAATGAGAGTCTTTTGCATCAGATCATAATTGCCGAAGGCTCAAAGGCATATCTTACAAAACATGTCTCGGATGATAATAAGGACAGGTTATTCAAACCTTATAAGGATCTTTGCTCTGTAATTTCTAAAATCATCCTTGAGTATAATTCTGAATACACGCACCCCCGCTCCCTCGCCAGTACGATTATTGAAATGTCTCATTTACAGGTATTTTTTATGCATCACCTTCCTTCATTAACGGATTTTGGGGCAAGCAAAAATGAGCAACTGGTAGTTGAATATATTGAAGATCTCGTATTTAAAAGTATCCGGAAATAAGTGAGTTGTTAAAACTCTTTAGGCATTTGTATTTTTATCTTGTGAATTTAGCCATACAATATTCAATTCCGGCTTATGTTCCATGTTCAGAATGTCTCGGTATAGGTCGGGTCTTCTGGCCTTAGTATAACGATAACCACCGGCTTGTTTAAGTTTCTCAGGCAATAGCGTTGTACTTACCAGAGAATCTTCAAAGGTTCTGCATTCAGCCAGAATATCCCCGAATGGGTCGATAATCATTGAACAACCATTTTTGAGCTGATCATCATCCATTCCAATGGGATTGGAAAACACAACGTAGATTCCATTGTCATATGCTCTTGAGGGTAGCCATTTCATCAACCATGCCCTGCCCTTCATACTATCAAATTCAAGCCGGAGTGAGCTAGGGTCATTTTCGCGATTGTGCCATAATTGAGGATCAACAAAACCAGCACCTGGGCGGGTGGAAGGAGTGCACATAGTAACATGTGGCATAAAAATGATATCTGCTCCCAACAAAACGGTAGCCCTCACATTTTCAATCACATTATTATCATAACAAATCAGTATGCCACATTTCCATCCATGCAAGTCGAATATGGTATAGCTATTACCCGGATTTAAATGCGGATTAATAAAGGGGTGTAATTTTCTATGCTTTGCAATCAAGCCGGTTTTATCTACGCAGACATAGGCTTTGAATAAATTTCCTTCTGTATCTTTCTCAAAAAGCCCTGCCAGAATTGTTATATCGTATTTTTCTGCTATTTCTGTCAAACGAATTATGCTTGGTCCATCGGGAATGAGCTCAGCAATATCAAGTAATTGTTCCTTAGAAAGGTTTCGGGCAAATGTATATCCGGTAATTGAACATTCGTGAAACGCAATTGCCTTTGATCCTGCTGAAGAGGCTTCTTTAGCGAGCTTTTCAATGACTGATAAATTATAAACTTTATCCCCACTTTTGTTCTCAAACTGTGCGCTTGATATTTTTATCTTTTCCATGTATTCGGATTATTTTTAATTATTAGCCTTTATAAATTTACCAATCTGTAGTTTAATGACCACTCTATTTCGGATTTTAATTCTATAAATTTTATCCCGGATTTACCTATTTCTGCCTTTATTTTTTGTTAATTCGTTTTCTTATCTTAAAAATATGAAGATCAGCTATAAACCCTTCGAACTCAACCTGAGGCATCCTTTCACAATTGCCAAATTTTCGCGTACTTCTACCCCAATCATGTTGACGGAAATCAGCTATGAGGGTTTTATAGGTTTTGGAGAAGCTTCGATGGTACCTTATATGGGCGAGAGTATCGAAACCGCAAATGCTTTCATGGCGAAAGTTGATCTTTCATGGCTCAAGCCTCCTTTTGATTTTGATGAACTGATTGCTTATCTGGATAGCCTAGCTCCCGGAAACCCCAATATTAAAGCGGCTATAGATATTGCTTTACATGATCTTCAGGGAAAGATTGAACAAAAAGCATGTTATAAATACTTTGGTACTGACCCGTCTAAAATGCCCCCAACTTCCTATACGCTTGGTATCGACACGCCTGAAGTTTTGCTTCGCAAAATTAAAGAGGGGGAAAATTGCCATATTATTAAAGTAAAATTGGGAAGAGATAACGATAAGGAATTGATCAATACCATACGTTCAGCAAGCGATAAACCATTGTATGTAGATGCGAATCAGGGATGGACAGACAGGCAGCAGGGTCTGGATATGGTATTATGGTTGTATGAGCAGGGAGTAGTTTTGATCGAGCAGCCTATGTCAAAAGATGATCCTGATTCAAATGCCTGGATCACAGAAAGGAGCCCTGTTGCAATTGTAGGCGATGAATCTGTTCAACGTTTTGCCGATGTTGAAAAAGCTAAAGGAGTTTATCATGGCATTAACATGAAGCTGATGAAAAGTGCGGGTATGCACGAAGGTTATCGCATAATTATGAAGGCTAAAGAATTGGGCCTGAAGACCATGATTGGTTGTATGAGTGAGACAAGCTGCGGAACTCTTGCTGCTGCGGCTCTTGCTCCATTATGTGATTGGGCAGATCTCGACGGACCATTTTTAACAAGTAATAATCCTTATAAAGACCCTGAATTTAAAGATGGGAAATGGATATTGTCTGATATTCCGGGATTAGGACTGATCAAGCCCTGAGTAAAAACGGTTTACTTTTCAGTTTTTCTGGTCAAACTCCTGACGCTTTTAACTAGCTTGAATTTTAAATAAATCAGCATGGCAAGTGGTGGTATTCCCCCGAATAAATAGAGATAGAATGAGTTTTTTACTGCCCAGGCAATACACATTACCAAAACTATGATAGCCACATTCAAAAAGATGTTTAATAAGACTTTTTTAAGCATATTGGATTAATATACTTGCAAATCTGGCTCGTACTCTGCTTTCCAAGCCAGAATTCCACCTTTTAAATTAGATAGGTTGGTATATCCCAATTGCTGTTCAAGCTGATTCAAAGCTGCAGCACTTCGTGCACCGCTACGACATTGGATGATAACAGGTTTATCCTTACTGATCTTTGAAGCCTCAAGAATAACACCCGCTAGTGGTATATTCAAACCGTTCAGATTGGACATTTCATATTCGAAAGTTTCGCGAACATCAATCAACTGGAAATCTTCCTTGTTGTCGATCATCTTTTTTAGGCCCTGTACTGTTATTTCATTCATAGCATATAAATAAAGATAAAGTTACGGATTTATGAAATATTAAAACAGATTGTATTCATTTTTTAATTTGAGACTCGCGTTAAATTATAAAGATGCTTCTGTCGCTTCTGTCCGTTTAGTTAGCGCAGCGCTCTACGGATTTATAAATGAATTAAGAGTCTTCAGACTCTTTCTTATTTCTCCTCTGGTCGGTGCATTCACCGTAAAGGTCTCATTTTCCCCATTTTTCTATCCATTTTCAGCTTTTTGACTTACCTTCGAGAATCTTTACAAATTAAATTTTGTTCAAATTTTATAAATTATTGAATATCAATTGAATAGATTCATGAAAAATTTATACATAGCTATTTTTGCCTTTTTATTTCTGTCCTGTTGCGCAGTTCAAAAACCCGAGCAATTAATTAAGGAAGCTGATGTTTCCCGCTTAATAAAAACACTTTCTTCTGATGAAATGGAAGGCAGGGGTACTTTCACACCCGGAATTGATAAAGCTGCAAAGTTT
>JBIIRT010000113.1:0-8550 GCA_044341405.1 Daejeonella sp. | reverse complement strand
ATACAGAGCGACATGATAGGACCTACAAATTCTGATTTAGTGATAATATTTGCCTTGATATACGGCTCCTCTACATGTTCAAGTTTACTCGGATCAGGTAGATCAGATGGATTATGTACATCAATCTCTATACCCTTTGAAGTGAATGCTTTATAAGAAACGTTAGGCACAGTTGTTATAACTGTCATATCAAATTCTCGTTCCAGTCGCTCCTGAATTATTTCCATGTGAAGCATTCCCAGAAATCCGCAGCGGAAACCAAATCCTAATGCTGCGGATGATTCGGGCTCAAATACTATTGATGCATCATTGAGCTGCAGTTTGTGCATACTTTCACGAAGTTCCTCATATTCGTCTGTGTCAACCGGATAAATTCCGGCAAATACCATAGGCTTAACTTCCTCAAAACCTTTAATTGGTTCTGAGCTAGGCTTATCTTTATGAGTTATTGTATCTCCAACCTTTACTTCACGCGCTTCTTTTATACCTGAAATTATATAACCTACATCACCAGTTTTAATTACCTCTTTTGGTTTTTGAGTTAGTTTTAAGGTACCTACCTCCTCAGCGATATAATCCTTGTCAGTTGCAACGAACTTTACTTTATCACCTTTACGGATTTCTCCGTTCAGTACCTTGTAATATGCGATGATACCCCTGAATGAATTAAAAACAGAGTCAAATATTAGTGCTTGTAATTCTCCGTCGGGATTTCCTTTTGGGGCAGGAACGCGTTCAACAATCGCTCTTAAAATACTATCTATTCCAAGTCCGGTTTTACCGGAAGCTGGGATAATTTCTTCTCTTTTACAACCGATCAACTCTATGATCTGATCTTTAACTTCTTCTGGCATAGCACCCGGAAGATCCATTTTGTTTAAAATTGGAATAATCTCAAGATCATGCTCAAGTGCAAGGTATAAGTTCGATATGGTCTGGGCTTGTATTCCCTGAGAAGCATCTACTATCAATAGAGCACCTTCACAGGCTGCTATAGATCGTGAAACTTCATAAGAAAAATCAACATGTCCTGGTGTGTCAATTAAGTTAAGAACATAAGCTTGTCCGTCTTGAATATAATCCATTTGAATAGCATGGCTCTTAATGGTGATTCCACGCTCGCGTTCCAAATCCATATCATCCAGCAATTGGGCCTGAGACTCACGCTGCGTGATTGTATTGGTATACTCAAGAAGACGGTCAGCTAAAGTGCTTTTACCATGATCAATGTGAGCAATTATGCAAAAGTTACGTATATACTTCATTTAGGGCGCAAATATAGTTTATTAAGCGCAAATTTTATTTCAATAAATGAATTCAGTGTTCTATTTATTTAATCAATAGGAATATTTTATCCAAGCGATTTTTTTATATTTTTTTAATAGTACGTTCTAAATAGCTAATTTTTTTTTCTATTTTGGGACACTATCATTTATATAATATTCAAAGAATTCATGACTATTGGTATTTTACTTGAGCCCAACCCGGAAAAACGGGTTTCTTTAATTCCAGAACATATTTCAGTCCTGAAGAAACAAAATATAATTGTACTAGCTGAAAGTAATTGCGGGGCTAATGCATTTGCACCCGATACACTTTATGCTGAGCAAGGAGCTGAAATCGATTCCAGAGATAATATTCTTAAAAAGGCAGATATTCTATTAAGTATCCATCCATTAACTGAAAATGATCTTGGAAAGGCAAATAAATCTGCAGTTATTTTGGGCGTTTTTAATCCACTTACTCATTTTGAAATGATTAAAAAATGGGCGGAGATTGGATTTACAACTTTTAGTATGGATATGCTGCCGCGTACAACCAGAGCTCAAAGTATGGACATATTGAGCTCTCAGGCAAATATTGCTGGTTATAAAGCTGTAATTTTGGCCGCGATGCAACTTCCTAAGTATTTCCCTATGTTCATGACTGCAGCTGGAAGTATTGCCCCGGCAAAAGTGATGATACTTGGTGCAGGAGTTGCAGGACTTCAGGCTATTGCAACTGCCAAGCGTTTGGGAGCAGTTGTTGAAGTATTTGATACCCGTCCGGCAGTTAAAGAAGAAGTGATGAGCTTAGGTGCCAAGTTTATTGAAGTGGAAGGTGCTTTGGATGCTTCAAAAGCGGGAGGATATGCAGTTGATCAAACCGAGGAATATAAACAGAAACAACAAGCAAGGATTGCAGAGGTAGCATCTAAAGCAGATGTAATCATTACTACCGCTCAGATTCCTGGCAAAAAAGCCCCAATTCTTTTGCCAGACAGCATTTTGGATAATATGAAACCAGGTTCTCTGATAATCGATCTCGCTTCAATTACTGGAGGTAATACCACCAGGACTAAAGACCTTGAGACAGTTGTTTATAAAAATGTAACCATCATTGGAAATTCAAATTTACAGGGAAGCATGCCATCCGATGCAAGTAAATTATATGGCAAAAATATTCTAAACTTCCTTCAATTGATAATCGGAAAGGAAGGACAATTAAATTTAAATTTTGAAGATGATTTAGTAAAAGGTACCTGTATTACTTACAATGGTGAAGTATGTAATGACAGAGTTAAGGAATTGACAGGGAATAAGTAGTAAGTTTTAAGTAGTAAGTTTTAAGTTGTAGGATTTAAGTTGTAGGTTTTAAGTTTTAAAGTTGGCCTAAACTCGAAAAAATAAATAAAAAATAATTTATGAATGAGATATTCAACTGGCTTGGCCAGCATCAAGACATGATTTACATTGTCATTTTAAGTGTTTTTCTAGGAATTGAAGTAATTGGTAGAGTTCCCAGTGTTCTGCATACACCTTTAATGAGTGGAGCAAATGCAATACATGGTGTTGTAATCATTGGGGCAATTATTGTGATGGGCAAAGCCGAATCAGATAACCTCCTTGCACTCATACTTGGATTTTTGGCAGTAATACTTGGCACCTTAAATGTTGTGGGTGGATTTGTAGTAACAGATCGCATGCTAGAAATGTTTAAAAAGAAAAAATAATAATAATTGATTCATAGCAATTCAGTTTTAGTTAAACTTATCAAATTCAGAAATATAGTACAATGGAATTAAATATATTGATCATTTGTTACCTTATCGGTTCCGTAACCTTTATTATCGGGTTAAAGATGTTAAGCCATCCGGAGAGTGCAAGACAAGGTAATCTTATTGCTGCAGCCGGTATGGCTGTTTCTATTTTAGGTACAATTTTTCTATATCAAGAACAAGGTCTGAAGTTAGGGAACTATAGCTGGATCTTTTCAGCTTTAATCATAGGTACAATTTTAGGCACTATTGCTGCTAAAAGAGTAAAAATGACGGCAATGCCTGAGATGGTGAGTTTGTTTAACGGAATGGGAGGGGCCTGTGCTGCTTTAATTTCTATAGTTGAGTTTGATCATATTTCACATCTCGTTCAATCTGGGGCAACTGCCGATCGCGGAACATTACTTATAATATTTGCAGGATTAATTATTGGAACCGTTTCATTTTCTGGAAGTATGGTTGCCTGGGGCAAACTAAACGGAAAAGTTAAAGATTTTTCATTCAATGGGCAGCACATCATCAACCTTGTTATTTTCGGAGTAATAATCGCCCTTTCTGCTTATTTGATCATTACACTTGATACAGCAGCCAGCACACTTTTCTATGTTGTTTTTGTATTATCGATTGTTTACGGCCTCTTTTTCGTTTTCCCTATTGGAGGAGCAGACATGCCTGTTGTTATTTCATTATTGAATTCATTTACTGGTGTAGCAGCTGCCTTCGGAGGTTTTCTATATGATAATCCGGTTATGTTAACCGGGGGTATTTTGGTTGGTTCTGCAGGCACTATTTTAACTATTCTGATGTGTAAGGCGATGAATCGTCCTTTAAGTAACGTATTGATTGGTTCTTTTGGTGGATCTTCTGCTAGTTCATCTGGTAAAGAGCAGGGTGCATACAAAGAAATAAGCATCAGCGACTCTGCAGTAGTGATGAGTTATGCAAAGCGGGTAATGATTGTACCCGGATATGGTCTTGCTGTTGCACAGGCACAACATGTATGTCACGAACTTGAAAAGTTACTTATTGATAAGGGAGTCGAAGTTAATTATGCAATCCACCCTGTTGCTGGTCGGATGCCTGGTCATATGAATGTTCTATTAGCCGAAGCCGATGTAGATTACGGCAGATTGCTTGAAATGGAACAGGCCAATGAGGAGTTTCCAATAACAGATGTGGTTTTGATATTAGGAGCAAATGATGTAGTCAATCCTGCTGCAAAAACAGATCCTGGATCTCCTATTTATGGAATGCCGGTTTTAGATGTGGAGCTCTCTAAACTAGTGATTATCAATAAAAGAAGTATGAACCCTGGTTATGCTGGTATTGAAAATGAACTTTTCTTTCAGCCTAAATCTTCTATGCTTTTTGGAGATGCAAAGTCAGTACTTCAAAAGCTAGTAACTGAAATTAAAACACTCTAAATTAAGCCAAAAGCTTAAATATGAAAGGTTAAAGCTTAATTTGTATTTAACTTATAAATTTTGACTTTTGATTTAAACTTTTTGCTTTACGCTTTTTGCTTTCTACTTTAAACTTTCTAATCGGCTCTTTTCGAGCTATATTTTCAGTTTTAATGTACATTGGCTTTTCGGGATATTAATATCATCAGCCCTTTTTGATACATTCTAGTTTTTATTCAAGATTATATTTTATGTAATCACGTTCTGCAAAATCTTTATATTCATGGTAGTTTCTGAACTTATCAAAATTTTGTTAAAAACAAGATACTTCACCTTCGGTCTGTGATGTAATACAAGTCTCGCTGAATTTTCTGGTTATTTAAACACCGAATATCATAATTGCATCTCTAACAGAAACAAGATGGCGAAGATTCCTGAATTATTTAGGTTTTGTAAAATAAAAAAAGCAAGCCTGTAAGCCGGGTTCTGTCTCCACGCTAGGTGGAATCTATCATTTATCTGGCCGCGTAATTGCTTACGTGATCTAACGACCTACCCATCCCGGATAATCCCGTATGTACGGGATAAGGAAGCGAGCAACTTCACGTCCGGGACCTATTTGGTCTTTCAACTCCTGGGGTTTACCGTAGTGCATGTCTCCATACAATACCGTGAGCTCTTACCTCACGTTTTCACCTTTTCCCCCAAAACAAGTTTAGGGGTAGTATATTTTCTGTGGCACTTTCCGTCTCCAATTCTTGGAGCCTTCCCGTTAGGAAGCAGGATGCTCTATGTTGCCCGGACTTTCCTCTTTTCCGCTAATGCGGAAAAGCGATAGAACGGCTTGCCTCGCAAAGATAACGATTTGATATTTAACCTGAGTTCGACACTAAACGTGATTTCTTAACGAAAATACTCCGGAGGCAAGGGTTGAACTGACCTATAGCACGCAGTTATTGGTTTCAATAAACGAATTATTGTTTCTCCAGAGTCTAATCTGATGTGTTATAGCCGTATTATTTTACCCTGCTTATATAGAACTCAGGTTTATTTAGGGTTTATGCGGTCTAGATTCTTATCCAGACTGATGATACTTTTAAGAATTGCGGTACTTGCCGAATAAAAGAAATTAGGATTTATATTCTCAAAATCATCACTGGGCTTATGATAATCAACATGATCTTCAACGCCGAAGTATAAAAACGGTATGTTCTCTTTGGCAAATGGACCGTGATCACTTTGCATTGTCCAGTCATCTTTTCCCATATCTGGTTGATCATGTCCAAATTTTATACTGATACCTGTTTGATGATCTGCATGTTGAATGATGTCTTTTATAGCCGGGGTTTTAAAAGTACCGGCAGCATACAATTCAGACTTGTCATTATGGGAAACCATATCAAGATTGATATTTAGTTTAATGAGTTCTTTAGATAATGGAGGATTATTTAAAAAGGAATAAGCACCTTGCAAACCCATTTCCTCTGCATCAAAAGCGATAAATAGAAGTGTATTATTTGGTTTGTTTTCTGAGAAATATTTCGCACTGGCGAGTATGGCAGCTACCCCGGAAGCATTATCATCAGCACCATTAAAAATCTCGGAATTATTTATTCCAACATGATCATAATGCGCAGATATGATGATTACCTTCTCAGATTTACCCTTAATGTAACCTATCAGATTAATACCCTTAATTTGTTCATTTCGTCTGTTTCTAATGATAAATGGATGCTTGTAGTTTTCATTATAGGACTTAAGTCCAATTTTATCAAATCTATTTGTGATATAATCAGCAGCCTTAAAATTCCCCGCGCTCCCTGTTTTTCTGCCTTCAAATGAATCAGATGATAGTGTTTGAACATCGTTTAATAAGGTATTTCGATCGATTTTTTGAGCATAAATACTATAATTAGATAATATTAACAGTACGAATGTGAGCTTTTTCATTTTTTTTAATTTTATTGCTTAGCTGATTTTTTAAGGTAAGATTATTTAACCAGTAAGGCTTATTCCAATTTAAGCTACTTCACGAATATCAACTGCCACGACTCTTGAAACGCCTTGTTCTGCCATAGTAACGCCATAAATTATGTCTGTACTCGCTATCGTACGCTTATTATGCGAAACTATTATAAACTGCGACTGATCTGAAAACGTTCTAATAATATTATTGAACTTATCAATATTAGTATCGTCTAAAGGAGCATCCACTTCGTCAAAAATACAGAATGGAGCAGGTTTCAATAGGTAGAGTGAAAACAAAATTGCAGTAGCAGTGAGTGTTTTTTCACCCCCAGATAACTGATTGATGGATAATGGCCGTTTGCCTTTGGGACGTGCAATAATATCTATGTCTGATTCTAGTGGATTGTTGGGATCTACCAAAAGAAGGTCACAGCTGTCTTCCTCATTAAATAAAGATCTGAAAACTTTGATAAAGTGAGTCCTGACCTCTATGAATGCTGCCATAAACTTCTCCTTCGCAGTGTCATCAATCTCCTTTATTGTTTGTAAGAGTGAAGCTTTTGCCTCTGCCAGATCTTTTTTCTGTGATTGAATAAAACTATAACGTTCATTCATTTCCTGATAAGCTTCCATGGCCATAGGATTTATTGCCCCAAAATCATCCATTTGCCTTTTAATTCGCTCTGTTTTATCACGAATTTCTTGCTCATTTTCCTCTGGTAACGAATGATCGTCTTCATCCAATAATAAAGAAATATCGACAGCGAACTCTACAGATAAACGTTCTTTTAAAGCATTTAAGTCAAGTTTAATTGTAGTTTTTTGATCCTTTATTTCATTAAAAGTCAACTCAGACTGTTCTTTTTCACGACGAAGGTTGCTGATTGCTTCTTCTTTATCAGTAATATGAATCTTTGAAGCATAATATGTTTGCTCGGCATCATTAACAGCAGTCTCAAATTCCTCCTTTTGGACGTACATTCCAATCAGATCATCGTCAGAATGATCCGCATTTTGGAGTGTTTCTTTTATTCCTGCCTGAGTTTTTTCAAGCTCAATCTGATTTATTCCAATTCGTGATTCCAGGTTTTGTTGCTGACTTTCACGATATTCTAGATCTTTATCAATACCAGATACTTTATTTTGCTGCTGATGAAAACGAATATTTTCCTGATTATAACTTGCCGACTTAGAATTTAAGCTCTCTGCGAGTTCGTTATAACTCTGTTGGTCTTTTTGGACTTGCTCCAGTTTAATTTGTCTTTTAATTTTAAGCTCCGCAAGAAGTGGCTCGGATGCAAGTAATTCATTGCTTATGCTTGTTATTTTTTGCTCTATATCTTGTTTCCTATTCAAACTGTTTTCTATGAAGGCTAGATATTGCTCCTGCTTTGTTTTAACGGAAGTATAATCATTGCTCAACCTGTTAATTTCTAATTGAGATTGCTGTAAGAAATCTTTTTGAGAAGAATCTGTTAAGTCCTTTAATTTAATTTCTTCAGTAGAAATAATGTTTTTTAATTTGAGAATTAAGTTCTCTCCATTATTAATATCCTTTGAAAGTTTTTCAAGATTTTTAGCCCTGCCTATGCGCTTCCCTTCAAATAATCCAACTGAACCACCCGACATTCCGGTCCTGGTTTTTGCAAACATTCCAGTCTTACTTAAAATAACTACCTGCTCTGCGGGTAGGGAAGAACGTAATTCATTCTCATCTCCAGATTGTAGCAGATAAACATTGTGAAGTAATAGTTCACATAATGGACGATATTTGTTATCCGTATCTATTATTTCTAAAGCTGGTACAAGGTCTTTACGATCTGTTATAATTGTTGGTCTTTTTCCAGCTAGTTTTAAGGCTTCTAGAATAAAAAAATTAGCCCTGCCTCTTGAAGAATCATTAAGTAACTGAATAGCCTGAATAGCTTCCGCTTGAGTCTCTACAACATAGTGATTCATCACTGGCTCGAGATAGTTTTCAATGGCTATTCGATATTCTTCTTTACAAAAAAGAACATCTGAGAAAAGCGGTGCCTGCTTTGCCCAGCCCGCATTTTTCTTTAAAAATCGGATCGATTCAGGAAATCCTTCCAAATTATCAATCATCGATTTGGTAAGATTATATTCATTTTGTTTAGAATC
>JBIIRT010000027.1:0-30035 GCA_044341405.1 Daejeonella sp. | reverse complement strand
TGAACCTGATTTCTGAGGCTTGGCCATCAGTCCACGCATACCACAAAGCTGACGAATCTGCTCTTTGGAACCACGGGCACCAGAATCAAGCATCATATATACCGAGTTGAAGCCCTGATTATCGCTCGAAAGCTGATTCATCACATTAGCCGTTAAACGGTTATTGATACGGGTCCAGATGTCAATAATCTGGTTATAACGTTCATTATTGGTAATGAATCCCATGTTATAGTTATTCATTACTTCTTCAACCTCTTTACTTGCCTGCTCAATCAGATGAGCCTTTTCAGCAGGAATATTCAAATCCTGAAGGTTGAAGGATAATCCTCCTTGGAATGCCATTTGGAAGCCTAATTCTTTGATATCATCAAGGAATTGTGCAGCACGTGCCATACCGGTTACTTTTACTACATCACCAATAATGTCACGAAGTGACTTTTTGGTTAGTAGTTCATTAATGTAACCAACTTCAACAGGTACTCTCTGATTAAATAAAACACGACCTACAGTAGTGTCAATCAGTTTATTAACAATAGATCCATCCTTTTCTTTCACATAAGCTTTAACCTTGATGAAAGCATGAAGATCAATTTTACGCTCATTATAAGCTATAATTACTTCTTCAGGTGAGTAGAAGATCTGATCTTGTCCTAATACAACACGTCCTTCGTCGGTTCTACGGCCTTTAGTAATATAATAAAGACCCAAAACCATATCCTGTGATGGTACAGTGATTGGGGTACCATTTGCAGGGTTCAAAATATTATGTGATGCAAGCATCAGCATTTGGGCTTCCAGAATTGCCGCATTACCCAAAGGTAAATGCACAGCCATCTGGTCACCGTCAAAATCCGCGTTGAACGCAGTACAAACCAATGGGTGTAACTGAATAGCCTTGCCTTCAACCAGCTTTGGCTGGAAAGACTGGATACCCAAACGGTGTAAGGTAGGAGCACGGTTTAACAATACCGGGTGACCTTTCAATACATTTTCAAGGATATCCCAAACGATAGGATCTTTCTTGTCGACAATTTTCTTTGCAGATTTAACCGTTTTTACCACTCCTCTTTCGATCATCTTGCGAATGATAAATGGTTTGAAGAGCTCAGCTGCCATATCTTTTGGCAAACCGCACTCATGAAGTTTAAGGTTTGGTCCGACAACAATTACCGAACGTGCTGAATAATCCACACGCTTACCCAATAAGTTTTGACGGAAACGTCCCTGCTTACCTTTAAGAATATCTGATAAAGATTTTAATGCACGGTTACCTTCAGTTTTTACTGCATTTACTTTACGTGAATTATCAAATAATGAATCAACAGACTCCTGAAGCATACGCTTCTCATTACGTAAAATAACCTCTGGAGCTTTGATCTCGATCAAACGCTTCAAACGATTATTACGGATAATAACACGACGGTAAAGATCATTTAAGTCTGAAGTTGCGAAACGACCACCCTCGAGTGGAACTAGAGGCCTCAATTCAGGTGGAATAACAGGAACGATCTTAACGATCATCCACTCCGGACTGTTCTCAATACGGGTATTTGCACCACGGAAAGCTTCTACAACCTGAAGGCGTTTCAAGGCCTCAGTTTTACGTTGCTGTGAGGTTTCAGTCGCTGCCTGATGACGAAGATCATAAGACTGCTGATCTAGGTCTAAACGGCCTAAAAGATCCTGCAGAGCCTCAGCACCCATCTTAGCGATGAACTTTTCAGGATCTTTATCATCCAGATATTGATTTTCTTTTGGAAGTGAATCCAGGATATCCAAGTATTCTTCTTCTGTCAGAAAATCCATTTTCTGAATACCATCTGCTTCCTTTAGTCCTGCCTGTATTACTACATATCGCTCGTAATAAATGATCAGATCAAGCTTTTTGGTTGGTAAACCTAAAAGGTAACCAATTTTGTTTGGCAATGAACGAAAATACCAGATGTGTGCAACAGGAACCACAAGATTAATGTGTCCCATACGCTCACGACGAACTTTCTTCTCAGTTACCTCAACCCCGCAACGATCGCAGACAATACCTTTGTAACGAATACGCTTGTATTTACCACAATGGCATTCATAATCCTTTACAGGACCGAAAATGCGCTCGCAGAATAAGCCATCACGCTCAGGTTTGTAAGTCCGGTAGTTGATAGTTTCCGGTTTTAACACCTCTCCGCTTGAACGCTCCAGAATTGATTCAGGAGAAGCAAGACTAATAGTTATCGAGGTGAAATTACTTTTGATTTTATTATCTTTCTTGTAAGACATAGCTCTTTATAAGTTTAAAGCTGAAAGCTGAAAGTTGAAGGCTATAGCGGTTTTGGCGCTTTTTGCTTTTTGCTTTCGGCTTTCTGCTTAATTAGTCTAATGTGATATCTAAACCTAATCCTCTTAATTCATGAACCAATACATTGAATGATTCAGGAACTGATGGGGTTGGTAGGTTTTCACCTTTAACAATCGCTTCGTAGGTTTTTGCACGGCCTACAACATCATCAGATTTAACTGTAAGTATTTCCTGAAGAATGTTAGCAGCACCGAATGCTTCAAGGGCCCAAACCTCCATCTCACCAAAACGCTGACCTCCGAACTGGGCTTTACCACCCAATGGCTGTTGTGTAATCAATGAATATGGTCCGATTGAACGAGCATGCATCTTATCATCAACCATGTGACCCAGTTTCAGCATGTAAATAATACCAACTGTTGTCTGCTGATCAAAACGATCTCCGGTTAAACCATTATAAAGATAGGTTCTTCCTGATTTAGGAATTCCCGCCTTATCTACCCATTCTTCAACTTCATCATGAGATGCACCGTCGAAGATCGGAGTAGCGAACTTCATTCCAAGTTCCTTACCGGCCCATCCTAATACTGTCTCATAGATCTGTCCGAGGTTCATACGAGATGGTACACCCAATGGATTTAAGACGATATCCACAGGAGTTCCGTCTTCAAGGAAAGGCATATCTTCATCACGAACAATTCTCGCAACGATACCTTTATTTCCGTGACGTCCGGCCATCTTATCACCTACTTTCAGTTTACGCTTCTTAGCAACATAAACTTTAGCCATCTGAACAATTCCTGATGGAAGTTCATCTCCTACACTGATGGCAAACTTATCACGCTTGTAAGCACCAAGCTCTTCATTAAGCTTAATGTTATAATTGTGTAGTGTTTGCTTGATCAGCTCGTTTTTATCCTCATCAGTTGTCCATTTCGTTGGATTCACATTTGCATACTCAAGTTCAGTAAGTATCTTCTGGGTGAACTTCACACCTTTAGCTACCAGTAATTCTTTGTATACATTGAATACACCCTGTGAAGTTTTACCATTCACAATGACGAATAATTTCTCAATCAAGGTATCTTTCAATTCCTTAACTGCTTTATTGTGTTTAGCATCTAATTTCTCAATCAGTGCTTTTTCTTCCTGCTTGGTAGTTTTCTTAGCACGGGAGAACAATTTAGTATCAATGACAACTCCATGGATTGATGGAGGAGTTTTAAGGGATGCATCTTTCACATCGCCGGCTTTATCACCAAAAATCGCCCTTAAAAGCTTTTCTTCCGGTGAAGGATCAGACTCTCCTTTCGGAGTGATCTTACCAATCAGAATATCACCTTCCTTAATCTCGGCACCTACACGGATAATTCCGTTCTCATCAAGGTCTTTAGTAGCCTCTTCAGATACGTTAGGAATATCAGGAGTTAATTCCTCTTCTCCACGTTTGGTATCACGAACTTCAAGTTCAAATTCTTCTATGTGCAATGAAGTGAAGATATCCTGAGATACCACACGTTCAGAAATTACAATCGCATCTTCAAAGTTGAATCCCTGCCACGGCATGAAAGCCACTTTTAGGTTTCTACCCAAAGCCAATTCTCCATCCTGAGTTGCATATCCTTCACAAAGAACCTGTCCTTTTTCAACTTTCTGACCTCTCTTAACAATCGGTTTCAAATTAATACAAGTACTCTGATTCGTTTTCTTGAATTTAATCAATCGGTATGATTTGACCTCCCCTTCGAATGATACGAGTACATCGTCCTCATTTCTTTCGTAACGAATACGGATTTCATTTGCATCAACATATTCTACAACACCGCTACCTTCTGCATTAATAAGAGTACGAGAATCGCGGGCTACTCTGCCCTCGAGGCCTGTACCAACAATCGGAGATTCAGGACGCAATAATGGAACTGCCTGACGCTGCATGTTTGATCCCATCAATGCACGGTTAGCATCATCATGTTCAAGGAATGGAATTAATGAAGCTGCAATTGAAGTAATCTGGTTTGGAGCAATATCCATTAAATCAAGCTTCTTAGGCTCAATTACTGGGAAATCACCTTCATAACGTGCTTTTACATGCAGCGTTTCAAAATTACCTTTATCATTATAAACCGCATTTGCCTGGCCAATAGTTTTACCCTCTTCATCTTCTGCAGAAAGGTAAATAACTGGCTCTTCAACAACAACACGACCATCCATAACCTTACGGTAAGGAGTTTCAATGAAACCCAGGTTATTGATCTTTGCATGAACACATAAAGAAGAAATCAAACCGATATTCGGACCTTCAGGAGTTTCAATAGTACATAAACGACCATAGTGCGTGTAGTGAACATCACGAACCTCAAAACCTGCACGTTCACGCGAAAGACCACCTGGACCTAATGCCGACAAACGTCGCTTGTGAGTAATCTCGGCAAGCGGATTGGTTTGATCCATAAACTGTGATAACTGATTGGTTCCGAAGAATGAATTAATCACAGAAGATAGGGTTCGGGCATTGATCAGATCTGTCGGAGTAAAGACCTCGTTGTCACGAATGTTCATACGCTCACGGATTGTTCTGGCCATACGAGCCAAACCAACGCCGAACTGCGCATATAACTGCTCTCCTACTGTACGAACACGACGGTTTGACAAGTGATCAATATCATCCACCTCAGCTTTAGAATTGATCAGTTTGATCAGGTACTTAACGATGGCAATGATATCCTGTTTTGTTAAAACCTTAGTTTCAATAGGAGTTGCTAATTTCAATTTACGGTTAATGCGGTAACGACCCACATCACCCAAATCATATCTTTTATCAGAGAAGAATAAACGGTCGATAATACCGCGAGCTGTTTCTTCATCAGGTGGTTCAGCGTTACGAAGCTGACGATAGATATGCTCTACCGCTTCCTTTTCTGAGTTAGATGTATCTTTTTGTAAAGTATTGTATATAATTGTATAATCACCGCTGTTTACCGCATCATCTTTGGTTAAAATGATTGTTTTTACTCCAGCATCAATGATCATATCGATATGCTCATCTTCAAGAACAGTTTCGCGTTCCATAATGATCTCATTCCGATCAATAGAAACAACTTCACCGGTATCTTCATCCACAAAATCTTCTACCCACTTCTTAAGAACCCTGGCGGCAAGTTTACGGCCAACAGCTTTCTTTAAACCGGATTTACTCACTTTTACTTCATCAGCAAGTTCAAATAATTCAAGAATGTCCTTATCAGAATCATAACCAATAGCACGCAACAGCGTAGTTACCGGGAATTTCTTCTTACGATCGATGTAAGCGTACATCACATTATTCACATCAGTAGCAAATTCGATCCATGAACCTTTAAAAGGAATTACACGGGCTGAATATAGTTTAGTTCCATTTGTATGACGGCTTTGACCGAAGAAAACACCCGGTGAACGGTGCAATTGAGAAACAATTACACGCTCGGCACCATTGATAACAAACGTACCCTTAGGAGTCATATATGGAATAGTTCCCAAATAAACATCCTGTACTATTGTTTCAAAATCTTCGTGCTCTGCATCATTACAAGACAAGCGAAGCTTAGCCTTTAAAGGAACACTGTAAGTTAAACCACGTTCGATACATTCGTGTATATCATAACGCGGCGGATCAATGAAATAATCAAGAAATTCCAGAACAAATATATTTCTTGAGTCAGAGATCGGAAAGTTCTCAGAGAAAACTTTGAACAAACCTTCCTGATGGCGGTTGTCTGAAGTTGTTTCAAGCTGAAAAAATTCTCTGAAAGATTGCAGCTGAACATCCAGAAAATCAGGATAATCCATCACGTGCTTACTGGTAGCAAAATTTACTCTTTCGTTGTGCTTAATTTTGTTTGCCAAGGGATTGAGAATTTAGTTTAGTAAATAAACTGCGTCCTGTTCACCCGCCTGGGGCGGATATGTAGGTCTAACATTATTGGGTATAATACAAATAGCAATAGACCCCGATGAAAATCGGAGTCTAAGGCTATAGTTTTTATGAGTTAAGATTACTTAATCTCAACAGTAGCTCCAGCTTCTTCCAGTGCTTTTTTCAATGACTCAGCTTCTGCTTTGTCAACACCAGTTTTAACTTCTTTAGGTGCTGCGTCTACTAAATCTTTAGCTTCTTTCAAGCCTAAACCTGTAAGATCTTTTACCAATTTAACAACTGCCAGTTTAGAACCACCAGCTTCTTTCAATATTACATCGAAAGCTGTTTGCTCTGCTGCTGCTGCTGGAGCGTCACCGCCACCTGAAACTGCTGCTACTGCCACTGCTGCTGCAGCTGGCTCAATACCATACTCATCTTTTAATATTTGAGCTAATTCGTTAACTTCTTTTACTGTTAAGTTTACCAATTGCTCAGCAAACGATTTTAAATCTGCCATTTTATTTTAATTTTAAAATTCTGTAATTGAATAATTTAATCGAACTCTAAGGTGTTCGTTACCCTCTTTCTTGTAATGTTTTAACAATTCCTGCAAGTTTATTACCACCCGACTGTAAGCCGGAGATAACGTTTTTAGCAGGAGATTGAAGCAATGCAATGATGTCTGCCACCAATTCTTCCTTAGATTTAAGGTTAACCAGGGCGTCTAACTGATTGTCGCCAATGAATATTGCTGAATCAATATATGCAGCTTTCAGTACCGGTTTGTCACCTGACTTTCTCAATTGCTTGATCAGCTTAGCCGGAGCATTTGCTGATTTTGAGAATAATATAGATGAAGACCCTTTTAGTACGTCAAACATTTCACTAAAATCACCCGCAGAGGCTTCCATAGCCTTTCTGATAAGTTTATTTTTAGCAACCTGCATTTTGATGTCATTCTCGAAACATTTGCGGCGAATATCATTTACTTTTGCTACAGACAGGTTTGCAGTATCAGTAATGTAAAAATTACCGTACTCAGCAATCGTCTCTGTTAAAGCAAGAACAACTTCGTGTTTTTCTTCTTTTTTCATGATTAGATTCCTGCTACTGATTTAGTTTCAATTTCTATTCCCGGACTCATTGTCGACGACATGTGAATGCTCTTGAAATAAGTTCCTTTTGCTGCTGATGGTTTTAATTTTGAGATTGTTTGAATTACTTCAAGAGCGTTCTCATAAATTTTATCAGCATCGAAAGATACTTTTCCGATAGAAGCATGAATGATTCCTGTTTTGTCAACTTTGAAATCAATTTTACCACCTTTTACATCAGTCACTGCTTTACCTACATCTGTAGTAACAGTTCCTGACTTTGGATTAGGCATCAGGTTCCTTGGACCTAAAACACGGCCAAGTTTACCCACTTTTGCCATCACACTAGGCATAGTAATAATGATATCAATGTCAGTCCATCCACCTTCTATTTTGGCAATGTATTCATCCAGACCTACGTAATCTGCTCCAGCTGCTAAAGCTTCTGCTTCCTTATCAGGCGTGCAAAGAACTAAAACACGAACAGTTTTACCGGTGCCATGAGGGAGATTTGCAATTCCTCGTACCATTTGATTCGCTTTACGAGGATCTACACCTAAGCGTACATCCAAGTCAACCGAAGCATCAAACTTGGTAGTTGTGATATCTTTAACCAAAGCCGAGGCCTGAGTTAATGAATATGCTTTCCCAACCTCAATTTTGGAATGTGCCAATTTTTGATTTTTTGTTAATCTAGCCACTTCTTAAACTGATTTTGTATAATTAATTATTCCAGGGTGCATCACCGCTAACGGTAATTCCCATACTGCGTGCTGTACCAGCAACCATTTTCATGGCTGACTCGACAGTAAATGCGTTCAGGTCTGTCATTTTATCTTTGGCAATGCTTTCAACCTGATCCCAGTTTACACTGGAAACCTTTTTACGGTTAGGCTCTGCAGAACCACTCTTTAAACCTGTTACTTCCAGTAATTGGATAGCTACAGGTGGAGTTTTAATGATAAAATCGAATGACTTGTCGACATAAACAGTGATTACAACCGGTAATACTTTACCTGGCTTATCTTGGGTACGTGCATTAAATTGCTTGCAAAAATCCATGATATTAACACCTTTTGCTCCCAATGCGGGACCCACCGGTGGAGATGGATTAGCAGCGCCGCCCTTGATCTGTAATTTTATTAAAGCACCGACTTCTTTTGCCATTTTTATTGATTTGTTTTTAACTCAATGTTAGTAGTGGAAGCTATGTAACATTTAAGACCTTTGTGAGATGTGAGATGTGAGATGTGAGATGTGAGATATGAGCTGTGATGTGTTATTATCAAATCTATTGTCTCAAATCTCATATCTATTGTCTCAAATCTATTCCTTCTCGACTTGCATATAATTCAACTCAAGTGGTGTTCTTCTTCCGAAAATCTTAACCATTACCTTAAGTTTCTTTTTCTCTTCATTTACCTCTTCGATAACACCCGTAAACCCGTTGAACGGTCCGTCCATTACCTTGACATTCTCACCAACATAATAAGGTATGTTCATTGATTCACCTTGTTCAGCCATCTCATCAACCTTACCTAAGATCCGGTTAACTTCAGCAGCTCTCATTGGAACAGCATTACCAGACTTATCTCCAAGGAAACCAATAACGCTATTTATCCCTTTAATTACGTGCTCAAGTTCTCCATCAAGTGAAGCTTCTACCAGGACATATCCAGGATAAAAGTTTCTTTCTTTTGCAATTTTCTTGCCATCTTTCATCTGATAGTATTTCTCCATCGGAATAAGAACTTGAGGTAAGAGATGCGCAATTCCCAAACGGTTAACTTCCGCTTCGAGATATTGCTTTACTTTTTTCTCTTTGCCGCTGACAGCTCTAACTACATACCATTTTAATTGATCGCTCATATGAAATTATGCCAGAGATTTATAAAACATCTTTAATGCATTACCAGCGGTTTCATCCATTGCTAATATCACAAGTGAAATGATAATGGAAGCAATCAATACCAATACAGCTGAATTTTGTAACTCTAACCATGTTGGCCAGGTCACTTTCTGCGTCAATTCTGTATATGATTCTTTTAAAAACTCTACTACGTTAGCCATCTTTTATTTAGCGTAAGCACGGGAACAAGGATTCGAACCCTGATCAAAGGTTTTGGAGACCTCTATTCTACCATTGAACTATTCCCGTTTATTAAATCTTAGAATACAGAATGAACTGTAAACTAAGCCCGTGTATTATAAGAAAACATAAGTCCGCAATTAAGGGACTTATGTTATCCAATTAACCCTTATTTGAAATTGTTATTTTACAATTTCAGTTACCTGTCCGGCACCTACTGTTCTACCACCCTCACGGATTGCAAAACGAAGTCCTTTTTCCATAGCAATCGCATTGATCAGTTTAACACTGATAGTAACGTTATCACCTGGCATAACCATTTCTACTCCTTCAGCAAGTGTGATCTCACCGGTAACATCTGTTGTACGGAAGTAAAACTGTGGACGATATTTATTAAAGAATGGAGTATGACGTCCACCTTCTGCTTTTGACAATACATAAATCTCAGCTTTGAAGTCAGTATGTGGAGTTACTGAACCTGGCTTACAAATAACCATACCACGACGGATATCAGTTTTCTCAATACCACGTAACAATAAACCTACGTTATCACCAGCTTCACCTCTATCTAATATCTTACGGAACATCTCAACACCAGTCACAACTGATTTCAAGTTTTCAGCACCCATACCTAAGATATCAACGGCTTCACTTGAGTTGATAACTCCTCTTTCGATACGTCCTGTTGCAACAGTACCACGACCAGTAATCGAGAATACGTCTTCAACCGGCATTAGGAAAGGAAGTTCAGTCAAACGTGGAGGAATTGGAATGTAGCTATCTACAGCATCCATTAATTCCATGATCTTTCCAACCCATTTCGGATCTCCGTTAAGACCACCTAATGCAGAACCCTGAATTACAGGAATATCATCACCAGGGAATTCGTAGAAGCTTAATAGTTCACGGATTTCCATCTCTACTAATTCAAGTAATTCAGGATCGTCAACCATGTCAACTTTATTCATAAATACAACTAATGAAGGTACACCTACCTGACGTGCAAGAAGGATGTGTTCACGAGTTTGTGGCATCGGACCATCAGTAGCAGCAACTACGATGATTGCACCATCCATTTGAGCAGCACCAGTAACCATGTTCTTCACATAATCCGCGTGACCAGGACAGTCAACGTGAGCATAGTGACGAGAAGCGGTTGAATACTCCACATGGGCAGTATTAATAGTGATACCTCTTTCTTTTTCTTCTGGAGCAGAGTCAATTGAATCAAATGAACGTGCTTCAGAAAAGCCTGCATCAGCTAAAACCTTAGTGATAGCTGCTGTAAGTGTAGTTTTACCGTGGTCAACGTGACCGATAGTACCGATATTTAAATGCGGCTTACTGCGGTCAAATTTTTCTTTTGCCATTTTGTTTTATACTTATTATTAGGTTAATTTTATTGATATTCTTACTTAAATTAATTCTGAGCCAACGATGGGACTTGAACCCATGACCTCTTCCTTACCAAGGAAGTGCTCTACCGCTGAGCTACGTCGGCTTTTAACTTGCTCTAAGGTAATCCCTTCAACCATTCACCTTAGTGAGCCATAGAAGGCAAAAACCTTTGAGCGGAAGACGAGGTTCGAACTCGCGACCTATAGCTTGGAAGGCTATCGCTCTACCAACTGAGCTACTTCCGCTTATTTAATTACGAATTACGACCCGATGTCTATCGGATTAGTAATTACGAATTAGTAGTTCATTCGTAATTTGTAATTCCCCAATTCGTAATTGGTTGTACTGTGGGGGGGGAAGGATTCGAACCTTCGAAACCGAAGTAACGGATTTACAGTCCGTCCCATTTGACCGCTCTGGAACCCCCCCAACATTTCTGAGCCTCCTATCGGGATCGAACCAATGACCTACTGATTACAAGTCAGTTGCTCTACCAGCTGAGCTAAGGAGGCGAAATGTATAAACCTTTAAATTACAATACTTTAAAGAACCTTTCCACCCCATACTGGCGCATTATAAAAATACCCCCCTCTGAAATGGACTGCAAATCTACGAAAATTTAAGGTCAGACAAAATTTTTTACAAAAAAAAATCGGCAGCCTGTTTGGCTGCCGAAAAAGACCCTAATAATTAAGGATATCAAGACTAAACAAATTATAAAATATCGTCTGATAAACTAACCTCTTTATGATTGCTCAAGTGTGAACGAAGTTTTTCTTTGTGCTTGTCAATTTGCCTTCTTAAGGATTCCATCGCCTTATCCGTTGCCTCTTCAAAGCTCTTACATTGCTCTTTTGCAAAAAGATCATTACCTGGGATTGCCAGTTTAATCTCCGCGATCTTGTTTGCTTCATCTTCGGTCTTTTCTAATCTGAGGTAAACATCACCGCCAATAATCTGGTCATAAAACTGATCCAGCTTGTCTGCTTTTCTCTGTATAAAATCCAGCAATTTAATGTCTGCTGTAAAATGGATCGATTGTACCCTGATTTTCATATTACCCCCTTTTTGTTTACAAAAATTTAACATTATTGTCCCGGCTATACTCGGTTAGCCTGTTATTCTCGGTCAAATTAATTCATTAAATAATTATGCTTTAGGATGAGCCTGTTTGTAAATTGACTTTAGCTTTTCAACTGAATTATGAGTGTAAACCTGAGTAGCAGCCAGACTGGAATGCCCTAATAATTCCTTTATTGCGTTCAAATCAGCCCCCCGGTTTAATAATGATGTTGCAAAACTATGTCTTAAAATATGCGGACTTCTTTTGTCATGTGTGGAGACTGCAGACAAAACTCTTCTGACCGTCCGATACACAAACTTTGAATAGATGTCTCTTCCAGTATCTGTAACGATCAAAGCAGTCCCTTTGTTGTCAAAATTTTGATTTATTTTCTGAATTTTATATTCTGCAATAAGTTTGGCAAGTGAACTGTGAACAGGAATGATCCGTTGCTTATTACGTTTACCTAAAACCTTAATTTGTTGTCCATAAGAATCCACATCTTCTTCTTTTAGTCCTACCAGTTCAGCGAGTCGAATACCTGTACCATAAAGCAACTCAATGATCAATCGATCACGAAGCCCTGGGAAACCTGCACTAAATTCGAATCCTCCATCCAAAAGGGTATCCATTTTTTGCTCTGTAATGACCACAGGAAGACGTTTTGGAACCTTTGGGGATCTGACCTGGGTCATTGGATTGGACTTTATAAGTTCATTCCTTTGAAGAAATCTATAAAATGTACGGAGACTTGAAATCTTGCGATTAACCGTTTTAGCTTCATTTCCATCATCCATGAGGGTGAGCATCCAATTGCGGACCTGCAGATGTGTCACAACTAAAAGCTCTGATTCAGGTAGCGCTAAAAAAATAAGGAATTGCTGAAGATCGTTATTATATGCAGTAACGGTAAGCTGAGAGAACCGTTTTTCAAATTGAAGGTATTGTATGAATCGCGCTATAAACATCAAAAACTATTTGCATATCCAACGAATTGAATGTACAAATAGTTTATGAAAATATCAATAAAGAAAAATTAAACAGTTTCGATGTTCAATCCTTGCTTATAAATTGCTTTTTTAACCTGAGTACGGCGGGTGATAGATTTCTTTTCGTATGCCTGACGGCTACGAAGTTCTCTTAATACACCGGTCTTTTCGAATTTCTTTTTGAAGCGTTTTAACGCTTTGTCTAACGATTCGCCGTCTTTTACATTAATAATTATCATAATATATAGATACCCCCTTTCGGTTTCGGACTGCAAATCTACAAAAAATATTGAAAATTTATTGTTTAGAAAAATAAAATTAGTTCCTGCCGGAAAAAGTGGATAAATAAAGGTTAGGGAATCATAAAAGTAATAATCATTTGCTGATTTTCAGAAACACTGAAATTCATCCCAGCTGATTCGGGTGCGTTAATTGCATTCATAAAAAATGTGGTTAGTACACAAGTATACCACAATTATAATTCCCTTTTCTTTGCGAAAAATTCAAATTAAAACAGAATAAATCGGTTCCCGGTTCAAAAAATTGAGATAGATAGCTATATCTGAACTTGGTCAGAAATTAATTATAAGAAACTAGACTAATAATATTTAAAGAAACCTTTTGTAACTTCTCCCTAGCATTAAGAAAATCAAGGCTTATGATAAAAGCATAACCAGCCACCTCACCATTTAATTTTTGAACCAGACGTGTTGCAGCACCAACCGTTCCTCCTGTTGCAAGCAGATCGTCATGTATCAGTACCTTTTGGCCAGCAAGAATCGCATCAGTATGCATTTCAAGGATAGCCGATCCATATTCAAGCTCACAAGGCTCCTTTACAGTTTTGAAAGGGAGCTTACCTTTCTTCCTGACAGGGACAAAAGGCACCCCCAATCTATTGGCTAACATCAGTCCGAATAAAAACCCCCTACTCTCAATGCCGGCAACCACATCAACCTGAATTCCTTCTAACCGACTTACAAACTCTTCAATTACTTCAGTACAGAGGCTGGTATCTTTTAATAGTGGCGTAATGTCCTTAAACAAAATACCTGGTTTAGGGAAATCAGCAATATCTCTCAGAGAATTTTCGAGTTTTGTACTTATCATGGACTTAAAGAAAAATATGGTTCAATTTTACGTATAATTTCTTCATTCAGGATAGCAATTTTCCTTAAATCATCAACAGATTTATATAAACCATGTTGTGCTCGGTATTGAATAATCGCATTCATCTGCTTATAATTCAAATAAGGATGATGCCGGATTTCTTCAAAAGTGAATGTATTGATGTTTATTCTGGTTATAAGTCCGGCATTCACCTGAATCTGATCCTTGAGCTGATCATACTTCAAAGAATCCATACCATAAATTTCAAGTAACTGTTCTTTACGATAGAAGCCTCCAATACGTCTTCTGAATTTGATTATCCTTGAGGCAAAGGCCGGTCCGATACCACGAATACTCTCCAGTTCTAGAGAATCAGCTGCGTTTAATTCGATTATAGGTCTAAGGGTATTTTTAGGAATTCCAGTCGACTTATAATTTGTTTTAAAAGTCATTTTATCAGATAAAACATCAATATTGCCAATCTTTATAAATGGTTCTAGCATGGAATACTGCTTTTCTGAAATGGAGTAAATTTTTTTTAAATCTTCCTTTCTGAAAAATTTTCCACCTTTCAACTCATAATTTCGAATTACCTGAATCTGTTTGTGGGATAAGCCCAATTTTAACCAGTTTGATTCACTAAGTCCGTTAGGATCAAAATTAAAATAAACTGGCCTGGCCCAACTTTTGTCAGCTTCTTTATTGATTTTCCCCTGTGGGATTTCAATGTTGGTAGCTGCTGCTCTAAAATCTTCCGCTTCCATCTTAAATCTCTCAAAATCATATTTTTGATCCTTAAAAAACAAAGAATATAGCCTTGGAGTTAGTATAACAAGCAGAATTAAGACAAATAGAACAAAAATACCGTTCAACTCCTTTCTTGAGAAGCTAAGATATGATCTGAGCAATTTTTTTAAACGATACATGATCCTGATAGAATTAATAAAAGCAATGATAATTCTGTTTTGCTTTAGAATACCGTCTTGGTAATTAACGGAATTGGGGAATCATGTCAGACACAGATTTAACATAAAAGTAACTCAAAAATTTTAATTAAACCCCGGCGATTAAACATATTTGCTGAAATAACTCAATTTAAAACCGTATTTTATTTAAAATTTAAACTGAATAATACTAAAGGTTCTCAAATGAAAATCATCACTAAAGAAGAATTTTCCAGGGCAACCAAACTCAATAAAGTTTACATGCCTGGATTGGCTTCCATTTTAATGGAAGTAATGAAAATCAATGAGTTAAACAAGGTATTTCAAAAAGCGAAGCATCTCAGTGGAATAAGCTTCATTGATAAAATTCTGCAGGTTATTGGCATTAAAGTAGAATTTGATGAAAAAGAGCTTAAAAATCTACCACAAAATGGGGCATTTATTGTAATAGCAAACCATCCATATGGAGGAATTGAAGGACTTATTTTATTGAAAATTTTGTTTATGAAAAGGCCTGATGCTAAGTTAATGGCCAATTTTTTATTGAAAAAAATCCCAAACTTGAGCGAACACTTCATCGCTGTAAACCCATTCGAAACAATAGAACATTCATCCAGCATCAGCGGAATAAAAAAAACCTTAGAAATGCTTCAATCTGGCACTCCAATAGGAATATTTCCAGCTGGTGAAGTTTCTACTTTTAAAGCCGATACCCAGCAAATTACCGACAAGTTATGGCATCCGGTAGTCGGTAAATTGATTGCTAAAGCGAATGTTCCAGTTATTCCGATATATTTCCATGGCAATAACGGACTATTATTTAACCTGCTTAGTTTTATCCATCCTGTATTAAGGACTGCAAAACTACCCTCAGAGCTTTTTAATAAACGTGGCCATACCATCAGATTAAGAATCGGAAAAGCAATTCTCCCTAGCGATTTAAAGTATCAGCAAAATCCATCCAAATTACTGGATTACCTGCGGACTAAAACATATGCGTTGGGTGCCGGACTTGAAGATCAGCGAAACATATTTAATCCACGAAGTATATTCAAAGTAAAAAAAATACCTCAGACTATTATTCAAGCTATTGACAATGAAAAACTTATAAAGGAAGTAGAAGGACTAAAAGAATTTAAAATCTGGACTGAAAAGAATTATGAGGTTTATATCTCACCTTGCTCAGAAATACCATCTATCATCCAGGAAATTGGGCGACTCAGGGAAATTACATTCAGAGAAGTTGGAGAAGGCACTAATAAGTCGACCGATTTAGATGAATATGATATTTATTACAACCATTTGTTTATCTGGGATAAGGAAAGCAAAATGGTTGTAGGTGCCTATCGAATAGGAAAAGGAGATGAAATCTTTTATAGTTATGGTAAAAAAGGTTTTTATGTAAATGAACTGTTTAAGATTAAGGAAAAATTTTACCCAATTTTACGCCAAAGTCTTGAATTGGGCAGGTCCTGGGTACGAAAAGAATATCAGCAAAAGCCGCTTCCCTTATTCTTGCTCTGGAAAGGAATTCTTAAATACCTTATTGATAATACACACTATAGATACCTCATCGGACCAGTAAGTATCAGTAACAACTTTTCCAAACTTTCTAAATCACTCATTGTAGATTTTATTATAAAAAATCACTTTGATCATGAACTGGCAGCATATGTCAGACCCAGGAAAAAATTCAAACTTGATTTTTCAAAAATTGATAAAGATCTTTTACTGGAATCCAATGAAACACTTAAAAATCTGGATAGCCTGATCTCGGAGATTGAAAGCTCAAAAATGAAGGTTCCTGTACTATTAAGGCAATATTTAGGTTTGAACGCTAAGCTTATAAGCTTCAATATTGATCCTAAATTTTCAAACTGCTTGGATGGCTTTATACTGGTAGATTTGAAGAATATCCCAAAAGAAATGTTGGAAAAACTTGGTAAAAATTTCGAAAAAGAAAAATAGTATATTAATTTAACATTATTTCTATGTAAATTTAATGTTAAGTAATTACTAAATGAATTCTTCAATAGCAAAAATATACTGTACACTTTCCCTGATTATTCTCGTCGGAGTATCTTCAGCTAAGGCTGTAAGGGATAATTTTAGCTTTGAATTCTACAGTGAAACCTTCAATTTCAGACTGGATCCTAGCTCAAACATTGAGTTTTCAGATTCGTTATCAACACTTGCGATTCAGAATTTTTATGGGAAGTTAGCTCAAAGCAATTACCAAACTATTCTAAACTCATTACTTGCTTATAAAGAGAAGCATCAATTAAACGACTGGATTTATTACCAGCTTATCCGTAAAACCGCACAAGAGATAAGTCCGAAGGCCATAAATTACCATAGGTACACCTTATATAAATGGTTTCTTTTGAGCAAATCAGGATATGATGCCAGACTGTCTATTGGAAACAACCGTATCATTTTTTATGTAAGAAACGATGAAAACATTAATGATATTCCCTTTTTTGAGATTGAGGGCAATAAATATATGTGTCTGAATTATCATGACTATGGTGAAATAGATTTCGAAAAAGACAAGGTCTATCCCGTTAAATTAGAGGTTCAAGAAGCTAAAAATGCGTTTTCATATAAGGTAACCCGAATGCCGAACTTCAAGCCAGAATCTTATGATGAAAAGGAAATACAATTCAACTATCGTTCAAAGCCCTATCACTTTCAGGTTAAATTAAACCCTGAGGTCGAAAACATCTTTAAAAACTACCCTGGAGTAGATTTTGAATCCTATTTTAATATCCCCTTAAGTCATGAAACTTATCATTCATTGATTCCAATATTAAAGAAAAATATTTCTGGAATGAATCAAAAAAATGGGGTTGATTACCTGATGCGATTCACCAGATATGCATTTCTGTATCAGACTGATGAGAATAATTTTGGAAAAGAAAAAAGACTCTCCCCAGAACAGACCTTATTTTCAAAATATAGCGATTGTGATGACCGTGCTGCTCTGTTCTTTTATCTGGTCAAGGAAATATATAACCTTCCTATGATTGCACTATTGTACCCAACGCATATCAGCATGGCAGTACAGTTTGATAAGCTACAAGGCAAATCAATTATCTATAAAGGTCAAAAATATCTTGTTTGTGAACCTACACCTCAGGATAAGGATTTGAGAATCGGCCAAATTTCAACAAACCTAGAAGGTGTGAAATACGAGGTTGTTTATCAGTACGATCCTACGCAAAGAAAAAATTAAGCAGAAAGTCTTATAAACAAAAAATACCCGCCAAAGGCGGGTATTTTTTAATAAAATCTATACCAGAATAAAATTAATATCCGTTAGCTCCTTTTGGAAAATTAAAGCTTGTCCATCCTGCCATCCAGTTTGTTGTTCCAAATGCACCACGATAAGTGGTACTGCTGAAGAACGCATTGGTAAGATCACCAGCAAATGCAGCGCCTGTTAATGCAGGTGAACCTGTAGCAGGAAGCATGTTAGGTGTTGCTAAATTGAATGGATCTGTAAGTTTTGCATCTGCCGCAGCAGTAAGTGTAATAGTTGCATTTGACTCAGCTGCTGTTTTAACGGCATCTCCAGTTGCACCGGCAACTGTTACTGAACCGATTCTATAGGCAGCAGCATTTGCATGCAGTACATTATTTCTGAATTGAGAAGTCGGGGCTGTACCAACCAGACTACTATAAGTTGGATCAGATTCTAAAGATAAACCACCCTTCATCCAGCCAATCAATACCGAGTTGTTTAATACAAAATTTGTAGCTCTTCTGAAACGGTTAGCAAAATTATGATTCTTTGAAGCAGTGTTATCCACATTAGGTCCGACAAACGTGAAGTTTGAAAGCACCGGACGGGTTGCAGGTGTTGCATTAGTACCTGTAGCATCATTATCACATTCGATTCCGTTACCAGCGTCACCAGCATCAATGAAGGAAGGATCTCTTAAGGCAACACCGAACTGAATTCTTCCGGTATAACCAAAGTCAAAGTCAAAATCATCATCAGCTGTAGCATATGCTACAAGGTATTTAGCATTTACAGTTCCTCCGAAGATTTCGAAAGCATCATCGTTAGCATATACAGTTTGAATGTATTCAATTGTAGTACCAGAACCAACACCACCTAAAGTCAAACCATTGATTTCAGAATTAGGTTGAGCAGCAATACCTGCGAACTCAATACGGATATATTTCATTGTACCCGAGTTGTCGTTATCAACAGTACCACCAAAGTTTTTACCAACACCACCTTCAATAGTAGGTTCGGTAGTACGATTTGTTTTTGCTTTTCCAAGAACAATGATGCCACCCCAATCACCTGGAAGACGTTGACCAACAGCTTTACCAGAAGTAAATACAATTGGTTTAGCTGCAGTACCTATCGCGTTAATCTTTGCGCCTCTTTCAATAACTAATGCTCCTTTATCAGAAACATCACTTTTTATGGTTGCACCAGCTGCAATATTAATTTCACTACCTTCCTCAAAATAAACGTATCCTTTAAGTACAAAACTTCCTTCAGGAACATTCAAGATAGTATTCTTGTACACACCTGTAATTGTACCTCCATTTTGAAGGGTAAGTGTCTTCTTGGCATTAGGATCTACTACCACTTCCGGTTCTGAACTCTTTTTACATGAAGCAGAGAATATAACTGCCGCAAGGATTAAAGCTTTAAATTTGAATGATTTCATATTATGTTTTTTTTAATTTGTCGTAAAGTTAGATCGCATATGTTATCTTAATTTTAAGTAAATATTAATTTGTCGAATAAAACTCACTTTTTGTTATTACCAAGTCCAAGATTATATGAGAACGACAAGGATACATTTGAACCAAGTCTGTAGGAATTAATCAGTCTGTCAATTCCATCTCCCTCATACGCCATTTTAGTGGCTCCCACGTTATTCTGGTAAAACACAGTGTTTTGATTTAATATATCTCCTATGTTAAGTTTAATTTCTGCCTGAGATTTAAGAACCCTTTTACTAATTTGAAAATCAAGTACATCCCTTGCATTTTCGTAGATATCAGGATAACCCTGATATCCTACCAGAAAAATTCTTTGTCCGATACGGTTATAAACTGAAGTGAATGTAATTGCTGTTTTGGGTGAGAAATATTGTAAACCGGCATTAATCAGATAAGGTGATTGTCCTTGCAGCGGACGATCGATCCCCTCTCCCAAAACCTTTGAGTCAATATAAGATGCATTAGCAAAAGCAGTTAAGTTATCAAGCCATGCTTTATCACCCAGAAAATCTAATTTTTTACGAAAATCCAACTCAATTCCTAATGATGTAGCTTGATTTGCATTTAGATAATTGATACCACGAACAACCGGGGTGGAATTTGAGTTTACCCTTTGTTCTATTGGATCATTGAAGTTTTTATAAAATGCTGAAACTGTAAAGGTTTCACTGGCAGATGGATACAATTCGTACCTTATATCTCCATTAAATATCTTGGCACGTTTCAAATAAGGATTTCCTGTTACTGAGGTCTGTGAGATAAAATCATAATAGTTAAACAAGGCCAATTCTCTAAACTCAGGTCTTGAAACTGTTTGAGATCCCGACAAACGAATATTTGATTTTGCATTTAAGCTATACGTTAAATTAGCTGATGGAAGAACATCGAAATTATCCTGCTTGGCTGCAATGGCTTGTCCGGAGAAATCAATTGCATTCAATGTTTGAGCGAATTGCTCAAAACGGGCACCGTAAGATACTCTGAATTTTTCTCCAAGCTTATTATCCAACAAAAGAAAACCAGCATTCAGATCAGAATTGGCATTATAACTATCCGTATTATTGGTAAATTCGGTAAGAACAAAGCCATTTTCGTTAATATTTCCTGGTGCAAAAATCTGATCTTTAGGAAGGCCAGTATATGACTTTTCAAAAACAGACGGACCTACGAAAAGATAGTTGAAAATACGGGCATTGAAATCACGCTGTTTGAGTTGCTTCAGTGCACCAATCTTAAAGGTTGATTGTTGAGAGAACATCTTTACAGGAATTGAAACTGCGGCCTGAGCACCATAAGTATCCTCTTCCAGATCTGAGAATAATCTTCTGGTATTTCTGTCAATAATTCTGAATGGCTCTTGTGATCCAAGTGAACGACGGTAATCCATTGATCGCTGATCAGGCTGATCACGCTCAACTCTAGCATAATTCAGGTTCCAAGTTAACTTAACCTGTTTTTTACCTAACTGATGATCTCCTTCTAACTGAGAGTTTATCAGACTCTTGGTGGTTAAATCTGAATTATTTAAGCGTACATCCTGAATATTATCAGTTGTGAAACCTGTACGATCTGTGTAATTATCCTCAAATGTACGGTTGTATATATTTTTAAAAGCAAGCTTGTTTCCACCTTTGATATATGCAAAATTGGCTAGTGCACCAAGATTGCTGCTGTATTTTGAAATGTTTTCTGAGTACTCATAAAACGGATCGCCTGAGAATTCATAATCCTTACGTTCAGCAATTGCCATGTTCTGAGCATTTCTGTAAGAGAGTGAAATCACATTTCCAAAGGAAGCGCCACTCTTTAGCTCTTTTTTTCTTCCCCAGGTTAACTGATGGTTTTGGGTAGGAAGTGCCATTTGAGTCACTTCCGGATAAGAATTCTTTACCTGAGTAGAAAATTTTGCCTTATCTGCGTTAGACAGTGGATTATAGGCCTGAAAAGATCCCGGAAATCCTGAAGGAAGCTTTCTGCTACCATCATCAAAACCAAGAAAATCAAACTTATTTCTAGCATTGGACGTAAAGTCTTGAAAAGTAGCCTGATTATTGTATCCAAAACTAACTGAGGCATTCAGGAAATTCTCTTCCGGCACATCGCGGGTAATTACCTGAATAACTCCTCCGGCAAAATCACCAGGAAGATCTGCGGAAGCTGTTTTATTCACTACGATCCTATCGATCAAATTAGCCGGAATAATATCGAATGAAAATGCTTTTCTATCTGGTTCTGATGAAGGTAAAACTGCATTATTCAAAATAGATGAATTATACCTGTCTGCTAGTCCCCTGATAATTACGAATTTATTCTCCTGGATACTTGCACCACTCACACGCTTCAAAACTTCAGAGGTACTACGGTCAGGTGTTCTTCTGATTAGTTCGGAAGTAATACCACTTGAAATACTAATGCTGTTCTTTTGTTGGGCGTATAATGCGCTGATACTTTCTTGCCTGACCGTTGCAGTAATAACCACTTCTTCAAGTGCGAGAGAATTTGCCTCTTGCATAATCACATCAAGAGTTGTGATTTTACCTGCTGCCACTTCGATTTCAGTAATATTTTTGTTTTGATATCCTATATAAGAGAAACTTAAACTGTATTTTCCAGGATTTAGATTGCTCAAGGTATACCTTCCTTCAATATCTGTAGATGCTCCCAAGGTTGCGCCGGTTATTTTAACGGTTAATCCGATTAAAGTTTCACCGGATTTTGAATCAGTGACTTTACCTGAAATTTTTCCTGTCTGCTGACCAAAACCTGCTACAGTACTCATGATTAAAAGTAAACCGATGCTCAAGAATCTAAAGATAATGTTGTGTCTCACTTTGCTAAATTTTAATTTCCTCAAAAATATTACCTCAGTGTTAACTCATGATTGCATTAATATTAAGTGTGCTTAACCAATAAATCAATTCTATGTTAAGAATGTTAAATCAATGTTAACATCAATGAATATTTAACATGTATGGTTATAGAAAATCTGAAGATTTAGTTTGAATAGCAGAGTCAAGCCATCGGGAAAGATGAACTTGGTTTTAAGGGTAGAAATTATGTGCTTTTATCAAAGCAAACGAACTGCCTTACTCCAGAACAATTAGGAATACATGCAGAGCAGTTGAAAGAAAATACAATGCCAGCCTGATGTAGACCGGGCGGTGGTTGCTGCAGATTTGTTGAGGAAAATGTCTCAGGTTTTCTCCAGGATTATCAATAGGGAATGCCTGCTTTCTTAAAAATAAAGTGAAGCAGCCAAATTGGTCCGATAAGCAGGAATTTTAAATCATCCAGGAATGAAGGTTTTTTACCCTCAATCTTGTGACCGATGAATTGTCCGATCCAGGCAAGCACAAATATCGCCAGACAAACCTGCCACATATCAGGCCAGCCTGAACTCTTTTGAAGCTTCTCAAGGCTAACAATACCTGCAGAAAAGATCATAATAAGGAGTAACATGGCATAAGAAAGTACCGGAGATAGTTTATAATAAAAATAGACGGAGAAGGCGATTAAAAAAGACGCAAAGTTCACATAGCCATTGTATCTGCCAAGAAATTCAAGATAAGGAAATGGTATAGCCCAAATTAAGCCAAATAGACTAAATACAATGAGTGGCACGCAAATCCAGTGAATAATTTCATTGGTATGATTCTGATGGCTTTCAGAATACTTGTCAAAGTAGACATCTACCTTTCGGGGCTGAGTTTGCTTCTGCATTTCTGGAAGGAGTTGTATTTTATAAGTTGTAATTTATAAGTTGTAAGTAATGAGTTGGATTATTATAAATAAAAAAATCTAAGCCCAATTGTTTATGTTTTAAAGTTTTGCATGCAAAGTACTAATTGCTACTTTCAACCTACAACCTACAACTTAAAACTATTTAGCGTACGAAACAGACCGTGTTTCACGGATAACCGTTACTTTGATCTGACCCGGATAAGTCATCTCCGTCTGTATTCTGTTTGAGATATCAGCCGCTAAAATCTCTGCAGCCGCATCACTGATTCGTTCACTTTCTACCACAACCCGAAGTTCTCTACCCGCCTGAATAGCAAAAGTCTTTTCAACACCCGGATAAGATAATGCAAGTGACTCAAGTTCTTTCAGACGTCTGATATAACTTTCTACCACTTCCCTTCTCGCCCCTGGCCTTGCACCTGAAATTGCATCACAAGCCTGAATAATTGGAGAGATCATCGAAGTCATTTCAACTTCATCATGATGGGCACCAATTGCATTACAAACTTCAGGATGTTCTTTATATTTTTCTGCCAGCTGCATTCCTAAAATTGCATGTGGCAACTCAGGGTTATCATCAGGAACCTTACCTATGTCGTGTAGCAGTCCGGCACGCTTCGCCATTTTCACATTCAAACCAAGCTCTGCAGCCATAGTTGCACAGAAATTAGCCACCTCACGGGAGTGTTGTAGCAAATTCTGTCCGTAAGATGAGCGATAACGCATTCTGCCTACCATTCTAATCAGTTCTGGATGAAGGCCATGAATACCAAGATCTATCACTGTACGCTCCCCTATTTCAACAATCTCATCTTCAATCTGTTTCTTTGTTTTGGCAACTACCTCTTCAATCCGGGCTGGGTGGATACGACCATCAGTCACCAGCCGATGCAGTGCAAGTCGGGCTATTTCACGCCTTACAGGATCAAATCCTGAGAGGATAATCGCCTCTGGAGTATCATCAACAATGATTTCAATTCCTGTAGCAGCTTCAAGTGCGCGAATGTTACGACCTTCACGACCGATAACACGACCTTTGATCTCGTCATTCTCAATATTAAAGATAGAAACCGTATTCTCTATTGCACTTTCAGTAGCTGTACGCTGAATGGTTTGGATAACTACCTTTTTTGCCTCCTTGTTTGCAGTAAGCTTAGCCTCATCCACTATATCCTTGATTTGTATCATCGCCTGAGTACGAGCCTCTTCACGAAGGGAATCTATCAGCTGGTTTTTAGCATCCTCAGCAGATAAACCCGCTATGGATTCCATTTGCTGAATGTGTTGATTTTTCAATACATCAACATCTTCCTGCTTCTTTTTGGCAATTTCAATCTGTTTTTCCAGATTAACTCTAACTGATGCTAGATCTTCCTCTTTTTTGGTAAGATTATCAAGTTTTTGATTGATTGATTGCTCCTTTTGTTTGATAGAATTTTCTCTCTGATTGATGATGTTATTCTTGGAATTAATCTCTTGCTCATGCTCTGCTTTCATTTGCAGAAATTTTTCGCGGGCCTCAAGAAGTTTATCCTTTTTAAGTATTTCAGCATTTGTCTCAGCATCTTTAAGGATTTTCTTTGCCTTGTTCTGGGCACCCAACTCCTGATTCTTGAATAAATTCCGTAGTAGAATTCGCCCTATGAAGATCCCTGATCCGAGACCAAGGAATACGTAGAGCACTATTTGTAATATGTTCATAATTTCTTTTTAAATAAAAAAACCACATTTAAATTTTAAGCCTCATGTACTGTATAAGCTTCATTCATTAGGTTTAGAGGTTTGGTTACGATCAAGTGTACACAAATGATGTACCTTAAAACTCTTCAAATAATGAACTTTTAAGCTTAAAATAGTGAAACGTAAAATTTAACTGCGGTTAAATCTTTAATGCTCTATGTTAAAAAGAACGATATTACTTAGAGAAAAAATTGGTGAGTAGCTGATCTAATTGATGAACTTTTTCCATTACATCTGTATCTTCGTGCATTACTTTCCTTTCCGCTTTCAGCGTGGTGGTGGCATAATGCAAAACACACATAGATAACAAATCTTGTTTATCCCGAACCGCATAATTGTCTTGGTATTCTTTTATACGGTCATTAATTACTTTGGCTGCCCTTCTTATTATTTCCTCTTCTTCGATATTTACCTTTAAGGGGTAAACTCTATCAGCAATATTTATTTTTATGGAGATTTCTCCCATTTGAGCTTGATTCACTAAGTATTACTTTTTAAGTAATACAATACACTTATCTATTTCGCGTACAAATTCGGTAATTTTTTGCTTTATGTCAAGACTTTTTTCATTCAAGCCTAATTCTGTTGGCTGAATCCCTTCTAAAGAGCGTGCCAGAGTCAATACACGAAGCTTTTCTTCCAATTCAGATTTTTTTATTTCACGGCTGTCAACCGACAGTTTTAAGGAATCATTCTCCAGTTTTAATAAATCATTCTCCTCCTGCAAAGCGGCGCAAAGGTCGATTAACATGCTGGTTTTATCAATTACCTTAGAAAGCTGATCTGTAACTGTCATTTGGGTTGTAAGTTTTAAGTTTTAAAAACTACTAAAAATTAAGTATCAAGATCTCATTAAAGCTCAAATAAAAAAACTAAGCAATAAAAATCTTTTCAATTTTATATTGTCAAATACCAATCCTAATGGCTTAGTTCCTTCGCTAAACTCAGGATGATATCCTTCTTCAAATAAAATTAATAGTCATAGGAACTATGCAGATTTACAAAAAATACAAATCTAAATCAAACCCTTTAACTTTGGACTTTTAGCTTTACGCTTTACGCTTTAAGCTCAATCCTACTTCCTAATCTCCGCTCCCACCTGCTTCTCGAAATTAAGAATTAATTTTTGCATGATTGCGTCAATTTGTTTGTCTGTTAAGGTTTTTTCATCATCCTGCAACAGGAAGCTCAGTGCATATGATTTTTTACCTTCAGGCAGCTTATCGCCAACATAAACATCAAATACATTAACTTCTTTCAAAAGGCCCTTTTCAGTTTTATAGGCAATTTGTTTTAACTGTTCAAAGCTAATGTCCTTACTTAGTAACATAGAGAGATCCCTTCTAACTGATGGGAATTTAGAAACCTCCGCATAACTTATTTTATTATTTCTGACTGATCGCATAATCTGATCCCAATCAAAATCAGCAAAAAATACCTCTGCACTAATATCCAGCTTGTTTAAAGATTTTTTTGAAACTACACCAAATTCAACAATGATTTTTTCACCTTTACGATAAGAGATCCCTGAAGAAAAGTGAGTATTAGTAGTTTCTGAAGTACTTATTCCTTTTATATTAAGCTTATTTATGATCAGGTCAACCGCTGCTTTCAAATTATAAAAGTCGGCTTTGCCAGATTTTGAATTCCAGCCTTCACTATTTTTAGAACCAGTCAAAAAGATAGAAAAACGTTGATTCTCTTTGTAATTTTCCTGATCAAGATTATAAACCTTACCAAATTCATAAAATTTGAGGTCTGAATTTCTTCGGTTTTGATTATAAGCTATTGCCTCAAGACCAGAGAACAATAAGCTCTGACGCATCACATCAAGATCATTGCTTAGAGGATTTAAAATCTTGACTGCCCGTTCAGGTTCAGCAGAATAGCTCAGTTTAGTGAGTGAATTACTTAGAATCTCAAAAAAGCCATTGGCAGACAAGAGCTCAGCAATTTGATTTTGTAAAACTTCTTTATCGGGCTTTACTGTGGTATTGAGGGATGCCCGGATCTGTGATGGGATTTCCACATTATCATATCCATGAATTCTCAAAACTTCCTCTATAATATCAACTTCGCGAGTCACATCAACTTTATAGGCCGGTACCTCAAGCTTCATACCCTCAGAATCTTCTGACGTGATTTTAATGCCCAAACCAGATAAGGTATCACGAATTTCATCAGCAAAAATTATTTTTCCTATCAGGCGGCTCACATTCTTGAATGAAATATCGACAGGGAAAGGATTTGCACGGATTGGATAACTATCCGAAATCTCTGAAGATATTTGTCCGCCTGCCAGCTCCTGAATCAAAATTGCAGCACGTTTGATTGCGGTAACTGTCATATCCGGATCTGTTCCACGTTCAAATCTGAAAGAAGCATCCGTTTTCAAGCCATGTCTTTTGGATGTTTTTCTTACCGAAACCGGGTTAAACCAGGCACTCTCAAGAAAAACATTTGAGGTAGATTGCTTTACTCCTGAGGATAGACCACCAAAAACTCCTGCAATACACATCGGTTCTTCCGCATTACAGATCATTAAATCATCTGCGGATAGTTTCCGTTCAACATCATCCAAAGTCCTGAATAATTTACCATCAGCTAATTTCTTAACCAAAACCTTATTGCCAGTAATTGCATCAGCATCAAAAGCGTGCAATGGCTGACCGAGTTCATGAAGCACAAAATTAGTTACATCAACCACATTGTTGATTGGGCGAACTCCAATTGCATTCAGCCTGTCTTTCAACCAACCAGGAGATTCTTTAACACTGATTCCACTGATAGTTAAAGACGTATATCGCGGGGAAGCTTCAGTATCTTCTACAACAACCTGGATGTTTAAATCCTGATTCTGCACTTTAAAACCCGATAAATCAGGCATAATAACAGGAATCTTAAGATAAGCTGCGAGGTCACGTGCCACACCCAAATGTGAAGCCGCATCTGCCCTATTGGGAGTTAATCCAATCTCAAACACAAAATCATCCTGAAGATTGAAGTAATCTTTTGCTAAGGAACCAATTTTGGCATCCACATTCAATTCCATAATTCCATCATGATCATGGCCTAAACCAATTTCATCTTCAGCGCAGATCATACCCTCTGAAACTTCACCACGGATTTTTGATTTATTAATTTTAAAAGGCTCACCTGTAGTTGGGTAAACTGTTGTATTTACTGGAGCTACAACTACTTTTTGTCCGGCAGCCACATTATTTGCTCCGCAAACAATTTGAATATCCTCACCGGTACCAATATCAACCCTAGTTACTTTAAGCCGGTCTGCATTGGGATGTTGTTGGCAATCCTTCACAAATCCAATTACCAGTCCTTCTAAACCGCCAGGAACAGTCTGCACCTTTTCAAGGCTTTCAACCTCCAATCCAATATTGGTTAGAATCAGGGATAATTCTTCGGGTGTTTTACTGGTTTTTATAAATTGCTGGAGCCACTTATATGAGATCTTCATGTTCTAAAAAAACTAAAAGTCAAATATAGTAAGAGATATGGGAAATGAGATATGAGATTTGAGATATGAGATGGGAGATATGAGATGGGAGATTTGAGATGGGAGATATGAGATGGGAGATGTGAGATGTGAGATGTGAGATGTGAGATGTGAGACATTAGACATCAGACATCAGACTTCAGACCTCAGACCTCAGACTTCAGACCTCAGACATCAAACTTCAGATCAATTTATCCGAGCAAGCCTTCATCAGCGAAACTTAAAAATCCCTGATCGGTAATGATCAGATGATCTAGAACCGGAATATCCAAAAACTGCCCGGCTGATCTTAACTTACGGGTTAGTTCAAGATCTGCATGACTAGGTTTGAGGTTTCCTGATGGATGATTGTGCGTTAAAATAATGGAAGCAGCATGGTTTTCAAGAGCAATATTGAATATTATTTTTGGATCAGCGATAGTCCCGGCCTGACCACCTTTACTAACCAAATGCCTGGAGGTAATTTTATTGGCGCGGTTAAGAAGCAGGATCCAGAATTCTTCATGATTAAGGTCCTTATATTGAGATGCAATACATTCATAAACATCTATACTCGTATTCACCTGGATCAGTTGTGCACGTACACTTTCCTTTCTTCGTCGGCCAATCTCTAAAGCAGCAATAATAGTAATGGCCTTCGCTTCTCCAATTCCTTTAAATTTGGAAAGATCAGAGATACTTAAGCGTGCAAGCTGATTCAAATCATAGTTACAAGCATAAAGAATTCGTTTACTTAACTCAACAGCACTTTCATTCACGTTTCCTGAACCTATAAGAATGGCGATGAGCTCTGCATCACTCAAACTCCTTCTGCCCTGATTTGAAAGTTTTTCTCTAGGGCGGTCCTCTTCAGCCCAGGCTTTAATACTTATTTTCTGATCATATGGCTCCATAATTAAATTTATGGAAAGGGCAGAAAACAAAAAAGGGGTACTGATTTAACGGTACCCCTTTTTTAAAGTATGTGCAAAGATTACTTCAAGCCATTTACAAATTTTGTAAGTTTTGACTTGTTATTAGAAGCTTTGTTTTTATGAATAATGTTCTTTTTGGCCAAACGATCAAGCATTGAGATCACTTTACTTAAAAGCGGAGTCGCTTCAGATTTATCTGTAGTAATACGTAATCTTTTGATTGCGGATCTGGTGGTTTTCGCCTGATAGCGATTACGTAAACGCTTAGCTGCGTTTGATCTGATTCTTTTTATCGATGATTTATGATTTGCCATTTGTTAAGCTTGTTTTTCCGTCCTTCTTTTAAGGACTGCAAATATATGCCGATTATTTCAAAATACAAAGCATAAAATAAAAAAAGAAGAATTTATGTTTAAGCTTCATTTTACCGGCAAATATTCCTTTTCCACCTATCGAATATCTTCTAGAAACTTTACATACTAATCTGAGCTAATTCCTATCATGG
>JBIIRT010000223.1:0-2626 GCA_044341405.1 Daejeonella sp. | reverse complement strand
ACGGGTTCACCGATTCCGTCATTTCGAACACAGCGGCAGTATTTTCTTTTTAAGGCCAGAATTTGCGTTGTGGAGAAATCTGTTGTTTCGAGGCTGTGCCTTTGATCATGAGATTTCTCTTCGCGTTTATTATCTTTTTAAGGACTACAATTGAATTCGCTCATCGAAATGACGGTGTAGGTGCCAGTCATTTCGAACACAAGGGCAGTATTTTCTTCTTGAGCTTGAAATTTGCGTTTTCACGTGGTCGGTGATAACACCGCCCAGAGGGAACGGACTAGAGGGTGCTGGTACGGTGATAACACCGACCACAGGGCAATGGTATGGTGATAACACCGACCAGAGGGAAATACGGACTAGGGGAAATCATCCTTTTAATTCCCGTATATACAATTAATTAAATACTTTTGTCTGAGGGTAAAAATGGAACTTCCATGGTTTCATTTTTACAGTTATCTTAAACAAATACATCCCGGTTTCTCCGGAACATGATAAATTATTGAATGAAAGTAGCCATCATTGGTACCAGGGGATATCCTTATGTTTATGGCGGTTTTGAAACCTTTGTTAAAGAGCTTGGAGAAAGACTTGTAAAAAAAGACGTAGAAGTTTACGTCTATTGTCAGGCAAATTTATTTCCTGAAAAACCTGCAACAGTGAATGGAATTCACCTTCACTACATTCCTACTGTAAAAACAAAATCTCTCAATCAGATTATACATTCCTTTCTTTCTATTATTCATGCAACTTTTAGCCGCTGCGACATTATTCTTGTGGTTAACCTGGCTGCCGGACCCATGGGATGGATCCCAAAAATCACCGGCAAAAAAACAATCATTAATGTTGATGGATTAGAATGGCTAAGGCCAAAATGGAGGGGCCTTGGTGCAGCTTATTTCCGGTTTGCAGCCAAAATTGCCACTAAACTCTATGATCTGATTATTACCGATGCTGATGCAATGCGCGATGTGTACCTAAAGGAATTCAAAAAAGATTCACTTGTAATTGCTTATGGTGCTCCTCCATTTAAAAAAGCAGATCCCTCCCTCCTGAATCGGTTTAATATAATCCCTGACGAATATTATCTAATTGTAGGACGATTAATTCCCGATAACAATGCAGATCTAATTATCAAAGCATATCTTAATTCCTCATCTGCAAAAAAACTTGTTGTTGTTGGTGATGTTCCATATCGTGATCAGTATGCAGATGATCTCAAAAAACTTGCTGGTGAAAAAGTTCACTTTATTGGTTACGTTCGAGATAATGATGAACTGATGTCCTTATATCAAAATTGCTTTTCTTATATTCACGGTCATAAATATGGTGGCACAAACCCTGCAATGCTTAAAGCGATGTCCAATAATTGTGCTATACTTGCCTTAAATACAAGTTTTAACCGTGAAATGTTAACAAATGGTAAATTCGGCTTGCTATTTGAAGAGAATTTGGTTTCGATACAAGCATGTATGAAAAATCTTGAGAGTGATCAATTATTAATAAATCAATTAAGATCTGTGGTGAGTTCGGGATTGACAGACAAATATAACTGGGATTGTGTTACAACAAACTATCAAAATGCTATGATAGATTTGTACAATTCAATTTCAAAAAAATAATTCTCATGACGAGACCTTATTTTTTATATAACGGATTTAGATATTTAATTGATACCCCTTTGCTTATCCTTTCCTTTTGGATAGCAGATTATTTAACTATAGGCCAATTCCGCCCCGGACAAGAGTCTTTTGTTTATATATTTCAATTACTTTCAATCATTACATGGTATAGTTCAGCGCAAATCTCTGGATTGTCAAGAGATTTACGATCAAACAAATTCGCCGAAGAAATTATCTATGTACTGGTTACGCTGATGATTTTTGCAATTACCTTAACATCTTGTCTGTTTTTCTTCAGAAATAAGATTGAGCTAAGCAATAATTTCCTACTCCTATACTTTGCAATATTGTTTTTACTGATACTGTCATTTAAATACTTATTTCGGAAATATCTGCATAGTATTTTTTATAGCGGCAGACTTCAAGAGCAAATCATTCTTGTAGGTTCAACACCTGCAGCAAAAGATTTCTATGATACTATCAAGCTTCATACTTATTATGGCTATAAGTGTATCGGATTTTTGGATGATGAAAATACAAAATTGAATGGCTGCAAATACTTGGGGAAGATTAGTGATATCAACAAAATTCTAGCAGAATCTTCTGTTGACGAGGTAATTATTGCCTTACCAAACGCTCAACACCAGCAAATTAGTGCCTGTATTGAGGCATGTGATTTTCATGCTAAACGTGTTCGGATGATTCCTGATTTGTATTTATATGCTGCAAGTAATATTAGTATAAATACCATCGGACTTTTACCTGTTATTAATTTCAGATCGCTTCCGCAGGATAGACTGCCCAACAGGTTGTTAAAAAGGATATTTGACCTTTTGTTCTCAATTCTATTTTTTATTTTAATAGGATGGTGGTTTATGCCGATCATTGCCTTACTTATAAAACTTACCTCAAAAGGGCCAATATTCTTTAAACAGGAAAGATGGGGACTAAATAATAAAAAGATTATATGCTACAAGTTCAGAACTATGTACAATGGGAGTCCGGAG
>JBIIRT010000026.1:0-30335 GCA_044341405.1 Daejeonella sp. | reverse complement strand
CATCGGGACGGCCAGTCCGATAATAGAACCATAGGTCCTATAAAATAAAGCCGAGTGGCAACTCTATCTTTTTTGCAATAAGAATCTTATGATAAATTAAATTTCCCGCAAAAAAATAGGGCAGAACACGGGGCTTTCATAAGCGAAGAGAAACAGACCCTGCTTTCTAAAAGAAAAGAAAAACTTCAGTCTAAACTTAGTCCAGCAAGATGTTATATCGAACTCACGTTTTTATACCTTAATCAGCAATGCTATCCAATCTAAACCTGATGGCAGCGAAAAGCACGTAGCCGACAACAAAATTCAACGTTTAATTATCACTCTTTTTAACTGCGAATTGTCAATTATCAACTCTCAATTATAGCCTCTTTGCTAAAGGACCATAATTTTAGTCCAACTATTTGCTGTTTAATGAAATTCTCCTATCTTTGCAGTCCCTAATTTTAGGGCAAATAATAATTAATACATAATTTAAATTCAAGCAAGTGAATACGTTAAGTTACAAAACTGTCTCTGCCAACAAAGCGACCGTCAACAAAGAATGGGTAGTTGTTGACGCTCAAGGAGAGATTTTGGGGCGCTTGTCTTCTAAGATCGCGATGATCATCAGAGGAAAAAACAAGCCATCGTACACCCCACACGTAGACTGCGGAGATAATGTTATCGTTATCAATGCAGACAAAGTAAAACTCACTGGAAACAAATTTGCTGAAAAGCAATATGTTTCTTACACCGGTTATCCTGGTGGGCAGAAATTCATTTCTCCGAAAGAGTTAATGGCGAAGCATCCTACCCGTGTGGTAGAGAAAGCTGTACGTGGTATGTTACCTAAAAACAGTTTGGGCCGTGCATTGTACAAAAACCTGTTCGTTTATGCAGGTTCAGAGCATCCGCATGCAGCACAAAATCCAACAACCATTAAACCGTAATTAAGAGAAATGTCAACTACAAACACTTCAGGAAGAAGAAAAACCGCAGTTGCACGTATTTATCTAACAGATGGAAGCGGCAACATTACCGTAAACGGTAAAGATTACAAGGAGTATTTTCCAACATTGCCATTACAATACATCGTCATGCAGTCAACCGAAGTTTCTGAATCAACAGGAAAATTCGATGTTACTGTAAACGTTGCCGGCGGTGGTGTTAAAGGACAGGCAGAAGCCGTTCGTTTAGCAATTGCCAAGGCTATTGTAGAGCTTGACCCAGAGAAAAAACCTGCATTGAGAGCAAAAGGCATTATGACCCGCGATGACCGTATGGTTGAGCGTAAGAAACCAGGTCGTAAGAAAGCCCGTAAGAAATTTCAATTTAGTAAACGTTAATCTCAGGAGGATCAGACAATGGCAAGAACAACATATCAGGATTTATTGGATGCAGGTGTACATTTTGGTCACCTTACCCGCAAATGGGATCCGAAAATGGCACCGTACATTTTCATGGAGCGTAATGGCATCCACATTATAGACTTAAATAAAACTTTAACAAAATTAGAAGAAGCTGCTGCTGCGATCAAACAAATCGTAAAATCAGGACGTAAAATCTTATTTGTTTCTACAAAGAAACAAGCTAAAGATATTGTTGCTGAGCAGGCTCGTTCTGTAAACATGCCTTATGTAACCGAGCGTTGGTTAGGTGGTATGTTAACTAACTTTGCTACAGTTCGTAAGTCAATCAAAAAAATGTCTAACATCGATAAGATGACTAAAGACGGAACTTTTGATGTTTTATCTAAAAAAGAAAAGTTAATGATTCAGCGCGAGCGTATCAAATTAGAGGCACTTCTTGGAGGTATTGCTGATTTGAACCGTCTTCCTGCTGCATTATTTATTATTGACGTAAAGAAAGAGCATATCTCAGTTGCTGAAGCGATGAAATTAAACATCCCTACTTTTGCAATGGTTGATACCAATTCTGATCCGTCAAACATCGACTTCCCGGTTCCAGCGAATGATGATGCTACCAAATCAATTACATTGATCATGGACGTTATCATGAAAGCTATCCACGAAGGTTTGGATGAACGTAAACGCGAGAAAGAAGAAGAAGCAGATAAAGAAGCCGCAACTGCAAAAGCTAAGGTTGATTCTGAAGGCGAAGCTAAAGAAGAAACAGCAACACCAGGCAAACGCACCCGCAAGGGAACAAGTCCGGAAGGTGTAGCAGTAGAAGCTGAGCCTGAAGCGAAGAGCGAAGAGTAGTCTCTTAATAAATTCTCTGGTGCTTGGGGGAGGTCCCCGCTTTCGCGGGAATGACAGCCCACCACACCGATAAAATTTAATTCATAAAATTTATAGGATCACATGCAAATGTGATCCTATATTAAAATAAAGAAACAACATGTCTACAGTACAAATTACTGCCGCAGATGTAAATAAATTACGCCAGCAAACCGGAGCCGGTATGATGGATTGCAAAAAAGCATTAACCGAAGCTAACGGAGATTTTGAAGCGGCTATTGATAACCTACGTAAAAAAGGTGCCAAAGTTGCAGCAAGCCGTCAAGATCGTGAATCAAACGAGGGTGTAGTTATCGCAAAAACAACATCCGACGGAAAACGCGGTGTTATCGTTGAATTTAATTGTGAAACCGATTTCGTAGCAAAAAATGCTGATTTCGTAGCCTTTGCAAATAGTATTGCTGATCTGGCGATTGAAAAAAATCCAGCTTCTCTAGAAGAATTAACCAATCTTGAGTTAAATGGCGAAAAGTTAGCTGATACAATCATTTCTAAAACCGGTACAATTGGTGAGAAAGTTGGAGTTTCAAAATTCGAAACTGTAACTGGCGAAAAAGTGATTGCTTACATACATGGAAATTACAGACTAGGTGTATTAGTTTCTTTAAGTACTAACCCATCTAATGCTGATGAAATAGGAAAAGATGTTGCAATGCAAATCGCTGCCATGAATCCTGTGGCAATTGATAAGGGTGACGTTGATTCTAAAACTATTGAGAGAGAACTTGAAATTGCTAAAGATGTGATCCGTGCCGAAGGTAAAGCTGAAGAAATGGTTGAAAAGATCGCTGCCGGTAAGCTCAATAAATTCTATAAAGATTCTACCCTCCTTAATCAGGAGTTTGTGAAAGACTCTTCAAAAACTGTTGCACAGTTTTTGAATGATGTAGAAAAGGGTCTCACAGTTACCGCATTTAAGCGGGTTCAGTTAGGAGCTTAATAATTAATCCTCTCCAATTTGGAGGGGATTTTTTTTGCCTTTATTTTTTACGCTATGGATCAAGCACTTATTAATGCCAGCATTTTTACCGGGGAAGAAAGACTGGAAAATAAAGCCTTATTAGTAAGTGACGGAAAAATCCATTCCATCGTTGAACCGGACAAGATTCCTGTGGGTTTCAAAATAACAGACCTTAAGGGTCTCATGATTGCTCCCGGACTCATAGATCTTCAAATTTATGGTAGTGGCGGTAAATTATTCGGTGCTTTGCCAGATGAAGAAGGTCTGGAGCAAATGGAGAATGATCTTATCTCCCAGGGCACAACCGGATTTTTCGCTACAGCAGGAACCAATAGTGATGAGGTAGTACTTAAAGCTATTGATGCCGCTAAAGCTTATCGAAAAAGAGCAACAGGTAATTTTCTTGGTCTTCATCTTGAAGGTCCCTATCTGAACGCGAAGCGTAAAGGTGCTCATCCTGAAGATTATATCAAAAAAGGAACACTTTCAGAGATAAAAAGCTGGGTAGAACGGGCAGAGGGTGAATTAAAAATGATGACGATTGCACCCGAGCTCCAGGATCAGGAATTGATAGATTTCCTACATTCAAACAATATCATTATTTCTGCCGGACATAGCGATGCGACCTATGAGGAAGCTTTGTCCTTTTTGAATAACCCGGTACAGGCTGCTACCCATCTTTTCAATGCCATGCCTCCAATTCATCATCGTGCAGCCGGACTTGTCCCTGCAATTTTTAAACTAAAACCTTATACCAGTATAGTGGCCGACGGTGTTCATGTTAGTTTTCCAATGATCGAACTGGCCAAACGTGAATTGGGTGATCGGTTATTTCTGATCACTGACGCAGTAACTGAAACCAATGAAGGTGTTTATCAGCACGAATTTAAAGGCGACAGGTTTACCATGCCTGACGGAACCCTCTCTGGTTCATGTCTTACTATGCTCAAAGCGGTTGAAAACTGTGTCTTGAAGGTTGGAATATCCCTTGAGGAGGCATTACGCATGGCATCAACTTATCCTGCCTGTTTGATAGGAGATAAAAATCGAGGCCTAATTAAACCAGGTGGAAGAGCAGATATTATAGTATTTAACAAAGATTTCAAACATCATAGCACTTACTTTTCAGGTAAGCTCAACTAAAATATTTTAATAACTTTAAAAAAATATCTCCATGAAATTCAAACGTATTCTTTTAAAATTAAGCGGTGAGGCATTGATGGGTGAGAAACAATACGGTATCGATATTGATCGTGTTGCTCAATATGCCAGAGACATACAGGCAGTACATGCCAAAGGGATTGAAATTGCACTGGTAATTGGAGGCGGTAATATATATCGTGGACTAAGTGCTGAAAAAGCAGGCATGGACCGTGTGCAGGCAGATTATATGGGTATGCTTGCAACAGTAATAAATAGCATGGCTTTGCAGGATGCGTTAGAAAAAACTGGTGTTAAAACACGTTTGCTGACTGCCATTAAGATGGAGCAGATTTGCGAACCTTTTATTCGCCGCCGTGCGGTCCGTCATCTCGAAAAAGGAAGAATAGTTATTTTTGGTGCCGGAACAGGAAATCCATATTTTACTACGGATACTGCAGCATCTCTGAGAGCGGTTGAGATAAACGCAGATGTGGTCATGAAAGGAACGCGCGTAGATGGAATTTACACCGCTGACCCATTGAAAGAGCCGAATGCCATTCGTTATGATGAAATAACATTCGATGAGGTTTATAAAAAGAATCTCAACGTGATGGATATGACTGCATTTACCCTTTGTCAGGAAAATAATCTGCCAATCATTGTATTTGACATGAATAAACCGGGTAATTTAATGCGTTTGATAGATGGTGAACCAATTGGCACTTTGGTAAAAGGTTAATAAATCAAAGTCTGAGGAGGACTTAAATGCCTGAGAATAACAGGAATTTAATTAATTTTACAGATCGAACAGATAGATTATGAACGAGCTAATTAAGAAACAACTGGATGATGCCAAAGCTCATATGGAAAAAGCCATTGAGTTTTGTGATAATGAATTGGTAAAAATTCGTGCCGGCAAAGCTATGCCTTCTATGCTTGACGGAATATTTATAGATTATTATGGTACACCAACTGCTTTAAACCAGATAGGCACTATCAATACTCCTGATGCACGTACATTGGTGGTACAACCTTGGGAAAAAACGATGCTTATTCCGATAGAACGAGCAATTATGGAGGCAAATATAGGTCTAAATCCACAGAATGACGGTGTTGTTATCCGCTTAAACGTTCCGCCGCTAACAGAAGAACGCCGAAGAGACCTTGTCAAAAAAGTAAAAGAAGAAGCTGAAAAAGGTCGCATAGCAGTCAGAAATATCCGTAAAGATGCCAATGAAAAGATCAAGCGCTCAAAATCTGAAGGAGTTTCTGACGATGAAATTAAAACAGGGGAAGGTGATGTTCAAAAATTAACAGACTCTTGTATTGTAAGAATTGATAGGCTTATGGAGGCAAAAGAGAAAGATATCATGACTGTCTAATCTATTTTTATTTATAAAAAAAGGGGAATATGGCATAAGCACTATTCCCTTTTTTAATTTTGTTACCATATGAAACTATTAGCAGACTACTTAAAAAATTATAAAGGACTTATCGCTCTCGCTCTGCTTCTGGCAGCAGTAAACCAAATCTTTTCCTTACTTGATCCCTGGATCTTCCGAAAGATTATCGACACCTATGTAACCCGTTACCAGGATTATACTACTCAGGAGTTCTTTCAGGGTGCTGGATTACTTATTCTTGCGGCAATGGGTGTGGCTATGGTTTCGCGGGTAGCAAAAAATTTTCAGGATTATTATGTGAATGTAATTACACAAAGACTTGGTGCAAAGATATACTCAGACGGACTGGCACATTCACTCGAATTACCCTATTCAGTTTTTGAAGATCAGCGAAGTGGAGAAACACTGGGTATCCTTCAAAAAGTAAGAACTGATACTGAAAAGCTAATTACTGCATTTATAAATATCGTGTTTACATCACTGGTGGGAGTAACTTTTGTGTTCGTTTATGCTATCAATATACATTGGTCGATTGCTGTTGTTTATGTTTCTGTTATCCCTATTCTTGGTTTCATTAGTTCTGTACTGAGTAAAAAAATTAAAATTGTTCAGAAAACAATTGTCAGTGAAACTACAGCACTGGCAGGATCAACAACAGAATCGCTTCGCAATATTGAGCTGGTTAAAAGTCTTGGACTATCTAGTCAGGAAATAAAACGCCTTGGTAATACCACTGATAAAATATTAAAGTTAGAGCTTAAAAAGGTAAAATATGTACGTAGTCTTAGTTTCATTCAGGGCACACTTGTAAACTTATTGAGAAACATGATTCTCCTTCTAATGCTTTATCTAATATTTGCAGGTAGAATCAGTGTTGGTGAGTTTTTCTCACTTTTTATCTATTCATTTTTCATCTTCGGGCCATTACAGGAACTTGGAAACATCATAAATATATATCGTGAAACTGAAGTATCTCTTGATAATTTCAGAGGGATTTTAAGCACTCCAAAAGAAAAAAAACCCTTAAAGCCTGAAATTCTTGGACGAATAAATAGCCTGAAATTTAATTCAGTAAGCTTTAAGCATCAATCGGCAAACCGATATGCTCTGGAAAATATTTCCTTCGAGACTCAAAAAGGACAGACAATCGCATTTGTTGGCCCATCCGGATCTGGAAAAACTACACTGGTAAAACTACTTGTTGGATTATATCACCCTGCTTCCGGAAGTGTACTTTATAATGATATTCCCGGAACAGATATTGATTTGGATGAATTGCGTGAAAAAATAGGTTTTGTTACACAGGATACGCAATTATTCTCCGGTACAATACGTGAAAATCTGCTTTTTGTTCGTCCTGATGCCAGTGATGAAGACTGCCTGCGTGTATTGCAAAAAGCCGCCTGTCAGAATTTACTTGCCCGTGCTGATAAAGGATTAGATACAGTGATTGGTGAGGGAGGTGTAAAAGTATCCGGAGGCGAAAAACAGCGCCTATCAATTGCAAGGGCCTTGTTGCGTGAGCCAAATATCTTAGTTTTCGACGAAGCTACATCTTCTTTAGACTCAATTACTGAGGAGGAAATCACAGAAACCATTCGTGATGTATCGGTTATTCAGGATCATATTACAATACTAATTGCGCACAGGCTATCCACTATTATGCATGCTGATAAAATCTTTGTACTTGAGAAAGGTCACATCATTGAATCTGGCAGACACGAAGAATTGCTAACAGAAAAGGGACTTTATTATGCCATGTGGAGGCAACAGATTGGTGAGAAGCATACCTTAGAAAAATAGTTTTTAATATATATTTTTTTATATTTTTAAAGAACGATATGAACAATTTGCTAGACATTAACATGGGGACTTTAGAAATTTTAATTTTAACGCTTTTTGTACCATTGCTTATCCTAAAAATATATTGTATCATCGACATAACCCGCTCAAAATTTAACGAACCTGTCAATAAATTACTTTGGACTATTATTGTGATTTTTGTTCCTTTAATCGGAGAATTACTTTATTTGATTGTTGGCAGGAGCCAAAAACAATTTCAATAAGGTTCATGGTTAGAAAACCATTGGCTATTGTATTCAGCTGCAGTTCATTTATTCTTACAGAATTGCAGAAAATAGCATGAATCGTTTTTATAATTATTGCGCCGTATCTTTAGGCTGTACTCTTCCAACTGTTTGGTAAAAAACGAAAAACATGATGATCACACTAATAACTCTACTTTTTATTGGAAACATTTTCCGTTTTCTGTTTGGAATTTTATGGGCAATATTGGTCATTTATACTTTAATTGACTTGTTGAAAAGCAACAAACCAACCAACACGAAACTACTCTGGCTCATTTTGATACTGATTGCACCAATTCTTGGCTCTATTATCTATTTCGTTTTAGGTAAAACTAACAGAATCTAATCTTTGTTGATTTGTTTTAGTCTCAAGGGGACAAGTTTTTTGGTTTTCAAATAAGTAAAAAATACAATTAACAGTGTCATAGCACCTCCAAAAAGCACTGAAGGAATAGTCCCCATTAGTTTTGCAGTTGCTCCCGATTCAAATGCACCAATTTCATTCGATGAATTAATAAACATGCCATTAACGGCAGAAACCCTACCCCGCATTTCCTGAGGGGTTAATAATTGTAATATCGTTGAACGAATTATTACACTCACACTGTCAAATGCTCCTTCGAAAAAAAGGCAGACCAAAGACAGATAAAAATTTCGTGAAAGTCCGAAACAGATAATAGATATGCCAAAACCGGCAACAGCCAACAGCAGGTTTCTCCAGGGTTTGTTCATTGGCGGATACTTAGCCATAATAAACATCGTGATTACCGCACCTGCAGCTGGAGCAGCACGCAAGAAACCAAGTCCCTCAGAACCTACTTTTAAAATATCATGAGCAAAAATGGGCATCAGTGCAACAGCGCCTCCAAAAAATACAGAGAACATATCCAGACTTAGTGCACCTAATATCATTTTGTTATTAAAGACAAATTTGATACCCTCTGAAAGACTTTTAAATATATTTTCCCTGGGTACAAACTGAGGTGGATAATTTTTAACAAAAAATACGATACATGCTAATGCCATCGCCATGAAACTGACGATCACTACAAAACAGGCTGTAATACCACTGAAAGCATACAATAAGCCCCCAACCGCAGGCCCCATAATGGAAGCAACCTGCCAGATTCCTGTGTTCCAGGTCGATGAATTTGCATAATGAGCTCTGGGTATAATCTGAGCCATTAATGTAAAGGCGGTAGGTGAGTAAAATCCTCTGGCCATTCCCACAAAAAATATCATCAGATACATAATCAAAATGACAGATTTACGTCCCAAATACTTTAAACCCTCAGGACTAGATACAAGTGCCAGCACAAAACTTGATAGCAGCATCGCAAGGATGATCCAGATCATTAACTTCTTTTTATCCGATTTATCGGCAATATACCCACCATAAAGAGTCACGGTTATCGATGGGATAGCCTCTGCAAGGCCAATAAGCCCCAGAGAAAGCGGATCTTTGGTCAGCTGATAAATATGCCATCCAACAACAACAGCCTGTACCTGATAGGCGAAAGTGAATAAAAAACGCATAGTCAGATAGGAGCGGAACTCCGGAAAACGCATGGCGATGTAGGGATCACTTTTAACCAGTAAGGACGCGGATTCAGTCATCAAATACTATATAATAAGCTATTCATACTCATAACTATCGCGTACCGTACTGATCAATCAGATAGATCAAACTAGCCATGGAAGCAGCTCCGAGTTCCAATTCACGCTTGTTAACATTTTCAAACACATCATTACTTGAGTGATGCAAATCAAAATAACGCTGTGCATCTGGCCTGAAGCCAATCAAAACTATTCCGGGAATACCACGCAAAGGTCCGATATCAGCTCCACTTCCTCCGCTTTTAATACGATCTACCTGATAAGGTTCAAGAAGTGGTTTCCACTTAGAAAAATGAGCCAGTGCTTCCGGGGCTCCTTCAATAGAGAATCCACGCGGTGTGAATCCACCTTCATCAGATTCCATGGCTGCAATATGCTTTTCATTTTTCTGCCTGGCAAGCTCTGCATATTTAGCGCCACCGCGCAATCCATTTTCTTCATTCATAAACATTACTGCCCTTATGGTGTTTTTTGGCTTAATGTTTAATGCCTTAAATATTCTCAAAACCTCAATTGATTGTACAATTCCGGTTCCATCATCATGAGCACCTTCAGCAAGATCCCATGAATCAAGGTGCCCACCAACCGTGATTATTCCGTCAGGATTTTCACTTCCCAGAATCTCACCGATCACATTATAGGATACAGCATCAGGTAAGGTGCGACAGTTAATCTTAAAATAAAATTGAATAACAGGTAGTTTTCGAAGCTTTAATTTCTGGCTCAATAAATTAGCAGCTTTTGTGCTGATAGCAGCAGCTGGAATTTTTGTTACACCATCCTGATAACGCATTCCTCCGGTATGAGGAAAATCATCAATAACACTTGACATAGAGCGAACGATGACTCCAACAGCTCCAAGTTTTGCAGCTTCAATTGCACCCTGACCGCGCTGATTGACAGCACCCCCGTATGCATCGAAAGTATTTACAAACTTAGGATCAAAAGGCCGGTTGAAAAATATGATTTTGCCTTTTACAACTTGTTCACCTAACCCTTTTAATTCTTCAAAACTCTGGACTTCCAGGATTGGAGCACTTAAACCTTGCAGGGGGCTTGCGATAGAACCACCAAGGGCAGCAATAGGCACTGGTATTTTCGTATTACCCTCAATAATATAAGCCACTTCTTTTGCTCCTCGTTCCCAAACAGGGACCATAAGTTCCTGAAGATAGACCCTGTCAAAACCATAGTTTTCCATAAGCTTTTTGGTCCACTCGACAGATTTTTGCGCATTCAGAGAGCCACTTAACCTGGGTCCGATTTTTTTACATAAATAAGCCAGATTAGTATAAGCATGACCATCGGCCAGAGCTTCATCATGAATCCTTCGGATTATTAGAGAGTCAGTATTTTGCGCAAATAGTGAAGCTCCAATAAAAAGAGCCGGTAATAGAACTTTATAGAATTTCATTTTATTCAGATTACAATATTTTTAAATTCACTTTATCAGGATATTTTGTCCCAGCTGATTCCAGCTGATTTCTGTTCAAAATACTGTCTCAATAGTAGATTTGATTCATTCTTTAATTCAGGATCATCCTCAAGAACCTTTATAACAGTTTCCCGGGCTTCGGCTAAAAGTTTCTGATCTATGCTAAGATCAGCTAATTTTAAATCAAGCACTCCACTTTGCCGCGTTCCTTCAATATTTCCCGGACCTCTGAGCTGAAGATCAATTTCTGCGATCTCAAAGCCATCGATGGTTCTTACCATTGTTTCCAATCGAGTTCTGGCATCACTACTTAACTTGTTTCCTGACATTAAAATACAAAATGATTGTTCAGCACCCCTGCCAACCCGTCCACGTAATTGATGTAGTTGAGATAAACCGAAGCGCTCGGCATTTTCAATAATCATTACACTGGCATTTGGTACGTTGACTCCAACTTCAATCACAGTTGTAGCTACCATAATCTGTGTTTCTCCTTTTACAAAACGCTGCATTTCTGAAGCCTTATCCTTAGCTGCAAGTTTACCATGAACAATACTGATCTGATATTCAGGCATTGGAAATTCATCATTAATGGATTCAATTCCTGCCTCAAGATATAAAAGATCAAGCTTTTCACTTTCTTTAATCAAAGGGTAAACAATATAAATCTGCCTGCCTTTGGCAATCTCTTCACGCATAAAACCAAACATCCTCAAGCGTTGGCTATGAAATAAATGAACAGTCTTAATTGGTTTTCTACCCGCAGGAAGTTCATTGATAATTGAAACATCAAGATCTCCATAAAGAGTCATGGCTAATGTACGTGGAATTGGAGTCGCTGTCATTACCAAAACATGAGGTGGAATCACATTTTTGCGCCATAATTTTGCGCGCTGCTCCACTCCAAATCGATGTTGTTCATCAATCACTACAAGTCCCAGATTTTTAAACTTAACTGCATCTTCTATTAATGCATGCGTCCCAACAAGAATATCAAGTTCACCATTCTCCAAGCGCTGATGAAGACTTACCCTGGCCTTTTTCAAAGTAGACCCTGTCAATATTTCCAAATTGATAAAGTCATCGCCTAACAGGCTTTTAATTGACAAGTAATGTTGCTGAGCTAGAATCTCAGTAGGTGCCATTATACATGCCTGATAGCCATTATCTATTGCCAAGAGCATGATCATTAAAGCTACCACAGTCTTTCCACTACCTACATCACCCTGAAGTAGCCTATTCATTTGAACTCCGCGCTGAGTATCCTGTCTAATTTCCTTAATTACACGCTTTTGGGCATCAGTGAGTTTAAAAGGTAATTTTTCTGAATAAAAAGTGTTAAAATTATCACCAACATTATTAAAGACAGCACCTTTAAATTTCTGAGTCCGTAAAAGTTTAGTCCGTAAAAGTTTTAATTGTATAAAAAAAAGCTCATCAAATTTTAAACGAATCTCTGCATCCTTAAGTATTTGACTGTTTTCTGGAAAATGAATATTATACAAAGCTTTTTGTAAGCTAATTAGCTTATGACTTTTCAACAAATATTCAGGCATAGTTTCTTTTATTTGCCTGATTACCTGATCTATTAGTACAGCCAGAGCTCTTTGAATACCCTTACTGTCAAGGTTGAATTGCTTTAACTTTTCAGTAGAGCTATAAACTGGCTGAAGGGTTAAATTACCCTTATTTTCTATATTAGGTTGATAAGGCTCAAGTTCAGGGTGCGAGATGGAAAAGTGTCCGTTAAAAATTACAGGTTTACCAAAGGCGATAAATACAGAACCTGGTTGAATAATTTTGTCAATCCATCGAATACTTTGAAACCATACTAATTCTATACTTCCTGTATCATCCTTAAAACGGGCAACAAGCCTTTTTGTATGCTTTTCGCCCAACACTTCTTTTGAAATGATTCTTCCAAGAATTTGCACTGAGGGTAAATCGGGACTAAGCTCACGAATCTTATAAAAACGGGTTCTGTCTATATAACGGAAAGGATAATAATGCAAAAGGTCGTCATAGGTAAAAATCTCAAGATCCTTCTTAAGAATCTCAGCACGCTGAGAACCTATACCTTTTAAATACTCAACAGGAGTTTTTAAGATTTGCTCTGTCAATCCAGTTAGGGAGTAATTTCCGGCAAATCACTGGCCGGAACTTTAAAAATCATTTCTCTTATTATATTCCAGTTAAAAACTACAATAGCAATAAATAGCAACAAGTAAGCATATACCTGATGCAAACTTATTTCTTCGTGAAAGTAGAAAAATGCAACTGCAAAAGCAACAATAGGGTTAAGATAAATAATGATTCCTAAGGTAGAAGAGGGCATGCCAATGAGCGCATAAAGACTTAAATACAACGGGATTATTGTAAAGAAAATTGCAATTATCAGGATATTTATCCAGAAATAAGTGTCTAAAGGGAAGCTTTCAACACTAACTAAATAAAAAGGAAATATGAATATTGAGGCAATCAATAGTTGAAGGCCCAGCATATTAAACTTGTCGACCTTTTTCAATACCTTTTGAACAATTAGAAAGAAGGTATAAAGCGCTGCAATAAATATAGACCATAATACATCCCTCATAGAGCCTTGTGCTAGAATAAATATACTTAGACTAGCAATTCCAAGTGCAATAAGCTTAAATCTACCAAGATGCTCCTTAAGAATTAGGAAACCCGCAAGGGATGTAATCAGTGGGCAAACCATGTAGGCAAATGCTGCCGACTTTAAATTGACATTGTTTACTGCATAAATATAGGTAAACCAATTCCCACTTATTAATAGCCCTGATAAGAGGCAAAGAATTATAAACTTGTTGCGGCCTTTATGGCTTAGAGAATAAAAATAATCCAGATCTAATTTTATCTGCTTAATTCGAAACAGTAAAATAAAACCCCATGTTAATATCAAAGAGGTAAACAATCTGTAATACAGTATTTCATCTGAAGGATAATATTGTATTTTACGAAGCGGGACAGAGAAAAATCCCCACATTACCACAGATAAAACTGCAGCCAAAAAATACTTTAGTCTGCCAGCTTTCAATTTCAGGCCTTAACTGCAATCATTGATATTTCTACATTGACATTTTTGGGTAATCCAAGAACAGCAACTGTTTCTCTTGCCGGAAAATTTGAAATAAAGTAAGAACCATAGATTTCATTTACTTCGGCAAAATGGTTCATATCACTTAAGAAAATGGTGGCTTTAACCACACTTTCGAATGACAGGTCGGATGCTGATAATAGTGCCTCCAAATTCTTCATAACTTGTCGTGCTTCATCGCCAATACTTCCATTAATCAACTGGTTTGTTGCAGGATCAATTGCAATCTGACCTGATATAAATAACATATTTCCCGTTAGCACAGCCTGACTATATGGCCCAATTGGTGCAGGAGCATTATCGGTATAAACAATTGACTTCATGATTTACAATTACTTGTCAAAACGGGAATCCATTAAGACGATTTAAAACCCCTCTACTAAATCTTAAAACACATACCACTCCAATAGTTTGTAAATGATACCCCCAAGAAATAGCAGAATTGCAACAGTATTAATTATGTGCATAACCTTTAGATTGAAACTTGAAGGCCTGTTAGGATCGCGCTTTCTGAAAAAATACATATCTCGAAATTATTAAAAAAAAAAGAATCCCGTGTCGAAATTTCGGCACGGGATTCTTTTTTTTACAATATGCTTATATACAGTATTGTTTATTGTTGTTTGATTTCAACACGACGATTTTGAGTACGTCCTGCTTCAGTTGCATTAGATGCAACCGGACGGCTTTCGCCATATGCAGTAGTAGCAATTCTGTTCGAAGCAATACCAGCATTTACCATATAGGTTTTAACTGAATTTGCTCTGTCTCTTGATAAAGTCATGTTATATTCTTCAGTACCTTCAGCAGAAGCGTGACCGTCTAACTGAACAACAGCAGATGTATTTGCTTTCAATGAAGAAGCTAATCCATCAAGAACTGAATAAGCTGAAGTTCTTAAAACAGAAGAGTTAAACTCAAACTGAATTGGAACAACAGGACCAGCTGCTGCAAACTCAGGACATCCATTCAATCTTGCAATACCTTTTACAGTAGGACAAGCGTCTTTTGAATCAGGAATACCGTCAGCATCAACATCTAAAGGACATCCAGAACCATCAACTTTAATTCCAGCTTCAGTATTCGGACATTTGTCTAATTTGTCAGCAACACCATCACCATCTGAATCTTTTAACAGATCAGCAGCTTCAAGAGCACTTACACGACCTTTTAATGCCTCAACTTCCTGACGTAATGTTGGATCTTTTAACTCATCATACATCATGGCAAGTGGGTTAACCCAGTCTAAATTTGATTTAGCTTTAGAACCTAATGAGAATTCAACACCTGCAGAAGCATAAGACCACTTGTCTCTAGTGAAACCTTTTCCTTTAGTACCATCAAGATTATCAGCATCCAAGAAATTCATGGTGTAACCAAGATCGAAGTTAGTACGATCAGAAACTTTAAATTTCAAAGAAGCACCAACTGGAACGTAGATATCGCGGATGTTATTACGATCTTTGTTAGGACCATAAGTTCCTTTCGCAGGAGTTGCATTAGGGTTAATTTCTTTCCAGTTGTAAGCAGCTCTACCAATACCAGCTTTAAGATTGAAATTTAAAGAGTTTTCTCTTTTTAAGAAATCAATCGATCCAACGTTTGCAACTCCAGTTAAATCAACTGCACTGCTGATTTGTGTGATTCCATCAGTACGTGATCCTAAACCAAGATTAACTGTAGCACCACCGTTATCATACGAAAGCTGACCTGACTGATATCCTAATTGAAGTCCGAAAATATGGTCTAATTGCTTTCTTAATGTAACGCCATATCCTAAAGTTGGGCTCCAGTTAGTAAAATCATTAGTTCCACCTACCATAACAACAGGTGCAAGAACTCCAGCATTGACGCCTAAACTCCAGGTTCTGTACTGGGCTCTTCCACCAAACACTTTGGCTGAAGAGCTAGTAGCATCTTGTGCTACCGAAACCTCACCGAGGCCCAGCAGAGCTACTAATGAAAACACGAGGGCTTTCTTAAATGTAGAATAATTCATAATCGTTTTTTTAAAGGTTAACAAATTTCTTTAGTGTAATTTACACAAAAATAGTCATAAGTTTGACTTGTGCAAATAATCAAACCAAGTTCCAATCATTTTCTCAATTAAATTTACGTTAAAAAATTAATTTTCCTGCACAAAATAATGAATAAACATCATGAAATACCCCTGCATTGACAAGCATTTATTCGAAAAAAATCGCGAAAATTTCACAGAAAAGCTATCTCCGAACTCTATAGCCATATTTCAATCTAATGACGAATTTCCAAGGAGTGGCGATCAAACCCACATATTCAAACAAAATGCCGATCTATTTTACCTGAGTGGAATTGACCAGGAACAAACTATTTTATTATTATTTCCTGATTGCCCTAACCCTTTATACAAGGAAATACTATTTATAAGGCAAACCAATGAGCACATAGCCGTGTGGGAAGGTCATAAATTAACTGTACCTGAAGCTAAAAACACTTCCGGAATCAAAAATGTGTACTGGTTAGAAGAATTTTGGAACATACTTCCCTCTATAATCAGTTATGCCGATAATATCTATCTGAATACGAATGAAAATGATCGCTATGTACATCAGGTTCCCTATCAAGACATCAGATTTATAGAAAAAATTAAAAATCTTTACCCTTTACATAAATATGAACGTGCTGCTTTAATCATGCGTGAGCTGCGTCCTGTAAAATCCGAAATCGAGATTGAACTAACTAAAAAAGCATGTGAAATTACCCGAGATGCTTTTGTTAGAATTCTAAAATTTATAAAACCAGGGGTAGCTGAATATGAAATTGAGGCCGAAATCATACACGAATTTCTAAGGCAAAGGTCAAGCGGGCATGCATACAATCCAATCATCGCATCGGGAAAAAATGCAAACATCCTTCACTACAACGATAACAACCAGATCTGCAAAGACGGTGATGTGATTTTGTTTGACTTTGGCGCAGAATATGCAAATTACAATGCTGATATGAGTCGCTCGGTACCGGTAAATGGGCGTTTCAGTAAACGACAGAAAGATGTGTATAGTGCGGTTCTGAGAATAATGAAAGAAGCCAGAAAGATGCTGCTTCCAGCTACTATATGGAATGAATACCATACGGAAGTTGGTAAAATAGTTGAATCTGAATTGATTTTACTTGGCTTACTTGACAAGCAGGACATCGCTAAACAAGATCCCAAAGCTCCGCTTTATAAAAAATATTTTATGCATGGCACTTCCCATCATCTGGGTTTGGATGTGCATGATTTTGCCAGTAGATATAAACCTTTTGAAGCTGGAAATATTTTGACTTGTGAACCTGGAATTTACATTCCTAAAGAAGGCTTGGGAATACGAATTGAGAATAATATTTTAATTACAAAAGATGGCAATATTGATCTGATGGATGATATTCCTATTGAGATAGAAGAAATAGAATCCATCATGAACTCTTAAGATTAATTTAAAAAGAATCTATAAACTTATAAAGATTAAAGTCCGCATCAGTTGAAGCTTTGATTATTTGCTGTTGCAATTGCATTTTATTGATGCTTTTCATTTTTTTTTGCTGTAGCAACTTCCAAGCTTTTTCTGCCAATAAAAATATCCGTCTTGAATTTTCCTTTGCAGACCGGCTTTCGATTGCCTTCACCAGTTCTTCAATTCCAATGGCTTTATCCGCAACTGTTTTGATAACAGGAATAGGCTCTGGCCTCTGGTGGAGAAGTTTTTTGAGGTTATTAGCAAAAGTATCAGCACCTTCCCTGTCAGATTTGTTTACAACAAATATATCTGCTATTTCCATTAAACCTGATTTCATATTCTGAATCTCATCACCAGACTCAGGAACTAGTACTACAACGCTGACATCTGCAAGTCCGGCAATTTCAACCTCCGATTGACCTACTCCTACAGTTTCAACTATGATGAAATCGAAATCGGCAGCTTTGAGAACATCGCACATTTCAATTGTTTTTCCAGATAAGCCCCCCAGAGAACCTCTGGTTGCCAATGAACGGATATAAACATTTGGTTTATTAAACTGTTCCGCCATTCTGACACGATCACCAAGGAGTGATCCTAGATTAAACGGGGATGTTGGATCAACAGCGAGAACTGCTATACTTTTACCCTGAGAACTTAAATAGTTGATCATGGCGTTAACCAGCGTACTTTTACCTGCTCCCGGAGGCCCGGTAATACCTATAACAGGGGTATCTGATGGCCTAAGCTCTTTGAGTAAATCTTCAGAACCTGCCAAATCATTCTCAACCAAAGTCAAATCTCTGGCTAATTTTTTAAAGTCTCCAAGCTGAATTGGATTTTTGATTTGGGGTAACTGCATGATACAAAAAAGGTGTTTTTATTCCATATTACAAAGTTTGGGTTTTTATTAACTTTGCATATCTAAATTGTCATATCTCATATCTCATATCTCATATCTCAAATCTCATATCTCAAATCTCATATCTCATATCTCAAATCTCAAATCTCATATAAAACATCTCACATCTCATTAAATGAAAGTTACAGGTTTTTCATTCATACGTAATGCTGTTAATAATGACTACCCTGTGGTACAGGCAATTCTATCTGTTTTGCCTGTTTGCGATGAATTTGTAATTGCAGTTGGCGATTGTACTGACAATACTCTGGAACTTATTGAAGGCATCGGTTCTCCAAAAATTAAAATCATTCATACCATTTGGGATGAAAGCATACGTGAGGGTGGGCGCACATTCGCTCAGGAAACGGATAAAGCTTATGCAGCAATTTCGAAAGATACCGATTGGGCCTTTTATATACAGGGTGATGAGTGTGTGCACGAAAAATATCTTCCTGTTATAAAAAAAGCAATGGAAGAAAACTTTAATAATGAAAATATAGAAGGGCTTTTGTTTAAATACCTTCATTTTTATGGCTCATATGATTTCATAGCTTCATCACGCCGTTGGTACAGAAATGAAGTGAGAATACTAAAATTTCACCCTCAGATTCGTTCTTACCGGGATGCACAGGGTTTTAGAAAAAATGGGAGAAAAATAAAAGTGAAACCAATAGATGCCTATATCTATCATTATGGTTGGGTTCAGCCTCCCGCCGGACTTGGAAATAAGGTTCGTAACTTCAATAAATTTTACCATGAAGATTCCTGGATTCAGGAACATCTGCCTGAAAATGTTGAGTTTGATTATGGCAATGCAGACCGCCTGATCAGATTTCAAGATAATCATCCTCAGGTTATGCAAAAGCGGATTGAGGTTGGAAACTGGACGTTCAAGGTTGATCCAACAATATTAAAGAAGAAAATGAGTCTGAGACGTCGTATTTTACAAAAAATTGAAGACCTCTGGCAGTGGAGAATCGGAGAGTATAAAAACTATAAAATTACCCGATGACCAACACGTTAAATTCCAAGAAAAGTATTTCTGTTGTTATACCAAATTATAATGGCAAGCACCTTCTGGAGCAAAACTTGCCTTCTGTTTATGAAGCCTTAAATAGCACCAAAATAGATTTTGAAATCATCATTATTGATGACTGCTCAACAGATAATTCCGTAGTTTTTATCAAACAAAATTATCCGTTGGCGCACTTGATTATCAATGAAAAAAATCAGGGTTTTTCAGTCAGTTGTAATAGGGGGATAGCTAACGCCGGGAAAGAGCTGGTTCTACTGTTAAATACTGATATCGAGTTAAATAATGATTTCTTTGAAAGCCAATTTAAGTATTTTGATCTTCCCGATACCTTTGGAGTGATGAGTAAAATTATTGGGGCTAAAAATGGTGAAATACAGGATACCGCACGATTTTTAAAATACTCCGGTTTTAAAATTAAAGCCAATAACTTTTACCGACTTGAAAATGAAGATTTTTTTACTCCAACCGCGTATTTATCAGGTGCAAATGCGCTGATTGACACAAAAAAACTGAAGGAAATCGGTGGATTTGATGAAATATTTTCACCATTTTATTGTGAAGACTTTGAATTGGGATTACGGGCATGGCGCTTAGGATGGACGTGTTATTATGATCCTAAATCGCATTGTATTCATGATCATTCGTCAACAACAAAAAATTACCGGACACAGAACTGGATCAAGGCAATTTTCTTTCGAAACAGGCTTTATGTTCACGCAATACATTTAAACAGAATTCAGTTAGCCTTTTGGTTTCTGCAAATCATTATTTTTGATATGCTTTTCATCTGGATTGGCTTAAAATTCTACTATTATAAAAGTTTCGCAATGTTTTTGAATACGCTCAACCCCGCGAGACGGTCTCGAAAAAATTTCAAAGAATTGATGAATAGCCATGAAAGCAAAATAAGTGTTGATGATGTCATTCATAAAATGAATGAGATGATTAAAGGCCAAACTATCATTTTAAAACGAAATTAGACATCTTTCAAAATGATTAGCTTTGTATTTGAACTCTATTTATGAAAACCTTTTTCCGACTTTTTGCTTTTGCTTCTCCCGTACAGAAATTTGCGTTTCCATTCTTTTTCCTGTCGGCATTAGGGATAATATTCGGACTTCTTAACTTCACTTTACTGATCCCGGTTTTCGAGCTCTTATTCGATCAGTCTGGTAAAACCGGAGCACGGGCATTAACCGCTGCACCCTCATTTGATTATAGCCTGAGTTATTTTAAAGACTTATTTTACTATTATTTTCAAAGCATCATCAACACTTCGGGTAAGGTTGGCGCTTTAAAAATGGTCAGTATTGCCATTGTTGTTTCTATCGTACTGAGTAATGTCTTTAAATATTTATCGGCCAGGGTGATTGAGAATTTCAGATTAATGATTGTAACTCGTATTCGAAGCAGTATTTTCAAAAAGCTAACCGATATAGATATTCAATATTTCAGCAGTCAGCGTAAAGGAGACCTGATTTCGAGATTTATGACCGACGTGGTGACTATTCAGGACTCGATTATACGCTCCTTACAAGTTATTTTACGAGAGCCGATTGCAATTATTCTAAATTTTGCCGTACTATTTACCATATCTGCTAAATTGACTCTTTTTGCACTGATTCTCATTCCAGTCTCCGGATTGCTCATCTCACTAATAGTTAAACGGCTTAAAAAACATGCGACTGCAGCTCAAGAATCATTAGGAGTGTTGGTTTCCAGTATAGATGAAGGACTCAATGGGGTTAAAATCATTAAGTCCTTTAATGCTGAGCAGTATATTCAGGAGAAATTCAATGCCACTAATATATGGACCAGTAAGATCCACAGGAGGTTGGCAAGACGCGTTCTACTGGCAGCGCCAGTTTCGGAAATGATGGGGGTAATTACTGTTTCTGCACTTCTTTTCTATGGTGGTACTCTGATTTTAGAGGATGGCTCGGATCTTAAGGGAGCTGAATTTATTGGCTATATCATCATATTCTCGCAGATCATTAATCCTGCAAAAGCCATTTCAGAAGCATTTGGTAATATATCTCAGGGCATATCTGCAGGTGAACGGGTATTTCAATTACTTGACGCCCCTGAAAGTATTACTGATAAAGTAAACCCGGTTTCAAAAATCTCCTTCAATGAATGTATCGAATTGAAAAATATCTCCTTCGCTTATGGTGAAAAAGAAGTATTGAAAGACATCAATTTTAAAATATTAAAAGGTAGTACAGTTGCTTTGGTTGGTCCTTCCGGTGGAGGAAAAACAACGCTTATGGATTTACTTCCAAGATTTATCGATCCAAAAAGTGGTGAAATCCTTCTGGATGGTGTTAATATAAAAGATATCAGCATGCGCGATGTCAGAGCATTAATGGGAATAGTGAATCAGGAATCTATTCTTTTTAATGATAGCATTTTCAATAATATCACCTTTGGAAGATCCTTTACAAAGGAAGAAGTAATCGAAGCTGCCAAGATTGCGAACGCGCATGAGTTTATTATCAATACTTCAGAGGGTTATCAAACCAATATCGGTGACCGGGGGATGAAACTTTCAGGAGGTCAAAAACAACGGATTTGCATTGCAAGAGCTGTTCTCGCCAATCCACCTGTTCTTCTGCTTGATGAAGCGACATCCGCTTTAGATACTGAATCAGAAAAAGTAGTGCAAAACGCGTTGAAAAATTTAATGAAGAACCGTACTTCTATTGTTATTGCTCACCGCCTTAGCACCATACAGGAGGCTGATAAGATAATTGTTCTTGAGAATGGTAAGATTGAAGAACAAGGAACCCATAATGAACTAATCAGAGCAGATGGTCTATACAGGAAATTGATCGATATGCAAACATTCAATGAATAAAAATGAATGATAAAAAACTGGTTTCCATAGCTTTATGTACTTTTAACGGTGACGCTTTCTTAAAACAACAACTAGATTCGATTGTCAATCAAAGTTATCCGGAAATTGAGCTAATTGTTGTTGACGACTGCTCTTCTGATGATACATTAAACATTCTAAAGGAATATTCAGCCAAGTACTCCTTCATCAAATTATTTATTAATCCTCAAAATCTGGGTTATATCAGAAATTTTGAAAAAGCCATGAGCTTGTGCAATGGTGATTTTATAGCATTATCCGATCAGGATGATATCTGGGATTTAAATAAGATTGAGAAACAGGTAAAGGCAATAGGCAATAATTTACTGATCTACCATGATTCCGAATTTGTAGACCAAAATGGTGAATCCTTAAGCCTTTATATGTCGGATATTATGAATTTGTATCGGGGTGATCAACCTGAAGTATTTTTATTCTTTAACTGCATTTCAGGACATTCAGTGTTAATGAAAAAAGAACTGAGGGATGAGCTCTTACCTTTTCCAGAAGCCTATTTTCATGATTGGTGGATGGGATATGTAGGCACTAATCTAGGCAGCATAGATTTTATTGAAGAAAGCCTGGTAAAATATCGACAGCACCAAAAAACAGATACTAATATTTTAAAACGTAAAAGAGATAATACACTCAAAAATCCAATTTCTGCTTCAATAAAATTTGAACAAAAGCTTCTTTGGATAAAGTCTTGCGTTAATTATCCCAAGAATAAAAATCCTGAGTTTATAAAAAAACTCTATGCTGAATTTAAAAAGAATAAAGAGGAATATGTTTCTTTCGGGCTGTTGAAGCTAATCTACAGGAATCGTGATTTGCTATTCATTATAAATAAAAAAAACGTTTTTAGTAAAATAAATTTCGTTCTAAAAGAGCTGTGGGGAGGAAAAATAAGAAGAATCTTTTCTGATTAGTTTAAGCTTACTTTTCCTTATAACAGAAAACATTAATGGCCATATCAAAGCTCTCGCAGATGAGTCTGGTATCTACAAACGGACGTTTTCTGGTAGCTGATTCCTTTATATAATAATGGAAACCTAAACTTTCAACCAGTGCAAGAAGTTGATGTAGGGTTTGTTTTGAATTCACATTATTATGGTATTCGAAAAAGATATGCTTTGCATTTTGCAAACCCGCTCCGCAATATTTCAAAACAGTATCCTCAGCTCCTTCAATATCAATTTTCAGAAAATCTACATCTGGTGTCAGGTAATCAAGCAAAGGAACAGCTTCAATAAATTTGGGCACCTGATTGGAGTACTCATTATTTATTCTGCCACCCATACCGCCATCAGTAAAGAACTTTAAGGTTTCTTTTTGGGTCCAAACTGCTTTTTGATAAAGAGTTACATTTTTTAGTCCGAAAGTCTCCACATTCTCTTTCAAAATTGCGAAAATATCTGCATCCGGTTCGAAAGCGATGATATGATGGTCTGGATAATTAAGTGAGAAATATAATACACTCAGACCCATATTTGCACCACAATCAAGAATAATCCCTGAGCCGGCGCTGGGTTTGAACCGATAAATTTCTGTCTCGAAAAGTTCAATATAAGATTCTGCAAAACTCGGACCGTGATGAAATTTAAAAGGTTTCTCGAATACATGAGCATACCCCACGGTAAAGTGCTTGTAATCAGCAATGCGGCCTAACTCAAGTTTAATATCACCTGATTTAAGTCTCATTTGTATGCTTCTTTTAAGCCTTCTAAATTCTTTTCTTAAGCCCAAACCTGTTAGATAAATAGATTACACATCAATAAGCCAAAACAAAAAAAGCGATCCAATAGATCGCTTTTAAAAATATTTATTCCGATTACAATTTCCGTTTCACTTCAACTTGTTCGTATGATTCTACAATATCACCAACCTCAATATTGTTGAAATTCTGAATATTTAAACCACACTCATATCCTGTAGCAACTTCTTTCACATCATCTTTAAAGCGCTTCAATGAAGCTAATTCTCCGGTATAAACAACTACACCATCACGAATAATACGCACCTTGCTATTTCTAGTAATCTTTCCATCTAATACCATACACCCTGCAATGGTACCCACTTTACTGATCTTGAATACTTCACGAATTTCAACGTTTGAAGTAATTTTCTCTTCAAATTCAGGATCAAGCATACCTTCCATTGCGGCTTTCACCTCATTGATGGCATCGTAGATAATTGAATAAAGTCTGATATCAATCTGTTCTGCTTCAGCCAACTTACGAGCACTTGCAGATGGACGAACCTGGAAACCGATGATAATTGCGTCAGAAGCCGAAGCCAGCAATACATCCGATTCAGATATCTGACCTACAGATTTATGTATAATATTTACCTGTATCTGTTCAGTAGAAAGTTTCAGTAAGGAATCGGATAATGCTTCGATTGAACCATCCACGTCACCTTTAACGATTACATTCAGCTCTTTAAAGTTTCCGATCGCCAAACGACGTCCGATCTCATCGAGAGTAATATGTTTCTGAGTACGTAAACCCTGCTCACGTTGTAACTGTAATCTTTTATTAGCAACCTGACGGGCTTCAACTTCACTTTCCATCACGTTGAACTTATCTCCTGAAGTTGGTGCACCTTGCATACCCAAAACCTGTACCGGTGTGGAAGGCCCTGCATGATCCAATTTAACCCCGCGCTCATTGTGTAATGCTTTTACCTTACCGCTGTATCCACCGGCAAGTATCGCGTCACCAACACGCAGTGTTCCGGCCTGAATAAGCACGGTTGTAACAATTCCACGGCCTTTATCTAATGCTGCTTCGATAACTGTACCTACTGCACGTTTGTTTGGGTTGGCTGTCAATTCGAGCATATCTGCCTCTAGACAAACTTTTTCGAGTAAAAGATCGATACCTGCTCCAGTTTTACCTGAAATTTCCTGACTCTGATACTTTCCACCCCAGTCTTCAACCAAAATGTTCATTGCAGAAAGCTGCTCACGAATCTTATCAGCATTTGCACCAGGCTTATCAACTTTACTGAATGCAAATACAATCGGCACATTTGCAGCCTGTGCATGATTAATAGCTTCACGCGTTTGAGGCATTACACTATCATCAGCAGCAATCACAATAATTGCAATATCGGTAACATTGGCTCCTCTGGCACGCATAGCCGTAAAAGCTTCGTGACCCGGAGTATCCAGAAAAGTTATTTTACGCTCATTTTCAAGAGTTACTTCATAGGCACCTATGTGCTGAGTAATTCCACCTGCTTCACCTGCAATCACATTAGTCTTACGAACAAAGTCAAGTAAAGAGGTTTTACCATGATCTACGTGCCCCATGACGGTTACAATAGGAGCTCTTGCTAATTGGTCCTCAGGACTATCAGCTTCTTCAAGCAACCCAATCTCTTCATCTTCAGGCTTTACAAATTCAACTTCATAGCCAAACTCATCTGCTACGATTGTCAACGTTTCTGCATCAAGCCTTTGATTGATGGAAACAAACATTCCAAGACTCATACAGGTTGAGATAACCTGAGTAACAGGTACATCAAGCATCAGAGCGAGCTCATTGGCAGTAACAAATTCTGTAACTTTAATGGTCTTAGACTGCATTTCTGCTTCTAATGCCGCATCTTCTGCAGTCTGAGCAACATCATCACGTTTTTGACGACGTAATTTAGCACGTTGCGCAAATTTTCCAGATTTTCCGGCTCCACTTAAACGTGCAAGTGTTGCTTTAATCTGGTCCTGAATTTCTTTATCTGTTGGTTCTGCTTTTGGAGCTTCAGGTGTACGGGGCTTATTCCTGAAATCAGGACGGGCACCACCAGTACCGGCTGTATTTCCTTGTCCGGGTCTCGCATTCCTGAAATCAGGACGATTACCCTGATAACCTGCTCCAGGTGCAGGACGAGGAAATCCTCCGCCTTGCTGACCCTGCTGTCCCTGCTGTTGAGGCTGGCCTCCAGATTGTCCGGGCTGTCCGGGAGCATTATCTTTACGCTTGCGCTTGCGCTTTTGATCAGCACCAGCTGCGCTGGACGAAGAGGCCACCGGCTGTCCGCGACGGGCAGGCGCGGAAGGTAAATCAATTCTGCCAATTACATTCGGACCGGATAACCTGTCTGCTTTCGCACGGATTACAGTAGCATTAGGATTACTTTCCTGTGTATTTGGTATATTTTCTTGTTTTTCTTCGGTTGCTGGATTTGTTGCTGCTATTTCAGGTTGAATCTCAACAGGTTCTTCAGACTTTTCACTGGATTCTTTAACTTCCGCTACAGTCACCGTTTCAACTTCAGGTTTAACCTTTTCAGCAACAGGTTGAGGAATTACTTCTGGTTCTTTATCAAGAATAGGCTCCTCAATTTTAATAACAGCTGCCGGAGTAACGTTAGGTTTTTCGGGTTCCTGACTTTTCCTATCAGGGCGGGTTTTTGAATTTAAATCATCTAAATTGATCTTTCCAACCACTTTAACACCAGGCAATCCAGCTTCTTCTTGCTTAGGCTCAATATCAACTGTCTCCTGAAGTTCAGCCTTAGGCTTATCAACAATGGGAGCAGTGAATGTATTCACATTCTTGATCAAAATCTCCTCTTGTTCAAAATCTTTCGAAAGCTGTGGCTCAGCCTTCTCGTTACCTACAGGAATATCATCACGCCGAATTTTGCCAATAACAATTTGTTTGGCTTCTTCTTTTACGATTTTATCGCCCTGAAACTCCTTAAGAAGAACATCGTACATCTCTTCGGTGAGTTTAGTATTGGGCCTGGCATCAACTTTATGACCCTTTTTCCCTAAAAACTCCACCGCGGTGTTAAGGCCGATATTCAGCTCTTTCGCAGCTTTAAGTAAATTTGTGCTTTTACCTTCTGACATTTATTATTTTAACCTCGCTATTTATGTACAAAAGTACGTTTTTTATATGTTAAATGTTTTGAGGATTTGGCTTTTTCTTGAACCCAAAATTTCTCAAAAAACAGTAATCTAAAAAATTATTCAAATTCTGACTTAAGAATCTCAATCACATCTTTCACTGTACTATCTTCCAGATCAGTACGCTTAACCAATTCATCTACAGACAAACTTAAAATAGATTTCGCTGTATCTAAGCCAACGCGTTTGAATTCGTCGATAATCCATCCTTCAATTTCATCTGAAAATTCTTCGATATCCACATCCTCATCATCTTCATGCACTTCACGATAAACATCAATTTCATATCCGGTAAGCTTTCCGGCCAACTTAATATTGTGACCACCACGGCCGATTGCTAAAGAAACCTGATCAGGTTTTAGATAAACCGCGGCTCTCTTTTCTTCATCATCAAGTTTGATGCTTGTAATCTTCGCCGGACTTAATGCTCTTTGAATATACAATGAAATATTATTTGTAAAGTTAATCACATCAATATTTTCATTTTTGAGTTCGCGAACAATACCATGAATACGGGATCCTTTCATACCTACGCAAGCACCAACAGGGTCAATTCTATCATCATAAGATTCAACCGCAACTTTAGCACGCTCACCAGGCTCACGAACAATTTTTTTGATTGTTATCAGTCCGTCAAATATTTCAGGAACTTCCATCTCAAACAACCGTTGCAAGAATTCAGGTGCAGTACGAGAGATAATAATCTTTGGATTACCATTAATCATTTCTACTTTCTCAATGATTGCGCGCACAGAATCGCCTTTTTTGAAATAATCTGCAGGAATTTGTTCAGTTTTAGGCAATAAAAGTTCATTCCCTTCATCATCGAGAACTAACGTTTCTTTCTTCCAAACCTGATAAACTTCACCAGTGACTATCTCTCCAACACGGTCTTTATATTTCTTGAAAATCTCATCCTTTTCAAGTTCCAGGATTTTTGAAACCAAGGTCTGTCTGGCAGCAAGAATCGCTCTGCGACCAAAACTTTCAAGGGTAATTTGTTCAATAAAATCATCTCCAACCTCAAGGTCAGAATCAATTACTTTTGCTTCGGCAAGCTCAATTTCCAGATCATCGTCTTCTGAAAATCCATCTTCCATAACCGTTCTTGTACGCCAGATCTCTAAATCCCCGTTGTCAGGGTTCACGATCACATCGCAATTTTCGTCGGTACCATACCTCTTCCGTAACATGCTACGGAAAACCTCTTCCAATACACTAATAACCGTAGGACGGTCAATATTCTTGAAGTCTTTAAACTCCTGGAATGAATCGATTAAATTAATATTGCTCATTTTTTATTGAATTTGTTAATCCGGGACTAACGTTATTTAAAACTCACTAAAACTAGTGTTTCTGATATATCTGTAATTTGAATAAAACTTTCAATCGTAACTGCTTTCTTACCTTTTTCCTTGATAATTTCTTGAATGGTTATTCCAGAATCATCTGCGCTCAACAATTTCCCTTCCCGGATGTTCCCATCTGTCAGCTTAACTTTTAATGAACGGTTAATATTTTTCCGGAACTGGCGTATTGATTTAAGTGGGGTATCTACTCCTGGCGAGGAAACTTCCAATCTGTATGCTTGCTCAATGGTATTTTCCTCTTCAAGATGGAAACCTACATGCCGACTTATAGCGACACAATCACTTATTGCAACTCCATTGTCTCCATCCACTAAAATAGATAATATCCCGCTATTATGCATTTGAACATCCACAATAAACAAATCAGGACGGTCAGCAATTTTTTCTTCAACTAACTCAATTACACGGTTTTCTATATTCATAACGATCTTTTTTAAATCCCCCATGAAAAACAGGTTGGTAAAAAAAGAGCCCCGATAATGTCGGGGCTCTTCTCAGATCGATGCAAATATAAAAAAACTATCCGTGATTGCAAATACCTGGTTTCAATACATTTACAGATCTTATTTTTTTGAGAGATAGAATTTATATTCAGTAAACCCATCCGAATTAAACAGTTCGCGTGTTTCAATCAAATCCTCCGCATCCTGCAGCAATAGTTTTGTATAACACCTCGCAAAATATAACTGGTTCCTCCTGAAATCAATTTTTGGCTTAAAACGAATCAGGTCTCCTTCAATTGTGTATGCGCCTTCTATGGCCGGCTGAAAATCCCTCATTTCAGGATCATTCGAATCTTCATAAACAGCGAAGAAATTCATCCATAGGGAATCAGGTAGAGAATCCGATTTTAATTCCTCAATAATATGATTAGCCAATCCGATTAATTCTAAAGAATTGCTTTCAGGATTAAATCTGATTATCAATTTTTTCTGGGTAGCATTCTGAACAGTCTCCTGTCTGCAAGAATTAAATAAAATCAAAATAACTATTGATATATGGAATAGATTTTTCAATTTCATGTTTAATTACATTTAAAAATAAAAAATATGAGGGTAATCATCGAAATTATTTTAATGGGAGCAGCTGTTGCTCTTGCTGCTTACCTTCTGCCGGGAGTTGATGTAGAAAGTTTCTGGAGTGCTATAATTGCAGGAGTACTCATAGCACTATCAAACGCTACAATAGGAACAATCCTTCGTATACTAACTTTTCCAATCAATTTTCTGACACTAGGTTTAGTTTCATTTATTATTACCGTTTTAATGGTGCTTCTGGTTGACAACCTGATGGAATCATTTAATACCAACGGTTTTATTTCTGCGGTTTTATTTGCAATTGTTTTGGCTCTGATTAATATGATATTTTCAGCATTTAAATCAGATAAAGCGGCTTAAACCACTTTATTCTTGTATTCCTGATTAACAGAAAATTCTGATTATTTATTGTCTTGCAGCAGCGGTTGCACTAATTACAACTGGAGATTTGTCTTTGGCAGTCAAAGCAAATACCTCTTTGTTTTCTGAAGTTCTATAATATTTCCCAAGTTTTTCAACTGCTGCAGCCCTAACTTGCGAAACTTTGTCATTAATTGCAAGATCTTTCAATGTTCCATAAACAGCTTTTTTTTCTTCCTCAGATAAATGTTCAACAACAGATAATGCCGTATGACGAATCAGCCAGTTCTTATCCTTAATAGCCGAGACCATTAACGCTATTGCGGAAGCATCCTCTTTAAGATCCTTTAATTTCAAT
>JBIIRT010000222.1:0-2633 GCA_044341405.1 Daejeonella sp. | reverse complement strand
AATGGATCAGACTTCAATATGCTTATCCTTCAGGCTTCCCGATGGATATTCTGGATGTGATGAACGAGCGTTCCAATATCTGTAACTACTTAGACATGCCGCTTCAGCATATCAGCGATTCGATGCTGAGCTCTATGAGGAGAGGAATAAGCAGACAGAAAACAATAGATCTTGTTGATTCTATTCGCGATAAAGTTCCTGACATCGCCTTACGCACAACCCTGATTTGCGGATATCCCGGAGAGACAGAAAAAGATTTTGAAGAAATGAAAGATTGGGTGACTGAGACCCGTTTCGACCGATTGGGCTGTTTTACGTATTCACATGAAGAAAAAACACATGCCCACCTATTAGTGGATGATGTTCCAGAAGAAGTAAAGCAGGAGCGCGTTGAAACTATTATGGGTATACAACAGGAAATTTCATTTGATATTAATCAGGATAAAGTTGGCCGCACATTCAAGGTGCTGATTGATAAAAAAGAAGGTAATTATTTAACCGGTAGAACAGAATATGATTCTCCGGAAGTAGATAATGAGGTTTTAATTGATACCCGAATTAGCTATGCTACCCCAGGAAGCTTTGCACAAGTAAAAATCGACCGTGCCGAAGATTTCGATCTGTATGGTCAGATAGTCAAAATTTAGATTGGGAAATTAAAATTCAATTATTTCAACTAATTTCGTTTCATGAAGGCTAGTTATATTGAATACAGTGAAACGAGCAGCTTTTCAGAAGGCCTGATTCGTTATTTGAATAATGATCCGGACTTAATTCCATTCCAGTCATTTAGTCCGAACCTACAGGGATTTCATGACTTAATAGCCTCAAAAAAAAATAACTCAAACCGGGAGCTACTTGTTGAAGTATTAAGGGAACAGTATTCAAAACTGCCAAAGTTATGTCATGAGCAAGTAGACACAAACATCACCTTGCTACTTCAGAAAGATACTTTTACTGTTTGTACTGGCCATCAACTTAACCTTTTTACCGGCCCATTATATTTCATTTTTAAAATTATTACTGCCATCAATCTTGCACGAGATCTAAAATCTCACTTTCCAGATAAAAATTTTGTTCCAGTTTACTGGATGGCTACAGAAGACCATGATTTTGCCGAGATCAATCACACCTATATCTCTGGGAAGAAAATAAGCTGGGAATTGGAAGCAGCGGGAGCTACTGGCCGGTTGGCACTAACCGGGATAGAAAAAGCTGTCCAGGAATATCTCGCTGTTATGGGCGTTTCAGAAAATGCTGAGGACTTAGGTAATTTAATACGCTCGGCATACAAAGGCAGCAATAATCTTGCTGAAGCTAGCAGACAATTGGTTAATTCACTTTTTGAAGAATTTGGATTGGTGATTCTGGACGCAGATGACAGAAGATTAAAAAGGGAATTTTCAGGAATAATTGCTGACGATATCATCGGGGAGAATAGCTTCAGAACGATTACATATACCAATAAAAAACTTTTAGAAAAAGGAATTGAAGCGCAGGTAAATCCACGAGAGATAAATTTTTTCTACCTATTGGAAGGCTTGAGAGAACGAATTGTATTTGAGGAAAATTTATATCGGGTGTTGAATACCAACATCACTTTCAGCAAAGAGCAATTATTAAAAGAAATTCAGGATTTCCCAGAACGTTTTAGTCCGAATGTAGTCATGCGACCGCTATATCAAGAAGTAATTCTTCCCAATCTAACCTATATTGGCGGTGGGGCAGAAATTATTTACTGGCTGCAGCTTAAACAGAATTTTGACTATTACGGAATTGACTTCCCAATTTTACTGTTACGAAATTCTGCAATTATCGCACCCCTTAATCTGGAAACAAAACTAAACCGACTGGATCTTGACCTTAAGGACATCTTTAAAAATTCAGAAAAACTTAAAAAGGAATGGGTTTTTAGCCATACCGAGCACAATCTTAATTTGTATGATGAAATGCAGGAGCTCAATTCCATTTTTGAAAAGATAAAATTGCGCACTTATAAAATCGACCCTAGCTTGGGCCCAAGTTCAGAGGCTGTAAATTCAAGATTACAAAAGGCTCTAAAAAATCTGGAAGCGAAATTAATAAAAGCGGAAAAAAGAAATTTTGCAGATGCCCTCACCCAAATTGATGTCATCAAATCAAAGCTTTTTCCCAATGGCGGCTTACAGGAGCGTTCTGAAAACTTCGGTTTATTTTATGTGAAGTTCGGTAAAGGTTTTATTCCATTCCTTATCAATAACTTCAAGCCACTTGATTTGAAATTTACGATATTAGAAGAGTAGATTATTTACATGGCCTATCATATTTTCACTGAAAGCAATCTCAGGCATTTTACAAAATCCATTTTCCTTAAAATGGGTTGTTCTGCTAATCATGCAGATCTTGCTGCTGATGTACTCATCAAATCAGATTTGCGTGGTATCGATTCACATGGCGTTGCAAGATTAACAGGCTATGTTCGCCTCTGGGAAAAGGGAAGGATTAACCCCACACCTGATATTAAAATTGTGCATGAAACACCGAGCACAGCCACCATTGACGGCGATGCTGGACTGGGATTAGTTATAGCTCCTTTTGCAATGAAAGTGGCTATTGAAAAAGCAGAAAAATATGGTTCAGGCTGGGTATCTGTT
>JBIIRT010000112.1:0-8742 GCA_044341405.1 Daejeonella sp. | reverse complement strand
TGAATTATAAGAGTATCTTCTTAGTGTGCGGTATATTCTGCTAGATAAACGGCAGGGAATCTAAAAAATCAATAAAATAAAATATTTGTTGATCAATCTGATCCAGCTGATCAAGTAAAACGTCAAAACCATGGTAAGGTGACAAAACCGACCAAAGGGGGTTCCAGATTTCACTGGAATGACAACGATTTTTTGCCGGAAATACTCCGTAGGAAAGGACTGAACTAAGCTATAAAACGCAGGTATTGATTTCAAAAATCAAAAAATCTTGCTCCAGAGTATCACGAAATCAATTAAACGATATTTTTTACCTTCAGATACATCAAACTCTGGTTAAATAATCAGATTATATCTCACCATTTCGCTTTCTTGAAAGCCATTCTGTACTCAACAATACAACTATTAAGAAAAATAATAATTTTAATTCTATGAGTTCACTGTATTTCGGATTTTCATAAGATACAGATTTTACCTTCTCATTTGCCCTGATTAATCCAGGCAATTCATCAAGTTGCTTAGGAAATAGCATTTCCCCTCCATTTTGCCTTGAAATAGCGTATAATAACTGATGATTTGCAATAATTTGTTTGTACTCAGCTTGCTGACTACTGATTGTAAATTGTCCTTCTGCCTGATAGTTTAGCTTACCAAGTGAAGTCAGAGCTTTATAATTATATTCCCCGGCAGGAAGTTCTCCTGCATCAAGCTCATAGGAATTTAATGCTCGTGAAAAGACAAATGAATAGCTTCTGCCAGTTTTATTTTTTAAAGTAATATTAACATCTGGCGAATTTACCAACTCAAATGATTCATTATACAACTCTGCATTAAGTATCACATGTTCATTCTGATCAAAGTTGTTTTTAGACGTGGATACCCTAAATTTTCGCTTATCATCTGAGCTTACCAGATATTGAACTGTTTTTGTAATGAGCTCGTCAATTGCCTCATGACTAGAATTCTCCTGAAAATCCTCCAGTCTCCAGCGCCAGATCCCCTCACCTGCAAGTACCGAAATTCTGCGCTGAACATCCTCACCAAATACTAATAGAGGCTTTCCCGTCGGTATTTTCCCAATCTGTTGATTGATTAGCGTATTTGAAGGGCCTTTCAGGCCATAATTTCCGAAAGGTGTTAACAAGGGCCCGAAATTATTTATTTTAGATCTGCTGATATCACTAAGTGCGAATGCATAAAAATCAGATTTAATGGTTGCATTTGCCTCCTGAAGCATTCCGTTTGAATTTACTGTGATTACGTTTTGCGAGACAGAGAAAGCTGGAATATTACTCTGAGCACCTAAAACAAACAGAATTGGTTTTGTTTCTACTAACTTTAAGATATTCTTCGCGTTATTACTTATTGAAGGCAACTGATGTAAAATTATTAAACCTGCCTCCGCTATTTCAGCTGGTAAAACCTCCTGAACCATTCGCACCTTCACCGAATAGTTCTTATTATTCTCTATGGATTGCCGGATTGCACTAATATCAGGATGTGGAGCATTGGCAATAATGAGTATGTTCTTTCTCCCGTCAATTACCTCAATAAAAATAGTTTGAACATTATTAACCTCAGATAGTTCGTTATTAAGAGGAGCTAGTTTAATTTTATAAGATTGTAATCCTTTTTTTTCTGCAGGCAAATTCAGCATAATGGTCTGTCTGAATTCATTGGAATTAATGGATATTGGTTTTGATAAGACTAAGCCAGATTCAGAACTGACAGTTAGCATTGAATTACTTCCTTCCGATTGATATGCTTCAATGCTTATTCCGATCTGAAACTGATTGTCTAAATAAGCAATGCTACTATAATTAATAGTTGATATTAGCAGGTCGCGTTTGGCTATGGTATCTCCCAAAGCAATAGTATAAATTGCTGCGTTAAGATTCTTACTTTCATATTGAGGATTTGAACCCCTGTTATAAATGCCATCAGTACCAATTATAATTGCACCAATGTTTCGATCTGAAAACTGATTATTAATTTGTTTAAAAACTGATGAAATATCTGTCAGGGAGCCTTTATAATTTAAATTAAGCCCATCATCCATTTTTTCTGCGAAATTGAATGAACGAAGTTCATAATCACCCGAAAGATTCTTTTCAAGCTTTTTGAGCTGATCAGTATAATCCTTACTATTGAAACCCTTACCTTCAGAAAGAAGAATAGATGCAGAATTATCTTGAGCAATGATAATCAGTGGTTTCTCAATGGTACGGCTAATTGTTTTAATGAGAGGAGAACAGATCAGGAATGCAATTAAAGCAATTGACAAAGCTCTCAGAGCAAACAGAAAATATCTTAAGTTCTTATAAAGATGTAAAGAAGGTCTGTATAACAGCAAGGCATATACAATGCCTAAACCCAAACAGGCCAGGAGCCATAAATAGCTTTCAGAAGTAAATTGAATTTGAAATAAAAGCGGCATAGCTAATACAAATATGCCTTTTTAAAATTAAGCTTTCAATCTTTAATGAGATATTAATCTATCTCAAAATTGGCATTGACAACTGCAATTATCTCTCTTCTAATAAAACTTACATCATTTACACCATAATCTGAAGTCAGGTTTGAATTTGCAGCAATCATCTGAAGTATGCCCAATGCAGAAAGCAGAAAGCTAAAAGCTTAAAGCAGTAAGCTTAAAGCAAAAGTAAATTAATCCCTCAGACGTCAGACCTCAGACATCAATTCGTAATTCGTAATTCGTAATTCGTAATTCGTAATTCGTAATTCCCTAAAGCATTCCCCCATCAACCGGAATCACCTGCCCTGTAATGTAAGAACTCATATCAGAGCCCAGAAATACACAAAGGTTAGCGACATCTTCCGTTTCACCGGCACGTTTCAAAGGGATAGCCTGTGCCCAGCCTTCAACAACCTTTGGATCGAGCACATCGGTCATTTCAGTTCTGATAAAGCCCGGAGCAACTACATTAGAACGAATGTTTCTTGAACCGAGTTCTTTGGCAACTGATTTAGAGAATCCAATAATCCCGGCCTTGGAAGCTGCATAATTTGCCTGACCAGCATTACCCTGCACACCAACAACCGAACTCATATTGATAAAAACACCCTTACGATTCTTCATCATAATTTTTGAGGCTGCCTTGGTGATATTGAAAATAGATTTAAGGTTCACGTTTAACACCTCATCCCAATTTTCTTCAGTCATTCGCATCAATAAACCATCTTTGGTAATACCTGCATTGTTTACTACAACATCCAGACTTCCAAAATCAGCAACTATATCGTTAATCAGTTTATCAGCCTCATCGAATTTTGAAGCATCCGAACGATATCCTTTAACCTTCGTTCCAAAGCTTTGCAGCTCCTTTTCTAAAGCCTCTCCTTTCTCAACAGAAGACAGATAGGTGAATGCTACATCGGCACCATGCTCAGCGAATTTTTCAGCGATCTTACGGCCAATACCTTTTGATGCTCCTGTAATTAATGCTATTTTTCCTTCAAGTAATTTCATAATGGATATTAAAACTGTGAAATTAGGACTTTTATTAAAAAAATCATACTTAAATATCTTAGGAAGTTTAAATGGAAAATGTCGAAGATTTTTACGATCAGCTAAGCAGCAGTTATACAGAGCTTATCAAAAAATGTGTGCCACGTTATGATGAGTTACTGAGCACTATGTTTCTGTATCTCCAACCTGATTTTAAGCCCCAGCGTATTCTGGATCTGGGTTGCGGAACCGGTAATCTGACCCAAAGAATATTAGATCACTTCCCTGATGCGCAGATCGATGTACTAGATCTATCTGAAGAAATTTTAGAAGAAAGCAGGAAAAGATTTGCTAATAAATCAAAAATCAACTACACACAGGCAGATTTTAAAAATATGAATCTTTCGGAAGTGACTTATGACCTGGTCATGTCGAGTATCGCCATACACCATGTTGAAGACCCATTCAAGTTGAAATTATACAAGGATGTTTTTTATTCTCTGAAAACGAATGGCGTATTTATTTTTGCCGATCAGACACGGGGAGTTACCGATGAGATCTATTTTAAAAATATTGAATGCTGGAAGTCTGAGGCTTTTAAGCTAGGATCTACTGAAGAAAACTGGAACATGTGGATGGCGCATCAGGATGCACATGATTTCCACAGTCCGGTTGTCTGGCATTTAGAAAACATGAAAAAAGCAGGCTTCAATGAAGTAGACCTGCTCTCTAAGTATTTGATGTGGGGAGTATTCTGGGCAAAAAAGAATTAAATTCCAGAAAAATTATTCCGGAGAAGGGATGAACTTCATAGAAATAGAATTCACACAATGACGGGTATTTTTAGGAGTTAATTTTTCACCCTTAAAAACATGGCCTAAGTGGCCCCCACAATTTTGACAAAGTATTTCTACCCGGTGCCCGTCTTTGTCCATCAGCTTTTTAACTGCACCTTCTATTTCATCATCAAAACTCGGCCAGCCGCAATGAGAATCAAATTTATCTTCAGATCGGTACAAGGGTGTATTACACTGCCTGCAGATATAAACTCCAGATCTTTTATTTTCAAGGTACTCTCCTGTATAAGGTCTTTCAGTGCCTTTATGTAGAATAATGTATTCTTCTTCGGGTGTTAATTTGTTGTATTCCATTTAAGGCAAATATAAGAAGGCTAAATAAAAGAGTTCAAATGCTATGGAGATATGACACGATGCCTACAATTTGGGAAAAGAGTTAAATGATTTAATTCTCCGAAATTTGGTCAGGAAAAGAACCACCCCCTTTAATTCCCCCGCCGGCGGTGGACACTGGATGCATGGAGAAATTTGCTATAATTAAAAAATTAAGTATTGAACAGATTTTTCATATCGTAATACGGGTTAGTTCTCCGGCTTTTCATAAGTGATCACCACATTTGCCACTCCCTTACCATAAAAACCAAGTTCTTTGGCAGCGGCTTGTGAAACATCAATTATAAAGGACTTGGAATGCGGACCGCGATCATTCACTCGAACAACAACAGAACGCCCATTATCTAGATTTGTAACAGTAACTAGGGTTCCGAATGGCAATTTTAGATGGGCTGCAGTCATTTTATTATTACTGAAAATATCTCCGTTACTGGTTCGGCGACCGTGAAATTTACTGGCGTAATAAGTCGCCCTTCCACGAACAGTACGTAAATTAGAAGAAAGAATACTATCTGCCTGAACGCTATCTTTCTGTAAAGTATCCTTCGGAATATCTGTCTGCTGAGCAAAGGCTGAAGCAACTGAAATAAAGCTGAAGACTATAAAAATTAGGACTTTCATATGCTTCATGTATTGGTTAATAAATTCAAATATCGCTATTTTAAGCTAAAAGAGGAAATTCAAAGTCCTGGATCTTGGCATTTGCACCCTTTTGCGATTATTCTTTCCCGTCATACAAGCGCGTCTTTGCGTCTTTGCGAGACCATTTTTTTTTAAATTATTCAATCAAAGCAGGAAAGCTCGCAAAGATGCAGAGACGCAAAGGATAAAAAATATAGGAATGACAGGCATTGATCATTCCTTATCGAGAACAGGAGACCCTATTCAATAGTAGTACATACCGATTCGATTACTCCAAAAAAACCGGATGATTTAAAACTCAACAGACACAAAAAAACCGGCATTAAGCCGGTTTTAAATTTCTTAGCCTTAAGCTAATTATAATTTTGCTAGTTCTTCAGCCATTGCTGCACCGATCTCAGCCGGAGATTCAACAACGCGAATACCGCATTCTCTCATAATCTTCATTTTTGCGGCTGCAGTATCATCGGCACCGCCTACAATTGCTCCTGCATGCCCCATACGACGTCCCGGAGGCGCTGTTTGACCGGCGATAAAGCCTACAACCGGCTTAGTACCATTTTCTTTAATCCAATATGCCGCTTCAGCTTCCATTCCACCACCGATCTCACCGATCATCACAATACCTTTGGTCTCAGGATCATTCATCAATAGCATTACTGCTTCCCTAGTTGGTGTACCAATGATTGGATCTCCACCGATACCAATAGCAGTGGTAATTCCCAATCCGGCCTTTACAACCTGATCAACAGCCTCATAAGTTAGGGTTCCTGATTTAGATACAATACCTACACCACCTTTTTTGAAGATGAATCCCGGCATGATACCAATTTTAGCTTCATCAGCGGTGATAATACCCGGGCAATTCGGACCAATCAATCGACAATCCTTATCTGAAATATATTCCTTTACCAGAATCATATCCTTTGTCGGAATACCTTCGGTAATACATACAATAACTTTTATACCTGCTTCAGCAGCTTCCATTATTGCGTCAGCAGCAAATGCCGGTGGCACAAAAATAATGGATACATCGGCACCTGTTTTAACAACGGCATCCTTAACCGTATTGAAAACGGGGCGATCTAAATGACTTTGTCCTCCTTTTCCCGGAGTTACACCACCTACCAGCTGGGTTCCATATGCTATCATCTGGGAAGCATGATATGTTCCCTCATTACCCGTAAAGCCCTGAACTATTACTTTTGAATCTTTATTAACCAGTACACTCATTGAATCTATTTTTGTACAACAAAGCTAAGAGAATCGCTTAGAATGTCAAAAAGTAAAGGAAAAAGAATTATTGTTTTTTATCAAAGTGTTCAGGAAAAGCTTGAAATGGAATTTCATGAGTGTTTGAAAATTCCAGCTTTCGCCAAATGGCATTAAGTTAATATATTAAATAAAGAATATTTAGCACTTTGCACTTATTCAGGATTAGAATTATTCCGTGTGATTTCAAATTTATATCGCTCATGGCCGCGAAGGCCTATTTACTTTTTCCTTGATGAAAAAGTAACCAAAAAATCAAGACAAAACGAAGCTCCCACCACTAAAGGCCATACACCCCCCGTATCTAATACGGGGCAAGCTCCGTTTTGTCCTCCCCCCGCTCGGGAAATCCTGCTTCATTTTAAATTAATTACTCATTATCGAGATTCGAAGGTTACTAAAATTAACGTTAGAGTTTTAGGAATGTTCATCCATCAACGGCTGCGTACAGGGCTGTGAAAGTCAGTGCTGTGGCAACTATTCAATTTACCGCCCTGTCCAATGCCGCAAAAAAAGTATATGAATGTCATTGCAAGGCGATACGCCAAGAATCCTGCTAATTAATCCCAATTTTTTTTAGACGCCACGCTAGCAGCCCCCTTTAATAAGCTTTCTTCCTCCGCCCGGGGCGGATGGTGCGGCAACTATAGTCTAGGCCTAAGCAGAAACCTTCAAAGCATCAGGCGCAGCGGCGGCATTTTGGTCCTTTTCTGCTGCAGGAAAAGGACTAGGCCCCGCGGCCATGAGCGGAAAATATTTCCTATAAATTGGGATCGTTCTTCAAAATAAAAAAAGGAAGAAATTAATTCGGGAGTATAATTTAGATTTAATATTAAAAACAACTCTAAACATATTAACGTTTTACATTCATATCATTACAAATACTTCTAAAATCAGACTCCTATTATTTCTTAATCATAAGAAGAGCTGATCACATCTTCAGCTGTTTTGGGACTAATTGCCCTTTTATAAGCCTCCTGATCAAATTCATTTTCACTTTTTGCAATCACCACAGAAGCAACTCCATTACCGATCAAATTGGTTATAGCTCTGGCCTCAGACATGAAACGATCAACTCCCAATAAAATGGCAATACTCTCAATAGGAACAACTTTTAAAGCCGTTAGTGTCGATGCCAACACAATAAAACCACTTCCTGTTACTCCTGCAGCACCTTTTGAAGTGACCATTAATACTCCAATAATTGTAATCTGCTGTCCAAGACTCAAATCAATATTAAAAACCTGAGATAAAAAGATTACTGCCATCGAAAGATAAATAGAGGTTCCGTCCAGATTGAATGAATAGCCAGTAGGGACAACAAGTCCGACTACAGATTTAGAACAACCAAATTTTTCGAGTTTTAGCATCATGCTGGGTAGTACCGACTCGGAAGATGAGGTACCCAGAACGATTACAATCTCCTGCCTAATGAATTTTAAAAACTGCCACAAACTGAATTTATAGAGATAACATATCAAATTCAGTACCACAAATATAAACAGAATCATGGTCATATACACAGCGATCATCAGCTTTCCGAGTGGGTAAAGCGTTGATAACCCGTAAGTTCCAATTGTAAAGGCCATACCCCCAAATGCTCCAAAGGGAGCGAGTTTCATGATTATTTTCATGATATTGAATATGACCTTTGATAACTTCTCAAAAGTGACAATTAGCGAGCTGCCGGTTGAACCCATACGACTCAGTGCGAAACCAAAGAGCACGGCGAAGAACAGAATCTGAAGAATATCACCTTTGGCGAATGACTCAAAAATATTTTTTGGAACGATATGGGCAAAGAATTCAAGCCAATTCATCCCTGAAGCAGATTCCTGATAAGATTGAACCTTTGAGGGATCAGCGCTTGTAGCACTTATATCAACGCCTTTACCTGGTTTAAAAATATTGGCTACCAACAATCCAATAATGATAGCCAGAGTAGTAATCAGTTCAAAATAGAGCAAAGCTTTACCACCTACCCTTCCAACTTTTTTCATATCACCCATTTGCGCAATACCAAGCACAATGGTAAAAAAAATGATCGGCGCAATCAGCATACTTATCATATTAATGAAAGTCTGACTGATTAGTTTGGCAGTTGGAGCAAATGCGGGAAAATTCATACCGACTAACACGCCAATAAAAATTGCCACAAGCACCTGAAAGGTA
>JBIIRT010000111.1:0-8799 GCA_044341405.1 Daejeonella sp. | reverse complement strand
TCAACCAATTATTGGAGGATGGATTCAGGACAATAAAATTGTTGCAGTTTCTCAAGGCTTAGCCGGAGATGCAGCAGATTTAGCTGCCGGACAGGCTACTTTATCGAATATGCTCATTTTCCCTGCGATTCTGATTGTGGCTTTTCTCGGACTTTATTTCTACATGAAAAAACAAAAGGATCTCAATCCAGCTGTTTAATATAAAAAGAGAGGGGGCATTTGCCCCCTCTCTTTTTTTGTTACCACATGATATTCAAGTTTTAATAGCTAGGATAATGCTTATTAACTTTTTGCCTAATCTTTTTCTTCGTTAAGATTCTGAAAAACTAATTAGGGTAAAAAACTTAAACCATTTCTGCATCATAGATAACGACTTTAGTCCACAGACTACTGTAATTTTTCACGAAATCAAGATGTATTGGGTCTGTCTGATAGATCGCCTCCCCTGCAATATCATCAAAAAATAATAACAAGGATACTCCCCAACTTGTGTCTATAATGTCTCTTTTTTCTGTGCCTGCTACAATACCTACATGTATTTGGCGAACAGTCTTGATTTTTTTGAGTGTATTTACACCATCGATAAGCTTTTGCCGGTCTTCCGGATTTTTTAGCCAGAAATACACCTGATGCGCAATTTTGTTGTCCTTAGTTTTCATAATTAATGTTTCAGCCATTGTTGTGCTGCCTGCAGTTAAAATAGCCGCAGTGCTGATGAATTTTCTTCTGGTGGATTTGTTGTTCATAATTAAGGGTTAAAATATCTTTAATGATAAAAATTTAAATGATTTATTTTATGATAGCGGCCGTATCCATTTCCCAGTTATCTGTTCTGAATAAATTTACAGGTAATCCTTCTTTATTGAACAAATTGGGAATTGCTGTGTTATGGAATGCAAACCTAACGGCTACCGGACTTTTTATATTTTTGTTGTAAACAATAATTGTATTGCCATCGATTTTAGCCTGTGCAGGTAAAAACTTTTGATCCTCTGCCGCAATTTCAAAACTTGTAATATGCTCTCCGGTAGCAATAAGTCCGTTTGCTGCATTTTTAAATTGAATTTTTATTTTATCTTTTTCGACAACATGATTGCTGTAAACAGGGCTTTCAAAGCTAATTTCTTTGAAACCATATGTTTTATTCAAGGCCATATCGGACAGGCGTTTAGCAACTTCTTTTTTCAATATCGGATGAATGTTCGTTGTGTCGGGAATTAAGTCTGTAATGACCACCATGCCAGTATTGGGATGACTTGCCGACCTGGTCTGTGTTTCCCGAAGCAAAGCCCCAACATTTTTAAACCCATAAGTAAATGGAGCGATCTGGACAAAGTAAAACGGAAAATTTTTATTCCATTGCTGACGCCATGCATCAATCATTCCTGTGAATAATTTCTCATAGGCATAATATGTTCTAACATTGCTTTCACCCTGGTACCAGATTGCTCCTGCAATAGCGTAATTCGTTAATGGATAAATCATGGCATTGTAGGCCATTGCAGTTTGATGAGGCCATCCGGGTTGTGATTTTAATTCTTCAGCACCCTTTTTAATAGTCGCATTATTGTTGACTACAAATTCTGGAGTCCAGGTCTCAGCAGGTGTTCCTCCCCAATTTGAATTAATCAGACCAATTGGAGTATTCATTTTCTCGTTCAGGTTTTTCCCGAAAAAATATCCGATAGCACTGAATTTATACATTTCTTCTGGTGAACAAACCACCCATTTCCCATCCAGATTTTCTTGCGGAAACTTAGAGGTTGATTTGCTCACATAAAATAATCTGATTTTATTGTTACGGGCATTTGGGGCTTCATCTATACTTTGGGGTAATTTTTGAGTGCCCGACCATTCCATATTACTCTGACCTCCACAAACCCATACTTCTCCAATCAAAACATCTTCAAGTTCTATAGTGTTGTTTCCCTGAATTGTAATTGAATAAGACCCACCGGCTTCGGTGGTTTTAATTTCTGTTATCCATTTTGCATCGTTTGTTGCCTGAGTTTGATAAGTTGCACCATCCCAGCTTGTTTTAATTGATATTTTTTCACCCGGAGAGGCCCAGCCCCAAAGCTTTACATTTGATTTTTGCTGTAAAACCATATGAGATCCAATAATATTCGGTAGCCTGACATTTCCGGAAACGCTTAATGCTGTGAAGCAAATTAGAACCAGAAATAGGATTTGCTTTTTTACAAATTGTAATTGTGCCATAATATTGATATCTTATTTAATTGACTTAAATATATAATTGTTTTCACCGATAATTTAATTTGTGAACACTTTTCATTTAAGTTTAGTAATGACTACTTAACATTCAACTGCGTAATTTGTGATATAGATATTAATTTTAGACCTAATTTTCCTTTTTTAAACAAGAAATAATGAAAGATCTATTTGCTAAGCTCATCGTGCTATTATTTTTGATCGCTTTTACACCTTCAAAAATTTTCTCTCAGAAAATTGAACATGTAATATTAATTGGTTCTGATGGTTTTGGTGCCTATGCCTTCGAAAATGCTAAAGTTCCGAACCTGAGAGCCATGATGAATGAAGGCTCATGGAGCCTGCAGACAAGAACTGTCCTGCCATCTTCAAGTGCTGCAAACTGGGCTTCGATGGTGATGGGTGCCGGACCAGAATTGCACGGATATACCACCTGGGGCAGTAAAAAACCAGATATGCCTGCAAGAGTGTTGGATGAATATGGAATGTTCCCAAGTGTTTATGCTCTGCTAAGGAAAGAAAGACCGGATAGTGAGATTGGTGTAATTTACGAGTGGGATGGTATCGGCTATTTATTTCCTAAGGCAGCAGTCAATCACGATCAGAATCCGGATGGTGATATTGCCATCGCAGCAGCAGCGTCAACGTATATCAAAGAAAAAAAGCCAAATTTTTTGTTTGTCCATCTTCATGATGTAGACAGCGTAGGTCATAAGGTTGGACATGGTACTCCAGAATATTATGCTGCTATTGAACGTACAGATACCCATATTGGTACTATCTTAAAAAGTATAAAAGATGCCGGGATAGAGAAGAAAACAGTGGTTTTATTTACTGCTGATCATGGTGGTATAAATAAGGGACACGGTCTGATTTCTATGGCCGAGATGCAGATTCCTTGGATAATTAAAGGCCCGGGTATCCAAAAAGGGAAGGAATTATCAGAGAGTATCATGACCTTTGATACCGCAGCCACTATAGCAGATTTATTGAAGTTAAAAACACCACAGGTTTGGATTGGAAGGCCCGTAAAAGGTGCTTTGAATAAATAGATAAGTACGCCTATTTAGTATAGACATAGCTTATTTCTTGGCTGATCTACCATAAAAAAATTGTTTATTCGGATTTGTTTTTTGAAATATTCATATATTGGTTCACTAATATTTGAAAATTTTGAATTGTCAATCTAAATCAGATAGTGAATTACTTGCCTTGTTGAGGCTGGGAAATGAAGACGCCTTCTCAGAAATCTATAACAGATACTGGAAGCGGTTGCTTGCAATTGCTTACAACATCAGTAAAGATAAATCTGCTTCACAGGAGATTGTTCAGGATATATTTATTGGAATATGGAATAGAAGATTAGATCTTGATATCCATTCTTTGAATAGCTACCTCGCTGCTTCTGTCAGATTATCAATGTTTAAGTTTATTTACAGACAAAAAAGAAGAATGGAGATTGAATCTTCCAATTGTCTGGATGAATCGTCTACCCTGAGTGAAGAACTTATTGATGCAAGGTTCACACAGGAGTATATCAATAAACTGGTTGAGAAGCTTCCTGAGAAGTGTAAACTAGTATTCAGGTTCAGTAGAAATGCAGGTCTTAGTATATCTGAAATCTCAATGGAATTAGGAATTTCTGAAAAAACCGTTGAAGGCCATCTAACCAAGGGATTGAAAGCTCTCAGACTCAGCCTAAAGAATTCTCTCAATATTTTCTAGGATAATTAACGTCTATTTTATAAAATAACCTGAGTTCGATGTAGGACGGTCGAACTATAGGGCTATAATTATCTTGATTAGGCTTTGAAGCCAAATAATTTGCTTTTGGAAAGCAATAACTGTGTCTTATAGCTTATTTCAGTCCTTTCCTTCAGCGTATTTCCGGCAAGAAATCGTAATCTATTTAAATTATGTATAGCCGGAAGATACTTCCTCCGGCAAGGTTTATTTTACCCGGAGCTGTTTTTCATCGGAACGGGCAGCCTACGAGATAGCGGAACCAAATGAAAACAGACCCTGCTTTCTAAAACAAGCTATAATTTTCAATCGGAATTTACCCCAGCATAATTTTTTATCGAACTCTCAATAAAAAATTTATTTCATGAGCAAGGGTATTCGGGTACTTTGTGGTACTCTATGATTAATATCCCCAATTTTTAATCTATGCAAAAAGAGGAAGTTCAGGAATTAGTCGAAAAATACTTGCATAATAATGCCTCTAAGGAGGAAGAGGAAAGATTGCTTCAATGGTATTGGAGAGAAAGTAATCTTAAATCTGAGTGGGAATTAAATAGTTCTCAATCAGAACTGGATCTCAAATCAAAGATTTATACTAAAATTATTGAGCAGGATGAATCTGAAACTGATCGATACACTAGCGAAAAAAATAAATTCAAAAAAATAGGCACAGCGCTGTTATTTTTCGCAATTCTTGCACTTGTAGCCTTTTTTAACTCAAATCAATTTCGAAAATCCAATACAGATGAAACGCTCTTAGTCGAACAGCCTGTAGATATCCTCCCTGGTGGCAGTAAGGCTATTTTGACCTTGGCGGATGGAAGAAAGATTGAGCTAGATGAATCAAAAAATGGGATTTTGGTTAATCAGGGGGGTATTAAGGTTCACAAGAATTCGGATGGTATTATTGAATATACATTCTCTAAAAAAGAAACCCCTTCATTAAATTCTTTGGATCCGGCAGAGCCTGTTTTCAACACGATTGAAACGCCAGTTGGGGGTAAGTACCAACTAAATCTTGCCGATGGAAGTAAAGTTTGGTTAAATTCTTCTTCTTCCATACGATTCCCGATCTTTTTCTCTAAGGATAAACGTGAGGTTGAACTAAAGGGTGAAGCCTATTTTGAAGTTTCAAAGGATTCTAAAAGGAAATTTTCTGTCCGTTCTGGAATTCAAACCGTAGAAGTTTTAGGTACTCAGTTTAATATCAATGCTTATTCGGATGAGAAATCAATCAAAACAACTCTTTTTGAGGGTGAAATTCGTGTAATTGACCTAAAAACAAATGATTCAAAACTTTTGAAACCTGGGGAACAATCAAATGTTGATCAAAGTATTCAGATCAGGAAAATTGATACCCAAACCGAAATAGCCTGGAAAGAGGGTTATTTTCATTTCAAAAAGGCAGATATTGAAACAGTGATGAGACAACTTGGAAGATGGTATGGCGTAACAGCCCGTTATGAAGGTAATTTACCTGAACACCATTTTTCAGGTGCTATTTCAAATAACTTAACACTATTAGAAGTGTTAGAAATTTTAGAAAAAAGTAATATCCATTTTAGATTAGATGGGAAGGAGGTTGTTGTTATGCCTTAAAATCTTACAAATATAAGGCTGAACAAAAAACCAGAAGCGTTGGCGCGCTCCTGGCAAAAGTTTGGACTTCAAATAATTTAATTGCTTCAATTTCTGATCACCAAACCAACCAAATTTATGAATTTATTTTCTAAAAATGAAGGCTATAAGGGTTTTAACTCAAGTTTAGACTCAAAGCCACAGATAAAAAGTGGAATTCAACTTTTAACATATGCCAATTCACAATGGGTTATTTTCAATAAAATATTCCGTGTTATGAAGCTGACATTCATACTACTGGTCGTTTTAATTTTAAACGCTAGTGCCGAAGGATTTTCACAAAAAGTAACTTACAGTGCAGAAAACGTTTCTCTTGAGACCGTATTTACTGTAATAAAAAAGCAAACCGGTTATGGCTTCTTTTTCCAAGAGGAGTTGTTTGCATTATCAAAACCGGTAACAATTAATGCATCAAATGAAGATCTTTCGAAGGTTTTAATAAACGTTTTCAAAGATCAGCCTCTTAATTTCACCGTTAAAAACAAAACTATTCTTGTTTCTAAAAAGGCTATTTCTTCAATAGAACAGAAACCAATTCAGAATTTATCTTCAGTTTCGGAAGAGGTTAATTTAATGAAGGATATCGTTGTGAAAGGTGTTGTAAAAGATGCTAAAGGCGAAACTCTTCCTGGAGTTAGTATTAAACTAAAGGGCTCGACAATTGGAGTAACCTCAGATTTGGATGGAAAGTTTTCGATATCTCTTCCTGATGGAAATGGATTTCTTGTGTTTTCATTCATTGGCTTTACAACTCAGGAAGTTGCTGTAAATCAGCGCACCTCAATTAATGTAACCTTGGCAACTGCCAATACTGCACTTAATGAGGTAGTTGTAACAGCCCTTGGTATTAAAAGACAATCTAAGAGTTTAGGATATGCAACTACCAATGTTTCTGCTGAAGAGCTTACAGTGAACCGAACTACAAACTTCATGAATGCACTTCAGGGAAAAGTTGCCGGAGTAAATATCACCCCAATGGGTACAGGCCCTGCCGGAACCAGTAAAATCAGGATCAGGGGCCAGTCTTCATTTGGAGGTAACAATTCACCACTGATTGTTGTTAATGGTGTTCCTATTGACAATACCAATTACGCTGCCAGAGGAGATGTATCAGAAAGAGGAAGTAACCGTACTTCTGATGGTGGTGATGGTTTAGGTAGTATCAACCCGGACGATATCGAAAGTATGTCGGTATTGAAAGGTGCAGCAGCATCAGCATTGTATGGTTCCAGAGCTAAGGATGGTGTAATCATGATTACTACTAAAAGTAAGGGTGCTGATGGAGTTACAGTTACATATAATTCTAACTACACCACAGACGATCCGCTCGATTATACTGACTATCAAAGAGATTATGGTCAGGGGGAGAATGGTGTCAGACCAACTACTGCTTTTCCAACTTCAGGTGTATGGAGTTTTGGGGAGAAATTTCAGCCCGGTATGACACATACCTTGTTTAATAATATCACAGTACCTTATGAGTATCAGGGTAATGTTATTGATAATTATTACAGAACAGGAACCAACATGACCAACACAATCAGTGTGGCTTCAGGTGGTCCAAACGGAGGTATGAATCTTTCAGTTGCAAACCTACAGAGTAGTGCAATTCTTCCGGGTTCAGGTTATGACCGGAATACAATCAATTTTGGCTTTACCCAAAATTTGGGAAAGAAATTAACGGTTACCGGAAATATTAATTACTCGAATGAGTATCGTAAAAATCCACCAAACGTTGCAGAACAGGATTTTAGCCCGGTAACAATTTTCACCTTGTCTACTTCTATGCCATTATCCATATTAGAACAATATGCTGAGGATGCTAATGGAAATGAGAATGTGTGGTCTAGATTTACCAACAGAACCAATCCATTTTTTGCTTTAAAGCGATTTGATAATATTCATAATGATCGTGTTTTCGGTAATGTCACGGCAAAATATAATATCCTTGATTGGCTTTTTGTTCAGGGAAGGGTTGGACAGGATTATTATTCACGTGAGCAGGATTACAATCTACCAACTGGTACTCAAAGGCAAGCGGCAGCTCCTGCAGGTTTTGTGAACGGACAATTTGTTCAGGATGCCCGCTCAGTAAGGGAATTGAACGCAGATTTCTTGGTTAATGCAAATAAAACCTTTGGTGACTTTGGCGTAAACCTGAATGTGGGTGGAAACCAAATGAGTCGTAAGATTAGCAGACATAATGTTTTTGTTCAAGATTTTTACACACGCGACCTTTATACCGTAGGTAATAGTCGCCAAAGAGATCCTATTTATGATTATTCAGAGCGCGCAGTAAATTCATTCTATGGTTCTGCCGAAGTATCTTACAAAGATTATTTATTCTTAAACGGTACGGTACGTAACGATTGGTTTTCAACCTTGTCCCCTGCTAATAGAAGTATCCTATATCCTTCAATCACAGGTAGCTTTGTGTTCTCGCAGGCATTGGGTTCATCTTTACCAAAATGGTTAAACTTTGGTAAGTTAAGAGCAGCATATGCTGAGGTTGGTAGTGATACAGATATTGGACCTTACAGTAATAGTCTTTTTTATGGTATTGGTGCCCAACAGTTTCCTTCTCCAAGCGGAGCAGCACAGCCTTTAGGAAATATCAGTGGCTCTACCGTTCCGAATGCTGACCTGCGCCCAATGAGAGTTTCTGAAAAGGAATTTGGTTTGGAGTTAAGAGTACTTGATAATTTGATCGGATTAGATTTTACTTATTATAACAAACTATCATCCGATCAGATTCTTAGAGCACAAATTTCTAATGCCGGTGGTTACCAAACTCAGTTAATCAATGTTGGAAAAAGTAGAAATGAAGGCCTTGAAATGTTAATGACTTTCAATCCAATCAGAACTCGAAGCGTAAATTGGAATCTTGCATTTAACACGTCTTACAATAAAACAGAGGTACTTGATCTTGGTGCTGGAGCTGCTAATAGCCAAATTACTGTTGGTACTGCCGACTTTACAGGCGAACTTCGTCAAGTTGTTGGGCAGCCGATGGGTCAATTGTATGGTTTTGGATATCTACGTGATGCACAGGGAAGACAGGTATTTGATGTCGGAAACGGTCGCCCATTGCGTACTCCAACTCAAATTAATTTTGGATCAGCCATACCAATATGGGTTGGTGGTATTTCCAATAGTTTATCTGTTAAAGGTGTAGAGATGTCTTTT
>JBIIRT010000110.1:0-8803 GCA_044341405.1 Daejeonella sp. | reverse complement strand
TCAGGTTCAGGAATAAGGCCGTCGGCATTGGGTGTTATGCCCAGAATAAGCGTGGAGTTTCTGCCTACGGAACCATAATACATATCCATCAAGCTCTCAAGGGGTTCAATATGTTCTTCATCACCAGGTTCCCAGAACCATTCATGGCGCCCATTATGACCTCTTAATGGAGCATCGCTCATAGCGGGCATGTAATATTCTCCTTCAGGGTCGCCCTCTTTTAGGAGTTGAAAATCGTTTTTAAAAATTTCCTTTGTGTTTGTTGAATGCGAATAAGGGAATGGATAAGTCCCCCAGCAGGGATAGTTTACCTTGCCGCTTTCGCTTCCGCCCCAGCGAATATCTGCTCTCTGGGTATTATGGTAGAAAATAATGTTGGACTGGTGTTTTTCAACAATAGGCAGAATATCTGCTCCACCTAATTCGGGACCATGAGCTCCGCCATCAAACCAAACCATTGCCAGTTCACCATATCTCGACATCAGTTCTTCTGTCATTTGCTCACAAAGCTTATTATAATGTTTTTGCCTGTTTTTTGCAAAAGGAGAGTTGTCGTTATTGACCATAAAATCATAAACTCCATAATTTGAATTCCAGCGTATTCCAATGTAAAGGCCGGGTAATATGCCGTATTTACGACAAGAGTTTACAAAGTCGCGAACAATATCTCCTTTTCCATCCTGAAATTTAAGAGCCCTCATGGAATAGGGGTTGACGTCTGATTGGTAAAGTGCAAAACCGGTTTCGTGTGTTACCGTAAGAATAGCAATCTTGCCACCCATAGATTTCACAGCCCTGATCCATTGATCGGTGTCCAGTTTTGTGGGATTAAAAATGTTATAATCGGCAATAGGAGTGATTCTGTTTAACGCCTGATTATATTTTTTACCATCAAAAACATGCAGATCATAAGATATTAGTGCTGTGATTTCTGCATCCTGCCATGCCAACTGATTTTTTTTAGGCAGCGGAATATTTTTCTGTGCATAAAGCATGTCAGTTAAGACAAGTAGCAGGCAGAAAATAGTTGTTGAGCAGAATCTATTTGATGAATTGAGCATATGTATAAAACTTTTAGATTAATCAGCTACCACGGGATTTCTGGTTTTTCTTTCTGCCCCAATTTGGCAGGTCAATATCCAGATCATCGAATGTTGCGGTCATTTGCTGTTTCAGAATACTTCTCAATTGCTGAATCTTTTCGCTGTATGCAGGATCTTTAGAGAGATCTTGAATTTCCAGGGGGTCATTTTTGAGATCAAACAACTGGGTAGTTGCAGTTCCATCTACATTATAAACAATCATTTTAAGTCCATCCTCTGTTTTAATACTTCTACTCCAGTGTCCGTAAACATTATAGATAGACGATCTCACTTTCTTGGATGGATCTCGAATAACCGGTACTAATGAACGGCCTTCAACACTTGATGGTTTTTGAACCTGAAGATAGTCCATGATGGTAGGCGTAATATCACTCAGATAAGTGAATCCAGATGTTTTCTTGTTGACCGGCACACCTGGACCTGAAATGATCATGGGCACTCTGATACTATGCTCATAAAGATTTTGTTTGCCTAGCAAGCCATGCTGACCAACAGCAAGTCCGTTATCACCTGCAAAAACAATCAATGTATTTTCTTTCAACCCACTTTTCTCCAGTGCTTCTAAAATTCTTCCAACCTGCGCGTCCATTTCACTAACCATTCCATAATATAGGGCAATATCTTTTTTTATGGCCTCCGGATCACGGGGTACAGGTAGTAATTGTTCATCCCTTACATTCAGATCACCATTATCAAAGGGATGTTTTATCAGAAAATTAGCGGGTAGTGTAATTTTTTTTGGGTTATACATTGTTGAAAACTTCCCGGGAGGAGTTCTAGGGTCATGGGGTGAAGTGAATGCAACATAACAAAAGAATGGATTTGTTTTTGCGGTTTGGCTACTCAAAAAGCGCACAGCATTGTCTGCATAAAGTGTGGTACTGTAAATATCACTAATCCGCTGACGGCTGTCACTATAAATTCCTGAACTGTCATAAAGGGAAACTGTAGGATGTTCTTGTCCGCCGAATTTCGGAAAATGCATACCACCAAAAAAAATATCCCCGCCTGTACTGAACATCCTGCTATGGGATGCTTTATCACTATGCCATTTGCCAGTATGGTAAGTATTATAGCCATTTTTACGCAATACTTCAGGAAGGCTTACAATACTGTCAGGGATTATATTTCCATCACCGGGTAATCTGTTTACATAGCGCCCTGTTAGCAACATAGCCCTGCTTGGAATACAAACTGCTCCCTGATGGCCACCCATTACATGTGCCTGAGTAAACATCAGTCCTGATTGAGCAAGTTTATCTAGATTAGGTGTTGAAATTTCCTTGTTTCCGGCAGCGCCTAAGGCATGATAGCTATGGTCATCTGAATAAATAATCAGAATATTTTTTCCTTTAGGGGCATATTTTTGTGCAAATACACTCAATGGAAATATAAATGCAAACAGGATAATTGAAAGAATTCTCATGAATTAGATCAGCTTGTAAATTGAAAGTAATTTAAAGATTTTTTATTGACGGCAAAGTCTTTCAATTAATTGGGAATTTTCAGGATATTCTGAGATCAGTTCAGCTGCTTGGGCCAGTTCAAAATCCGCAAAGTCAAAGCCTGGAGATACGGTACAGCCAACAAAGGAATATTCTCCGGTCGTTTCTGAAGCAAACCATGCACCTGCAGGTACCATTGCCTGATAAACTTCTCCCTCTTCACGGTTTCTGCCTAATCGAATCAGTTCATAGCCTCCATTGAGGTGCAGCACATGTACATTCAGACTATCGCCTTCATAAAAATGCCAACATTCATCACTTTTGATGCGGTGAAAGGCAGAAAATAGATCTTTAAGCAATAGGAAATATATGGCAGTACCTAAAGACCGCTCAGTAGGAAATCGTACTGGTAATCCGTTTGCTGGAATACTTTCTACTGATCGGTAGGTCTCTTTAAAATAACCACCTTCGGGGTGGGGGAGTAAATTGTATTGGTGAATGAGATTTTGGATCATATAAAATGTTTCCTAAAATTATAAAATTGAGTGGGTTAATTTTCTTAAGTAATTTGAAATTTTAATCCAATGGAATATCATTTCATAAGATAATGAATAATAAAAAAGGTGGCCCATCTCCTGACCACCTTTTTATTACATTATTTTAAATTAAATCAGACCAGATCAAACCTGTCCAGGTTCATTACTTTATTCCATGCTGCAACAAAGTCCTTTACGAATTTCTCTTTACCATCTGCACATCCATAAACTTCAGCAATTGCACGGAGTTCGGAGTTTGAGCCGAAGATCAGATCGACGCGTGAAGCAGTCCATTTGATTTCACCTGAAGCGCGATCACGACCTTCAAAAGATTGCTTAGATTCAGAAATTGCCTTCCAGGTAGTATTCATATCGAGCAAATTCAGGAAGAAGTCATTGCTGAGTGCTTCTGCATTGCCAGTAAATACCCCATGCTTTGACTGATCAAAGTTTGTATTTAAAACACGCATACCAGCTACAAGAACCGTCATTTCCGGAGCTGTAAGAGTCATTAATTGTGCTTTGTCAAGCAGCATTTCTTCAGCAGAAGAAGTTGCTCTACCTTTCTGATAATTACGGAATCCATCTGCAATAGGCTCCAGAACGGCGAAAGATTCTACATCGGTTTGTTCCTGTGAAGCATCGCTACGACCGGGAGTGAAAGGAACAGAAACATGATGGCCGGCATTTTTTGCTGCCTTTTCAATTCCTGCACATCCTCCAAGAACAATTAGATCAGCTATGGAAACTGCTTTTTTGCCAGACTGAGCATTATTAAATTCATGTTGAATACTTTCCAGTTTATCAAGCACCTGAGAAAGTTGCGATGGGTTATTAACTTCCCAATATTTTTGCGGGGCTAAACGAACACGGGCACCATTAGCTCCTCCACGTTTATCAGATCCACGGAAGGTTGACGCAGAAGCCCATGCTGTTGAAACTAGCTGAGAAACTGACAAACCTGAGCTAAGAATTGTAGATTTTAGTGCAGCGATATCATTGCTGTCGATCAACTCATGACTAACTGCAGGAATCGGATCTTGCCAGATTAGCGTTTCTGAAGGTACATCTTTACCAAGGTAACGGGAGATAGGTCCCATATCACGGTGTGTAAGTTTATACCATGCTTTTGCAAACGCATCTGCAAGCTCATCCGGATTCTCATAAAAATGTCTTGAAACCTTCTCATAGGCAGGATCTAATCTCAAGGCAAGATCAGTAGTAAACATGATTGGGGCATGACGCTTTGATGGATCATGAGCATCAGGCACAGAATCTGCACCCATTCCATTTTTTGGTATCCATTGTTGTGCGCCGGCAGGACTTTTGGTTAACTCCCATTCGTAACTAAAAAGGTTCTTGAAATAGTTATTACTCCATTGAGTTGGTGTATTTGACCACGCACCTTCTAGTCCGCTACTTATCGTATCTACTCCCTTACCAGTACCATATGTGTTTTTCCAGCCCATACTTTGTTCTTCAATACCCGCACCAGCAGGTGCTACATCAACGTATTGATTTGGATCTGCAGCACCATGTGCTTTACCAAAAGTATGACCGCCAGCAATTAGAGCCACAGTTTCATAATCATTCATCGCCATTCGGCCAAAAGTATCACGAATATCGCGTGCAGCCGCAATTGGATCAGGATTACCATTCGGGCCTTCTGGGTTAACATAAATCAAACCCATTTGAACAGCGGCCAGGGGATTTTCAAGTTCGCGGTCGCCAGTATAACGTTGATCGGCCAGCCATTCTTTTTCAGAACCCCAATAAATATCCTCCTCAGGCTCCCAAACATCTTCACGACCACCACCGAAACCAAAGGTTTTAAGTCCCATTGATTCAAGTGCACAGTTACCTGTAAGAATCATTAAATCTGCCCAAGAAATTTTCTTGCCGTATTTTTGCTTAATTGGCCACAGTAGTAAGCGTGCCTTATCAAGGCTCACGTTATCAGGCCAGCTATTAAGTGGGGCAAAACGCTGGGTACCAGATCCTCCTCCTCCGCGTCCATCCTGGATACGGTAAGTTCCGGCACTATGCCATGCCATACGAATGAAAAACGGACCATAATGGCCATAATCGGCAGGCCACCAATCCTGAGAATCTGTCATTAAATCGATAATATCTTTCTTTAAAGCATCCAGATCCAAACTTTTAAATTCTTCAGCATAATTAAAATGATCGCCCATTGGGTTAGATAAAGAAGAATTTTGACGAAGGATATTCAGTTTTAACTGATTTGGCCACCAATCGCGGTTGCTTGTGCCGCCACCTGCGCTCGGTTTTAATGAGCCATGTCCGAATGGGCATTTGGCTTGGGATGGGTTGTTTTCCATAGTATGTAGATTTTTTAGAATTAAACTAAATTTACAGGCCTTAAGATATTAACGCCTATCCAAAAGTACATCAATATCCATTATAAATCTTATTGATTATGTTTATAGTTGTATAGATTTTGTCTATGTTAACTCAAATAAAAGCTGATTAAAATGGACAGAAATAACTGTTTAGTTCATTTAATTAGTATGAATTCAATCTAAGGAAGTTTAAAAGGCTGGATTTTTAATTATCTAAAATCACTGTTGTCCGGTAAAAATAAAATGTTTTAAAAAATCCTTTTAAAAATTATCGTGAACGATTTATTTCCTGATTTCAAAAAGCAAGTCCGCTGTTAGCGCGCTCAATAGGCCCCGCTTTTAAGCGGGGTATACAAAAGGGATATTCTAGGCTTTAGCCCAAAATAATCCGGTTATATCGGAACACCCGCATCGGGCTTCAGCCCGATTAAATGTTGTCGGAGCTGAAGCACCGGTTTATGTTATTTTCTAACCTGCAATAGGTAGGGCTGAAGCCCAAATTGAATTACGCCGATTACAACCCGCCTAAAGGCGGGCCCTATTGAGCGATAATTCTATACCCAAGATTAAAATAACTCAATCATCAAGAAAATACGATCTTTCCTAAATATGGCAAGAGTTTCAATTCTACTGCCCAGCTAAACCTTAATAAAAACTTTTTCCCAGACACTACTGATTAAAAATAAGACTTTGCAAAAAGGATTAGTTGACTTTGAAAACCAATACCTGCTTTTTATAGCTTAGTTCAGTCCTTTCCTCCAGAGTAGTTTCGGCAAGAAATCGTAATCTATTTCCCCTTTGGTAGGTGTTGTCACCGTACCAAGAACCATCTATCAAATGGTCGGTGATAACACCAACCACAGGGAAATGCATTGTCATTCTGGCAAAGGCCAGAACCTCCCTCGGCAAGGTTTATTACACTTGAAGCTGTGTTTCATTGTGACGGGCAGTCCTGCAATATGGATCAGCTGCCGTTTGAAATAAAACCGGGTATTCGCTGTATTTCATATTTTTGGTTGAAGAATTGAACATAGGTCATTATTAGGTCAAATCAGATAAAAAACGGTATGTAATTTAACTAATTAGGCAGTTATCGTTTTATATTTACTCTTGAATAAAGTATTTTAAAATATGCTTCAAAGAATATTTATTGGTTTTCTAATTATTTGCTCAAATGCTGCAATTGCCCAGGTAGATTCAGCGGAGGTTATCGATTACAGCAAATTTGGTGATGCTGAGGGAGTTAAACGCTACACTACTCAGAAGATTTTAAATCAGCTTCCTCAGAGAATAGTAAGTCTGGGTTATGAATATCATGCCGGATTTGATATGCCTGGTGTTCCGATTTCTTCTATGTTACCTGCCATGCAAAATTTCAGGGTCAGTCAGGTTTCTGCCTTAAAAGCACAGGTCAACGTACCTGTAATTTCCACAAATAAGATTATTTGGCAATTGGGAGCTAATTATTGGGGTAGTAAATTTAATGTGGATAATCCCGGAAATAATTTATTTGCCAAAAGTCTTGATAACCGATCAATGATCACATCGGGGATCAACTCCACTATATTTAAGCCATTGAATGAAAAGAATTTTTTAATACTTCAGGCTAGTACCGACATAAACGGTGTCTTTCAAGAATTCAGTGATATATCTTCAAAAGCTTTAACAGTTAGTGGGACTGCCATTTACGGCTGGAAAACCTCTGAAAAAAATATGGTAGGAGCAGGTATTTCCAGGACTTATCGTGCCGGTCAGATTCTACATGTACCTGTACTTTTCTGGAACAAAACCTTTAATGACAATTGGGGAATGGAACTTTTACTACCAGCGAGAGGTCACCTGAAATATAATTTTTCAACATCAAATATCTTACAGTTAGGTTTTGAGTTGGAGGGTAACCAATTTTGGATGAATTTACCCAATAGTCAGAATAAGGAAGTATTTATTCAGAGGGGAGAGATTAAACCAAGAGTTATGTGGGATAAAAAAATCAAGGGTTTTATTTGGTTTAGTGCACAGGCAGGATTACGTTACAACTGGCGGTTTGATGTAATGAACGAATACGATGCCAAAGAGAATAATCAACGTTATTTTACAAGTAACCTGGGTAATCCATTTTACTTTAACTTCAGCATTAACCTTGTTTCGCCTTAATTTTTGGCCACTTGTTTAGTCCAGGTATCCGTTCTTCCTAATAGTGAAACACCAATATAACCTCTTACTTCCAAGACTTTTGAATTGATCATTTTTATTTCACAGGAGTAAGTGTTGCCATTTTTAGGATCATAGATATTCCCATCTTCCCAAAGGTTTTTTCCTGTATTTGTGAAGCCCCAAATATTAACTAAGCCTAAAATCGGACGATTTCTATTTGCTTCTTCCGGATGATTTTTATCTACTTTAGGTTTTCCGGTTTCAGGATCATTTGGTTCTTTGAGCCACACAATCTTACCCTGAAACTTCTCGCCATTTTTGTAAATTCTGACCATCGCGTTTCCTTCTCCAGTTTTCCAAACTCCTACGATTGCGTTTGAATCTTCTTGCTGGAAGCGGTTAGTGAAGCTAATTGTTGAAATTGCCAACAAAAAAGTAAATAGGATTAAAAATGATCTTTTATGGTTTTTGCTTATATTTTGCATAGTTGATATAGTGATATGTGCGTTAAAGATTTTCGATGATAAACAAATATAAAAACAAATTCAATTCATTTATAACAGAACGGTTAGGATATTTATTAGAATAGAATTAGTTAATACTCTGATTTAGTATGTATTCATAAATTAACAAACTATAGATGTTTGTCTTGTCGTTCGGTTGATCTTTTATCTTTTTATATGCCTTTAAACAGCTATATGCGAAAAGTTTAGAACGTTTGGTTTCTCATTCCTCCTGAAAGTTAGTGCATAAAAAACCGAATAAGAATTAAATCGTCAGCGAATCACTTCTTCAGGAGTTTTTTCAAGCGCTAAACAATTTAAATGGTCTTCATATCCTTAAAGAAATCACAATAATAGGGTGTAAGAAAAATAGATTTTATTCCCAATTTTATGTTAATTGTATAGGATAACTGTTATTTTAGCTATGGATTAACTAATCGAAAATTGAAGAGGAATTACAAAATCAACACCATAAAACTGCTGTCACTTTTTTTTCTATTAACTATCAATGTTAAGCTATTTGCGCAGTACCAAATTAAATTAAACGTTAGCAATATAACCGAAACTTCCGTTCAAATTAGAGGTGTATTATTTGACGATAAAAATTATTTAGCTAAAGACACCCTAGATTTTGCGAAAAAACAATTTTATTCCTCTTCAAAAACAGCAATAATAGGAGGGCTCTATTATTTATACTTC
>JBIIRT010000221.1:0-2665 GCA_044341405.1 Daejeonella sp. | reverse complement strand
TTTTTGATTGCCATCTCGATCTCTCGATGAATGCGATTGAATGGAACCGGGATCTTAAAAAATCTGTTTATGAAATCCGGGACAGTGAGATGGGCATGACAGATAAGCTTGATCGTGGACTTGGAACTGTCGCATTGCCTGAATTACGTAAAGGTAATATCGGACTGGTGGTAGCCACTCAAATTGCCCGTTACGTTGAACGGGGCAGTCTTATTCCTGGATGGAACTCACCTGAAATTGCCTGGGGAATATCCCAGGCCCAGTTAGCCTGGTACCGTGCCATGGAAGATCAGGGGGAAATGGTACATATTACCAATCTCACTCAGATGGAAGCTCATCTGGCACTTTGGTTTGATAAAACCATTCCTGACAAAGGCAAACCGGTGGGATATATACTCAGTCTTGAAGGCGCTGATTCATTTGTCAATATTTCTTACCTCGAAAAGGCTTACGCTTACGGTCTCAGGGCTTGTGGTCCGGCACATTACGGACCGGGCAGGTATGCTGCAGGTACGGGCCGGACTGAAGGGTTAACAGCTGCAGGTAAAGAGTTAATTGTAGAAATGGATAATTTGAACATGATCCTGGATGTAACTCATCTTACTGATAAAGGCTTTGCCGAGGCAACATCTATGTACAAAGGTCCGATCTGGGCAAGCCATCATAACTGCCGGAAACTGGTAGACCACCAAAGGCAGTTAACAGATGATCAGATTAAAGTTCTGATAGAAAGAGAGGCTGTGATTGGCGGGGTTTTCGATACCTGGATGCTGACTGATAACTGGGTTCGTGGGAAAGATGATCCCAAAGACAGGAATGTGCATCTCGAGCTGATCGTAGATCATTACGATCATATCTGTCAGCTTGCAGGAAACAGTTTGAACGTGGCGATAGGTAGTGATTTGGATGGAGCTTATGGCAAAGAGCAATCGCCTTATGATCTTGAAGACATTTCCGATTTGCAGAAATTGAACGGGATGTTGAAGCGAAGGGGCTATTCAGCTGAGGATATTGAGAATATATTTTATAAAAACTGGTTGCGCTTCCTGAGAAAAGCCTGGGCCTGATTAAATGATCATCCGATGAATTGGTACACAATAAATGATGCAGAAAAAATAGATTCCCCGGCACTTATAGTTTACAAGGATCGTGTTGAGCATAACATCCGGAAGGTTTTGACGATGGTTAAAGATCCGGCACAGCTCAGGCCGCATGTTAAGACCAATAAAATGCTTGAGGTCTGTAAATTGATGATGGATTCCGGAATCAGGAAGTTTAAGGCTGCCAGCATAGCTGAGGCAGAAATGCTCGGAATGGCAGGCGCTGAAGATGTGATAATGGCCTATCAGCCGGTAAAGCCCAAATTTCTTCGTCTCCTAAAATTGATCACTGCATATCCCGCAACAAAATATTCCTGCCTTGTTGATAATATTGAGTCTGCCCGGATGTTTTCTGAATTAGCATTGGTTGCAGGAATCACTATCCCATTGTTCATTGACCTGAATGTTGGAATGAACCGAACCGGGATTAAACCTGCAAAGGCTTATGACTTATTCAAGGAATTACAAAACCTTCTCGGAATAGAATTCAAAGGTTTTCACGCATATGATGGTCACAGGCGGGATTATGATTTGGCAGATCGTATAGCACATTGTGAAAGAGATTTTAAAGAGGCTGAAGAGCTTCGTAATCAAATTCAGTCTGAAGGTTACGGACTACCACTGCTTGTGGCCGGAGGAACCCCAACATTTGCTATTCATTCATCCAAACAAAACACAGAATGTTGCCCCGGAACATTTATTTTTTGGGATAAAGGATATCATGATGCACTGCCTGAGCAGGATTTTCAGTATGCAGGACTTGTTCTGACAAGGGTGATTTCAATCCCTTCTGAAGACAAAATATGCATTGACCTAGGGCATAAATCCATTGCTTCAGAAAATGATTTGCAGAAGCGGGTTCACTTTCTGGATCATCCTGAGCTAAAGCCTGTAGGCCAAAGCGAAGAACACCTCATCATGGAGGTAAGTAAGGATCATAATTTTAAGGTTGGAGATATTTTATATGCCCTTCCAATACATATATGCCCTACAGTAGCACTATACGATCGAGCGGTAATTATAAAAGATGGGGAAGTTTGCGATACTTGGAAAGTTATTGCCAGAGACCGGCAGATTAACTATTGACACTTTAAACGTCAAATTATAATTTTTATACTTTCATCCATTTTACTAAAAACCAAGTATTGGATTTTGTTTAATTGACTGAGGATTTTATATCCAAAATCTTTCTTTAAGTTGTACATATTTTTAGAAATACTCCTGATCACAATATTGGCAGTAAGTTTTTAAACTACCAATTTGGCTGTTCGGGATATTATCTTTCGTTGCTGTTCGGGATGTTAGCTTGCGCATCCCTTACTCTGGATAAGAGCGGGTTTGAAACCCGCAAGATCTGACATTCGACATGCCTTACAGAACATGTCGAACAGCGGAATAGTTTACCCGTGATCAACAATTTTAAATGCAGCATTTTTATGTAGAATATTCATTTCCTGAGATTCTAATTCTAAAATCATTAAGAGATTGTCCAATCCAAAATGCTGAGATTGCGTAATTCATTTATCTGAATTAGTATTATATTTATTTGCAATAAAAAGTACAAT
>JBIIRT010000220.1:0-2666 GCA_044341405.1 Daejeonella sp. | reverse complement strand
TTCATATTTTATAGAGCCAACTACACCCGGTACCGGTTATACTGCATTGATGAGAGGAAAATTAATCGATGATAAATTTGTAGAGGAAAAGATGATTTACAAAGCCGGACCGTTTAAACGGAATGGTGACTGGTTTGGTAGTAAGATTGGATTCGATGATAAAGGATTCCTGTATTTTACCGTTGGAATACATAGCGATAGGATGAACTCGCAAAACCTTTCTGCTCCGGATGGAAAGACCATGAGGCTGAATGATGATGGAAGTGTTCCAAAAGACAATCCTTTTTTAAATACTTCCGGAGCATTACCAGAAATCTATTCATATGGTCATCGGATGCATCAGGGCTTTCGCCGCGATCCTAAAACCGGAAGGATATTTTTTGTTGAATTTGGTGAACTTGCCGGTGATGAGTTGAATATTTTAAAACCTGGGGCTAATTATGGCTGGCCTTTGGCAACATTCAGTCTTGAATATAATGGGTCATTAATTTCTGAAAGTCCTTTTAAAGAAGGAACAGAACCACCAATACATCATTATGCAATAGCACCATCAGAACTAGATTTTGTTTACGGGACAACTTATCCAAAATGGGATGGAAATATTTTCATTGGAGGTCTTGCCACTAAGAAGCTTTACCGTGTTGTTATGAAAAACGATAAGTTTGTTCATGATGAGGCTTTGCTACACAATCTTGGCAGGATACGAGATGTTAAATATGGACCTGATCAAATGCTTTATGTTATGACTGAAGATACAGGTGTTTTGGTTAGGTTAGTACCTATCAATAAGATCTGATTTTAATTACACTATTTATTTAGGTTTTGACAATCTTAATCATTCAATATAATTAAATGAAACGTAGAAATTTAATCAAGGGATTAGCCCTGCTTCCTATTGCTGGTGGAGCACTTAGCAAAGAATCTGTTTTTGCTTCAAACTCAGGTTCAGGTGCTGTTTTTTCAAAATCTTCTTCACTGATTGAAACAGGAGAGGTAATTACCGAAACTTCCTTTATGGACGAATCGAATATTTTTCGCTCCATAGGTGTCGAACCTATTATTAACTGCCGTGGTGCTTACACCATTATTGGTGGTTCAATCGAATTGCCTCCGGTAAGAGAAGCAATGGAAGCTGCTTCTCAAAACTTCGTCCAGTACGATGAATTAGCTGAAGGTATTGGTCAAAGGTTGGCTGATATTACAAAATCTGAATGGGGAATGGTTTCAGCGGGATGTGCAGCAGGAATGAAACATGTGACTGCTGCATGTGTAACCGGTGGAAGTCCAGAAAAATTAATCAGAATACCAAATTTAACTGGATTTGAAAAAAATGAAGTAATTATTCCTTTGTACTCCCGCAATACTTATGATCATTCTATTCGTAATATCGGGGTATCCATTGTCCATGTGACAACCCCTGAAGAGCTTGAGAGAGCGATTAATCCAAAAACAGCAATGATTTATGTGAATGCTGTAGATGGATCTTTTACCGGACAGCCTTTCTCACTTGAAGTGATTGCCGGTATTGCAAAGCCTAAAAATGTGCCTGTTTTAATAGATGCCGCTGCCGAAAATCTGACAATTCCTTCAGTACATCTTCAACGTGGCGCTGATGTGGTTGCGTACAGTGGTGGAAAAGCAATGCGCGGTCCTCAGTGTGCCGGTTTACTGTTAGGAAACAAAGATATTTTAATGGCAGCATGGCAGGCAAGTTCGCCACACCACGGTCCGGGACGAGATAATAAGGTCGGTCGTGAAGAAATGATCGGGATGATGGCTGCAGTTGAAACCTGGGTCAAACGCGATCACGATGCAGAATATAAGAATTGGCTTAAGCGATTGGATACAATTGCAAAAAAAGCGCAAACTATTCAGGGAGTAAAATCTTATGTGACAGATCCAGCAGAGCTCTCGAACAAGCATCCAACCTTATGGATCTCTTGGGATCCTGCCAAACTTAATATTTCCGGATATGAACTTGTAGAAGAAATCAGTAGCACTAAACCAAGGGTAGCTATTGGTTCACGCGAAGAAAGTGATGGAAGTACAACAATTGATATAGTTTCAAGCCATATGAAGGAAGGAGAGGATGTTATTGTGGCAAACAGAATATTTGAAATACTTTCCAGAAAGCGTAGTCCTAAATCTGATTTAATGACTGCTCCAATAGCAAATATTAGCGGAAAATGGGATGTTGATGTTAGGTATTTCAACAGCACGGTCAAGCACACGTTTACAATACAGCAGGATGGAAACTGGATCAATGGTACTCATAAAGGAGATTTTGATGTTCGGGATATTAACGGAACAATTGAAGGCAATCAGATTAAATTAAGCAGCGTTCTGAGAATGTCTGGTGATCAAATTACTTTCTATTTTTCTGGGGAGCTGAGTGCAAACGCTATAACAGGCGATATACACATGGGTGAATACAGAACAGCTAAATTTACGGCTAAAAAATCAACCGATAAGCCAGTACGTAAAAAAGTACAGGTTCCAAAAGGTCCACCTCTAGCAACCTGATATTGATTTTTAGATTGTTTTAGATTTTATAATTTTTATTATGTTACATTATTAGTCCAATCGTTAAGCTTAATAAATCCTAAGTTAATAAAGAATAAATGTTTAAAATGAAAAAATTAGTGCTTGCTGTTTTTATCGGTATT
>JBIIRT010000109.1:0-8828 GCA_044341405.1 Daejeonella sp. | reverse complement strand
CAATTAAAATATCTCCTGCAATTTGTCACGAAGTTCAACCCTTCAATTTCCTAATAGTCACATACTCAATCATCGCATTATAGTTGCTTCTCCTCTGCGTGAGGAAAACACCCCCTGAAATCGTTCGAAATCGGTTGATTTCGGTTTTGTGAAAACATAACTAATTCCAAATCAACGCCTTCATTTTCACAAAAAATCTTCATAACCCTGTCAGCGTTTTTTTAGCGTTTTTTGATTGCAGTAACCCTAGTGTAATTCTTCTCCATAGTTTGAAACACCAGTTCAGTAGCTGTTAGTTTACTGATCAAAAATGGAAATTCTCTTGTTCTCCCACCTTCCAGAGTTTCAGTATATCTAATCATTTTACCATCCAGTTTAAATTTACCAGTAGAAATTTGTTTGCCGTCCCACTCAATCTTGAGTTCCTGACTTTCTGAAAAAAATATGACTGGTTTTGCTTGTTTTAGCTCTAGATCGCTTGTGATATCCTCCGGATCAGCATTCACTACCTTCACATAGTTCCATGTACCATATAGATGTTGAGGGTCAACAGAACCGCTGCAGGACAAAAACAGAAATAGAGAGAAGAAAAAGAATATCTTAAATTTCATGCCTAAAGATTCATATCCAGTGAAAAAAATATCAATCTTTAAGATTCATATAATAATCAGTAAACGCGATAAAATCATCAAATCTAAGGTCGTAGTCATCTGTAGTACCAAAACCATACGTAAGCAATACAAATGGCAAACCTGCCTTTCTAGTTTCTAATCCATCACCCAAAGTATCTCCAATATAAACTGGTGATTTCAAGTTATGCTTATCTACCAATAGTTTGATATTATGATGTTTAGGCATTGAATTAACACCATGAGCCATTTCATCTGTCACGTATTCCTCAAGATCTGCCCATTTTAAAAATTCAACAATCAGATTTTCAGGACAATTACTAACTATGAATAATTTATACTTTGCGCTGAGTTTAATTAATCCTTCCCGAACCCCTTCATACATCAGTCCGCCACGTATTGGCATCAATCTTATCCTGCATTCATTTATGGTTCTATATACATTCTCCCTTTCTTTAATATCCATCTCAGGGAAAAAATGGCTCAGAACTGTGGATCGTTCCCAGCCCATAACATGATGTAAATCTTCCCTTGTAAACACACGGTTCAGATTTTCAATTTTGGCGCCTTCATTCCAGGATTCAAGGTAAGTATCAAGGGCATCCCATAAAGTACCGTCCAGATCAAAGATTAGGCTATCAGGTTTTAACATTTTAATAAACAGTGAGTCTGAATTTTAATAATAAATAAAAAAAGTGCGCTAGGGTATGAAGCGCACTTTAAAAGTATTAAGGGATATTAATCCCATCAAATTTATATTTTAAAGGCTTGTCTTACTAGTAATTTCCAGATCCCACCTTCTTTTCTCCAAACCATTAGATTACCAATTCTAATTTCAGTTGGAACGCCTGCATTTGTAGCTTTTCCCAAAAAAATATGTCTTACTATAGCATTATCCCCGCTGATCTTTATAGTTTGATCGGTGGTATTGATTGCAGTAAACTTAAAAGGACCATTAAATAAAAAGTCTATAAACTGATCCTTATTTTCAACCTTTCCTGCAGAATGACCGTAGGACAAATCATTGGACACTAGCATTTCTAATGCTTTTCGCTCAGGGTTGACTACATTACTGTGCAAGGCAATAACAGCAGTTGCAACAGCTTGTTCCGCCTTTGACTGTGAATAAATGTTCGTAAAAACAAACATTATAATAACAAAAAGTAATCCTATTTTCTTCATACTTATAAAATTTTAATGTGATCTAACTTCTCCATCGATTTCTGGTTCAACATAGCCCTCAGGAGTTTTTCTATGCCAATAAGATGCAAGCATAGAACCTGTGATATTCATTAATGGTCCGAAAACTGCAGGTGCCAGACCCATTGTTGCAATTTTACCCAAACTATTTGCAATACCCGAAGCTAGTCCACCATTTTGCATACCAACTTCAATAGCAACCGTACGTGCATCACGTTCAGGCATTTTGAATAAACGTGCAAACCAGTAACCCAGAAAATATCCAAATATATTGTGTATCAAAACTACCAGTATAAGAACACCTCCAATTTTAAGCAGACTATCCCGTCCTGCAGCGGTAATAACGACAATTATTAATGCAATTCCCGTCATCGAAACAATCGGCATTGCATCATCCAACCATTTTGCCTTTCCTGACAGAAGTTTATTGAACAATAAACCAGCACCAATTGGAATAATAATCATTTTTGCAATATCCCACATCATTCCCAACATATCAATTTCAACTAACTCACCCGCAAGTAATTTCATCAGTAAAGGAGTTAAAACAGGTGCCAAAAGTGTTGCGATAGATGTAATAGTTAATGAAAGTGCCAAATTAGCTTTTGCTAAATAAGACATCACATTAGAAGCTAAACCACTTGGTGAACATCCAATCAAGACGATTCCAGCAGCTATCTCCGGCGGGAAGTTTGTCATTGTGGCTAATAAATAGCCCATTCCAGGCATAATTAAAAATTGAGCAAAAATTCCTACAAAAACCCCACGTGGCGTTTTAATTACTGCTGCAAAATCCTTTGCGCTCATTGAAGTACCCATACCAAACATAATAATCTGGATCAAAGGCGTAATTAAACCTGTTAGCTTAAAATCTCCAATTGTTTTAAAATACATCGGATAATATAATGCCATGACCACAGCAGCAAAGATCAATGTGGTGTAAGAAAATCCTTTCAGATTATCATAACCTCTAAAACCTATTGCCAGGGCCAGAAAGAAAAATATAATTACAGGGCCGGCACTCTCTATATTGCCAGTGAAAACAAGGCCCAAGGAAATCAATAATAACAAAGCGGCGATTCCTAAAGATGCTGAATGGAGGTTTAGCTGTTTCAAATTTTAGAGTTTAGTTTATGTGAATAGTATTTTATTAATAAAATTACCAGGTTCGCTTGCTCATAATCACATCAAGCTCTGCTTTCGTCATTTTTCCTTCTTCAGGATGTCTTTCCATCCATTTTAGGAAATCCATCTTCATTTCTTCTGTCCAGGCATCATCTAACTGACCACCTGAGTATTTACCTGATTTAATCACTTCGAAAGCATATTTATCTCTTCTAACTACAAATTCAGCAGTCGAAATCACTTGCTCAGCCATGTGTGCAGGTACAAACAAAACTCCAATTTTAGCAGCAATTACCAAATCTCCCGGCATTACAATCGCATTACCAATACGAATTGGTGAATTTAAGCCCATTAAAAGCATCTCCTCCATAAAACTAGGATGGAACTCTCTGACAAAGGCATTGAAGCCCTTAATCTCTTCTAATCCCGGTACATCTCTCGCTGCGCCGTTAAGTATTACCCCATTACCTGATTTAGCAAAAATGGATGTCCCAAGAGTGCTTCCAATAAGCGTACCTCCATTAATTTTTCCAAATGCATCCGCAACATATACATCTCCCTTACCTAATACTGCAATAGGCCAGGTATTGGTATTACCAACCCTACCTTGTTGTGCACCTCTGGCTTTTATGTTCTTTTCTAAATCTGGGCGGTTTGGCATATACATGGCTGTCACTACCCTACCAGTAATAGTTTCACCGTTTAGAGTTTTCCAACCATGTTCAAACTGATTGAGATAACCTGATACTTTTAATACCTGCCAAGCATCGTCAAGACCTATTTTCTTTGCCCTTTCGAGAAGATCATCTGCTATTTTTGGACGGCCATCAGGAAAACGATCTCCCTTCCATTCGGAGGTTAAAAATATAAGCTCTTCTTTAGGAATTGTTTGAGCAGATAAATAGGCTTGAGAAAAAGCACAAGTAAACAGAATTGATAAAAATAATTTAACTCTCATAGTTTCAATTTAATTTATAAATAAACAAAAATTATTTAAATAATAATCACTTAAGCCTTATTGTTCAATCAGTCAATAAATTGGCTTGGTTATTCTTTTTTTTGGATCCCTTAATTTTCTTAGATCCGGGAGGCAGGTTAACTTTCCAAATACTTCCCTCCTTAGCATCATATTCAATAATATACAATGAATTACCTAACAATACGGCATCTGTTGGATTATTGAATGAATCCATAATTCGAGTTGTTTTGACAAAATAATTGTCGCTTGCCTTATCATATGACATATCAAGATGAAGCAGGTCTCTACCCTGATTTGTAAAAGGTTTCATTAAACTGGATTTAGTACCAATCGTGTTTCTAAGCACGAAACCATCACCTTTAAATTCATCAGACAGTGCCATTTTATTATCAAAAACCAAACCCAGAGGAGAACTGTGTGCGGTAAAAGTGCTAATGCTTACTCCTGTATTATCTCCATCAAGTATTTTTCCGGAATGTCCACGGTATTCATTTGCATCTGGTCCGAGGTTTTGCACTCCAGGATTGAACTTAAGTCCCTCGGGCACCTTAGGAAAATCAGGATCATTTCTGAAATACTTCATCAGCATACCATGAGAAGTAGCATTTAGAAATGGATCTTTCTTAGGATCGGGCATAAAGTCAGGATATTGCTGTGGATTTTCAATACCTCCCATTATCCAGGGAAATCCATAATGCCGACCTTGCCTTACCCAAAACATATCTTCCGAATGATCATAATCAGAAGAATTAACTACCGCAAATAAATTATCTGAAGGGTCAAATGCCATATCATAGGCATTACGTATCCCTTCAGCATACAAATATCCAGCAGATTTTAATTTATCGCTATCATTTGGCAAAACCAAATTCTGTGCATCAACAGGAATTCTGAAAATTTTTGTGGTTAAAGCATTATCCCTTGCATTAGGATAAACGCCTTTGTCATCCTGAATTTCACCATGCCCAGTTCTAGAGCCGGAATTAACAAAAATATAACGCCCGTCCGGACTCATTTCCAGTGCATTCCAGCCATGATCCCAGGTGGTTGCATTCAATCCATAAGGTTCGGTATTGAATACAACAGTTAATAAGGGTTTATTTTTAGGCGTAATTGAAAATCGAACCAATCTGCCACGTGTTCCTCTATTATTATTCTCAATAGTATTTCCACATAAAAACAATTCACTTCCTGCAAACACTGCCCCTTGAAGCTTGTTAATTCCATGATCTTCAAGTGATATTATCTTTTCAGATACAAAAGAATCATCCTTTCTGGCAATATGGAACACTCCACCATCGAAAGTAGTATAATAAAAATCCCCCGAAACAGGATGAATCAGTAATCTTACAGCATTAGGTTCAACATCCATGAATTTTTCAATAGAAATATCAGGACGTAACGAAATTGGAGTTGATTTTACAATCTTACTTATTCTGGATGTTGTAGTTTTTGCTTCATTTGCTTTAGAATCATTCTGAGCGAAAGAACTAAATGGACTTATTAAGGCAATAAATAACCCTAATACGTTTATGGTTTTCTTGATTTGCATATTTAATTATTCAGTTTTACCTAATTCACGAATGAAGACAATTAACTGCCAGCGTTGCTCTTCGGTTAAAGCCTCTTTAAAAGGGGGCATATTACCTTTACCGTTGGTTAATTTCCAAAATAAAGCCCCATCCTTTTGTTTGATTACTTTCTGATCATGAAAATTTGCTGGCCTGACACCCATGGATCCACCTGCAGGCCCATCACCATAACCGGTATCTCCATGACATGAAAAACAATACATATTGTATAATTCTTCGCCTTTTGAAATAGATTCCTGAGTAATTGAAAGAGGGTTTTTAAGTGAATCAGCAGATGCGGGAGCTAACCAGCCCGACAGTTTTACAGTATCCTGGAAGAATCTTGTATCAGCTGTAATATGTTGAGAAGAATTATAAGTACTGGAAGCAGATAGAATTATTAAACTACCAGTACAAAATAATAACAACATATAAACATTATAATTTTTCATCAAGGTTAAAATTTATTATGAAAAAAGCATTTAGCAATACTATTACAGCCAATATAAATTCCATAAAATGGATATTGGCTGTAGTTGAAAATAATGAATTGAATCTCTTCAAATTATTTAAAAGACTAAATATAAGCGATCGCGTCCATCTCAACAAGTGAGTCGCCGGGAACACCTCCCTTAGCAACGGCAAGGGTAGAGCGTACAGGAGGTTTTTTCCCAAAACGACCTTTATAGATCTCATTCATTCCACTGTAATCTGCAATATCATTTAAATATACAGTTACTTTCAAAACTTTTTCCATAGAGGACCCAGCTTTTATCAGCTCTTTCTCAAGCTCTTTCAATACAATTTCAGTATGTGCCTTTATCTCAAAAGGTGCGGTATGAGCCCCTTTCCCTGCGATATAGACTAAACCATTATGTATTACATGGCCAGAAAACATAGGAACATTTTGAACGGAGGTAATATTTCCTGCAACCTTTTCAGGCGATGATTCAATTCCTTTGGCATTAGCTACTACACCTAATCCGGTTACTCCTACTACTGAAGCGAACAATTTCTTTAATACTGATCTTCTTTCTGATTTCATTTTGTATTTAATTGATATGATTTTTATTTCTGTTTTGACATTTGCCATTCGCGGCCAGGCTTATCAACCCTGAAACTTTCAACATTACCCTTATCCTGTAAAGTAACAAAAGCAGTGCGTCCGTCTTTCCCACCAAAAGCAATATTACTTGGTAATTTACCAGCTAAATTTATTTCGGTCAATAATTTACCAGATGGAGATAGTTTGGCTATGGTACCCTTTCCATGTCGGGTTATGTATAAATTCCCATCAACATCGCAGCGCATACCATCCATCATGAAATCTGGAAATTCATGAAAAAGTCGCTTATTACTTACCTCACCTTTAGCAGAGAGATCATAAACCCAAACTTTACGCTGTATTGATTCATTAACATATAAAAACTTATTATCAGGACTAACTTCAATACCATTTGCGGTACCCATGCTGTCAAGTTTAGTAGTTTTTCCATTCGTATCAATCCGCCAGATTCTACCTGTGCCAGCACCCCAGTTAGGATCGCTCGCATATAACCTGTCTTTATTATCTATTGCTATGTCATTGGGCTGACTCATATTGGAATTGTGGGCAAATACTGAAATTTCCTTTGTCAGCATATTAACTTTAAGGATATTATGATTGGTGTAATCAGCAATCAGCATATTGCCCTTACTGTCAAATCGAATTCCATTACCGATACTTCCATTTGGAAGTTCAACAAAAAGACTAGCAGATCCATCAGGCTTAACCTGACCAATTGTGCCTTCTTTTGCGAAATTGACAACATATAAAATACCTGCCCGGTCAACAGCCGGACCTTCAATTCCCTTTGTAAAACCATTCAAAGCTGTAAATGAAGAAGATTTAAACAAAGGGGTATTAGCATCTTGTGCGTTAGTAAATAGAACCGAGCAGATCAACATTAGAGTCAGACTCAATGGTTTCATTTGGGATATGTTTTCAAACATGAGCATAGTAATTGACATAATAATGAAGGTTAATAATATGAACAAATTCAAAGGCAATTTCCTTTGAACGGATGAATTTAATAATGCAATTTAAGCTTATATTAACAGGAGTGCAATAACAAAAAAAATGTTACAGAATCAATTGTTAATTGATTAGTATAAAAGGTTCTGAGCAGAAAGATTTCACTCAGGACCTTTGATAATTAATTAATTCAGGCTCAGGATATATTGAACCATTGCTGCTGCATCATCATCAGATAATGCAGGATGTGGCGACATAGGTATAGCGCCCCAAACTCCACTACCGCCATTTTTAATCTTTGCTACCAGATAGTTTACGTTTGCTTTAGTGTTTGCATACTTATTTGCTACATCTTTATAACTCGGACCTAACAACTTTTCGTTTATTTTATGGCATGCAAAACAATCTGATTTTGATATTAAGGTCTCCCCTTTTTTAGTGTCAACTGCAGCTTCAACAACAGCCGGCTTTACAGGCTCAACAGCTTTTACTACCTTTTCAGATGGTGATACTTTTTCTTTAACCTGGGTAACATTACTTTCTGAAACTGCTGGTTCTGAAGATTTGATTGCAGATTCTGCAATAATCGTATCAGTAGGTTGAGAAGTAACAGCAGGTGTATCCATAATTGCTGATGTTGATGTATCGGCATCACTAGAATTTTCAGATGAACTACTGCAGGCAACAAATAGGGCGCAAACACCCAAAACTAAAATTCTTTTCATTTCTATATTAATCGGATTCTTTGACATACTATATTGTATGACACAATTTTATTTAAAAAATCCCGGAAATAAAACAAAAACTCAAAATCGTGACAAAGTATCCGAAAATAATTTCAAAAAACCTTTGAAATTTATTTTAAGCTAACCTGAGTTCGATGTAAAATCTTGCTGCGCTGTTTTCGATAGTATAATTTTATCTTTCTTAGAATTCAAGGCTAGTGCCTCTTCGGTCCCTAAAGACCCGTGTTCTGCCCTAGTTTTAGCCTATAAATTATTTTTTGAGATGAAATTTTGACTGGCCAAAAAAGCTAGGTCTGTCACCCGGGTTTATTTTACAGGTGCAGCAGTCCTTTTGCCGTACTGCACCTCCAAATGAAATACAGCAACAAGTAAAATAAACCTTGCCGAAGGGGTTCCAGTTTTCGCTGGAATGACAAAGATTTCATGCCGGAAATGCTCCGGAGGAAAGGGCTAAAATGACCTATAACACACAGGTATTGCTTTCAAAAAACAAATATTGCTGAATCCAAAGTCTAATCTGATATGTTATAACTGTATAATTTCACCCTGAATATTTGGAAACCA
>JBIIRT010000219.1:0-2674 GCA_044341405.1 Daejeonella sp. | reverse complement strand
CTGCCAAACCAGTCGCCATTCCGTTTAAACGGTCCGGCTTTGTAAATCATCTTTTCCTCTACAAATTTATCATCGATTAATTTTCCTCTCATCAATGCAGTATAACCGGTACCGGGTGTAGTTGGCTCTATAAAATATGAAAAGTAAATCACCCTGTTCTTTTCGAAGTTGGGATGCAATTTAACGTCACGCAAACTTGTTGGAACATTCCCTCCTACAGGATTTGCCTGGACTTTACCATCTTTAACTCTCAACAATTTACCACTTCGCTCTGCAATTAACACTGAATTATCAGGCATAAAAACAATGCTATACGGCCTTATAAGATCCTTTGCAACCGTATCAACCATGAACAATTGATCCTCCGAACTATACACATTACTAACTCTTATTGGCAATGGGAAAAAACGTCCGGATAAATTCTTTTCAATACTATAGTTTTTAAGAGGCAATACAGGCTTGGATACGGTAGCATTTAAATCTTGCTTTACAAATTGACGTACATATGCAATTAATTGCCATCTTTTTTCTTCACTTAATGCAAGTCCATAACCCGGCATATTACCCTTTCCATTACTTAGCTTCCAAAATATAGCTCCATCTTTTTGGTCTGATACCACCTTGCTATGAAAATTAGCGGGCTGAATTTTAAACCTGCCCGGTTGCCCATCTCCCAATCCATTAGTTCCATGACAAGACACACATAAGGTATTATACAATTTTTCACCCTCCCTGATTACTTGAGGCGTGAATGGAAACGGACTCTTAATAGTATCTGCTGAATCAGGTGCTTTCCAGGGTTCCTGCAAAGGAAAATTGGCTTTGAAAGAAATAAAAAGCAAAGTCCCTACACTACCTAATAAAATTATAAACGCCTTTTTATTCATAGTTAAAATGTCTATCTCAGTTCATACCTATTAAATTCCGGCAGATTGATGCAGAACAATGATAATATCTGCAAACTAACCAAACCGGGTATCATAATTGAATTAATTCTTCACTGCCTTAACCGCTCCATTATTTATTCCGAATATAAACTGATGACCCGAATTTTTTCCTCTGGAGAAAGATTCGAGACTGCGAACGTCCCCCCGGATATTAAGTCCGCTTTTCCATTGAGGAACATACGAAAAATCACCCTTAGCATTCCCTGAAAGCATTATTCCATTAGAGCCAGTAAACTGTCCGAATTTAATTCTAGTCCATGAATTATTTCCGGCCAATATTAAATCCATCTTACCATCTCTGTCAACATCAGAAGTAGCAATGGCATAAACCGGAGCATATTGTGCTTCAATAGGTAGCCTTTTTAAATTAAAACCTTTACCAGTATTTTCTAAATAAACAGTTTCGAGTAGTTCAGCTTTGAGTATTTTAGCATCTTTTAACTGATCTGAAGTAAACAAATCGTTAATAGTTGCATTGGCATATTTGTAATATTCAAGAAATTTATTCTTCAAACTTGGCAGTTGATCCATAAGATCGTCTCTTGATGCGGCTGGATAAGAAACACCATCAATATAATAACAGAAAATGGGATCTACGGAACCGTTCTCATCAAAATCTTTATAATAAACACTAAGTGGTTCCTTCTCTGTAGCCTTAAACTGTGCATTCTTACCAAGATTTCCAATAATTAAATCCTGATCACCATCACCATCCATATCATCTGCATGAATGGCATTCCACCATCCTGAAGAACCAAATTTGATATAATCAGATGACTTATCGGTCAACTTACCTTTCTCATTAAGGAATATACGAATTGGCATCCACTCTCCAACAACAATCAAATCATTCATTTTATCCTGATTTACATCGAGCCAAACTGCATCAGTTACCATTCCTGCATATTTCAGATCCGGTGCAATTTTATCAGTAGCATCAGAAAAATTACCTTTCCCGTCGTTAATCAGAATTTTACTTTCAGGCGTACTAGGATACATTCCGGGTACTACCCTGCTACCCACAAAAAGATCCAAATCGCCATCAGCATCTATATCAGATGATCTGATAGTGCCAGTACTACTTAACATTTTAGGAAGTGCTGTAATTTTCTTTGAAAAATTACCCTTGCCGTCATTGACATAAATCCGATCTTGAAGCCATGGACTATCAGGTCCAAATTCATAACCACCACTTCCAACATACAGGTCACGATCACCGTCGCCATCTACATCAAGAAATTCTGCTGCTGTATCTTCGTAATTTGCATCTGCATCCAAAGAAGCGGAACTCTTTTTAACAAAAGTACCTGTGCTGGTTTGCGTAAACAGAGCGCCTGCCTGCCCTGAAGCACCTCCGATAAAGAGATCTTCATATCCATCTCCATTAAAGTCAGCTTTTGCCATTACCGGACCTGGTCTTGAGAGATAATTGGGGAGTAAAGTTTGAACAGTAAAATCATTGAACTGATTCTCTACATGTTCATAATTAATTGTCGGTGAATTAGTTAAATATTTAATACCAGAAGGAGTTGGATTAAATTTCCAATTGAGATCAGCATTTTTAACATCAATATTAAGCGTCTGATTTACCTTAACATTAGAAATCTTCTGACTTTTATCATTTGGCCAAACAACAAATAATGAATCAATAATCTGATTTTCTCCCAATCCGAAATTTAAAACCGGATCAACAGACGATTGAAATCCTCTTACAGGAATTTGTTCCT
>JBIIRT010000025.1:0-31247 GCA_044341405.1 Daejeonella sp. | reverse complement strand
CGCGGCTATGAGCGGCATTAAATTTTAAGAAATTTAATTTTGGAAGGATAAGACTTTAAAAAAGCAAATTAATGACAACTTTTATAAAATATAAAATACTATAAATCAATTATTTAAGACGCTAATTTAATGACATTGAGCGAGAGCTGGAACCTCTTTCGGCAAGGTATATTTTGCCTGGAGCTGTTTTTCATCGGAACGGGCTTCCGTTAATAGAACCATAGGCCCTGTTAAATAAACCCGAGTGGCAGCTCTATCTTTTTTGCAATAGTGAATCTCATGATAAAATTAAATTTTCAGCAAAAAAATAGGGCAGAACACGGGGGAAGAGAAACAGACCCTGATTTCTAAAAGGAGAGCAAAACTTCAGTCTAAACTTAGGTGAGCGAGATTTTATATCGAACTCACGTTAAATTACTGAGAATTTAGTCCATTTTCTGATGTAGGTTTGTATAAAGGGTACTAATTCTTGGTGATTTAAATGATCCAGCAAAATATATCCGTTTTCTTGTAATTCTTCTGGTCTTACTTTCATTGTTTAGTTCGATTGAAACTGTTTTAAGATCTCTTTAACTATTGAATTAAATCTTTAGGCAACCTCGGAATCCCCTCGAGCCATAGTAAGATTCAGCTCCGTTATGGTAAACAAATACGTTTCCATATCGAAAATCAGCGAAGATGGCGCCACCTAGATTCCTTATTTTTTCTGGTGTTTTAATCCAGCTGGAAGTTTTGGTATCAAATTTTCCGAATTTTTGTAAGTATTTGTACTCTTCTTCAGACAAGATCTGAATGCCCATTGCATCAGCCATTCCAATCGCACTGTTTTTAGGTTTATGTTCTTTCCTAGATTCGAGAGCCTCTTGATCGTAACAGGTGCTTCTGCGGTCTTTCGGACTTTCAGCAGAACAATCATAAAATATATATTCGTCAGGTTTTTGATCTTGGGAAATTACATCCGGTTCGCCTCCTGTTTTTTCCATTTCATGGAGCGACCATAACTTACTGGCCATGCTTTCGGAAATCAACTTTGACTCAACATCAGTCCAGTTCATTTCAACATGCCTGTTCATATTTTTTTCAAACCTGGCCTTAAGTGTCGAAATCAGTTCTTTAGCTTCTACCGCTGATAAGTATTTAGTTTTATCCATATTCACAAGGCTTACATGTTTAAAATTTCATTAAGTGCTGCAGGCACTCTGTAGGTTAAAAGTATAAATTATCCCCAAATCAATTAAAATCTTTTAGTCCTTGATTTTAAGATTCTTTGTTTTTATTCTAGAAGAGCTTTGTTTTTAGTAATAGGAGAAAAAGTATCAAATCGTATAAATCAATTGCAAGATTCTCGATTTAAATCCTTTGTTTGGCCCAATCTCATTACCATCACATGATCCTTTTAATGGGAGTTTTTAAGTTTAGACTTTTAAAATACCAATCTTCCGATTGTTCTGCTAGTGGGAGATTTTACCTTCAAAAACTGTGGAAAACTTTTTTTGTGGGAGATAGTGGTAAAAAGTGGTAAGTTATTTACTTTTACAATTGAATTTTAGAGTAAATACCGATAATGTCTCACTTCTTAGGAGAATTTGATTGCAAACTTGATACTAAAGGCCGGATGATGATACCATCCAGTCTGAAGAAACAGCTTCCAGAAGCTGAGCGTGAAGGGCTTGTGATCAATCGGGGCTTTGAAAAGCATCTGGTGATTTACACTAAAAAGGAGTGGGATAGCATTACCGAAGAGCTGAGTAAGCTGAATGCTTACGAAAAGAAAAGTCGAGATTTTATACGCTATTTCACACGTGGTGCAACCGAACTTTCATTAGACTCTGCTAACCGTATTCTTTTTCCTAAAGCTTTAATGGAATATGCCGGAATAAGTGGGGAAGTTGTGCTTTCATGTGTATTGAATAAAATTGAGGTTTGGGCAAAAGATGCCTATGATTCTCAAATGGATAATGAGCCTGAGAATTTCGCCAATCTGGCAGAAGAAGTCATGGGCAGTATGGGAAGGAGGGGGCATGACTGATTATCACAATCCTGTTATGCTTCAGCAATGCATTGAAGGCTTGAACATTAAGCCTGATGGAATTTATGTAGATGTAACATTTGGGGGTGGTGGTCACTCTCGCGAAATCTTAAAATGCCTGGGTCCGAAAGGTCGTTTACTTGCCTTTGATCAGGATTCTGATGCTCAAAATAATTTACCAAAAGATGATCGATTAACCTTTATTGATCAGAACTTCCGCTACCTCAAAAATAATTGCCGTTTGCAGGGCGCCATTCCTGCAGATGGTATTCTGGCTGATCTGGGTGTCTCTTCTCATCAATTTGATCAGCCAGAACGGGGGTTCTCCATTCGCTTCGATGCTGATCTGGACATGCGTATGGATCAGGGTGGTTTGCTTACGGCTAAACAAGTAGTTAATACTTATAGCGAAGAGCAATTACATCGGATTTTTGGAATTTACGGGGAAATTAAAAATGCTAAAACACTAGCTCAGACGCTGGTAAACCAGCGTCTTAACAAGTCAATTGATACAGTTGATGAGCTAAAAAAAGCCATCTCTAAGTTAATTCCTAAAGGAAAAGAAAATAAATATCTGGCTCAGGTTTTTCAGGCACTCCGAATTGAAGTGAACCAGGAATTAGAGGCTTTGAAAGAATTTTTGGAACAAACAGTCGATGTACTTAAAACTCAGGGTCGGCTTGTTGTGATGTCTTATCATTCACTTGAGGACAGGCTGGTCAAGAATTTTATTGCTAAGGGAAAATTTCAAGGTGAAGTGGAGAAGGATTTTTTTGGAAACCAGATCAAACCTTTGGAAAGTATCACTCGCAAGGCTATTGTTGCATCTGAAGAAGAAATTAAACTGAATAATAGGGCAAGGAGCGCCAAATTGAGAATAGCAGAGAAAAATTAAGCCGAAAATAGCTTGGAGAATGAGTAATCAATTTAAACAAGAGAAAACGGACGAGGAAATAGATCAGGTTGCTGAACCTATCGCTGAGCAGTCAGAGAAGGCAGAGCTTCCCAAAAATTTCTTTACCCTCATGTTTACTGAAGGAGTAATCTCAAAGGAGTCGGCTACTCATTTGCTCCCATTTGTTGTTTTCATTGCTTTTTTAGCGATGATCTATATTGGTAACCGGCATTTTGCAGAGAATAATATCCGGGATATCGATAAGCTTAGCAAGGAAGTGAAAGAGTTAAGCTGGGATTTTAAAACATTAAAAGCTGATTTGATGCTAAAAAGCACGCAGACTGAAGTAGCAAAAGAGGTGGATACTTTGGGACTGATTGAGCCCAATGAGCCACCGAAGAAGATTTTGATAAGAGAAAATGAATTTGATTGAATATTGATATTAATTGGATGAGGTCCCTCCTGCGTCGGGATGACAGATAATTGAGAATTGAAAAGGATTATTAACAGATAAGTAGAATTTGCTAACCAACTAACCAACCAACAACTAACCAACAACCAGCATGAATATAAGAACCGAAATATTGCTTCGTGTTTACATTGCCTTTGGGATGATTGTAATGCTTGCTTTTGCGGTGCTTTATAAACTGGTTGATGTTCAGATTGTGGAAGGAAAGAAATGGAGATCTATGGCGGATAGTTTGTCTACCCGCTTTGTGAATGTAGAAGCCGCCAGAGGTAATATTTATTCTATCGATGGAAGTTTGTTGGCTACATCGGTTCCCGAATATGAGATCCGAATGGATATGATGGCCGGTGGTATCGAAAAAGATGAGATATTTTTTGAGAAGGTTGATTCATTAGCAAACAAACTTTCTTCATTTTTTGGCGATAAATCTGCAAAACAATATTCCCGAATACTTCGTGAAGCAAGGGCAGATAAGGCACGTTACTTGCTTCTTAAACGGGATGTTACTCATCCGGAATTAAAGGAGATTCGAAAGTTCCCGATTTTTAATTTGGGTAGGTATAAGGGCGGACTGATATCTGTTTCTCAGAATAAGCGAATACTGCCATTTCAAACACTTGCAGCCAGAACCATTGGTTATAAGAATAAAAATGTACAGCCTGTAGGTCTTGAGGGTGCATATAGTGCCTATATAGACGGTGAAAGCGGTAAGCGTATGATGCAAAAAATTGCTGGTGGTGTTTGGATGCCTGTTAACCAGGATATTGAAATTGCACCTAAAGAAGGCGCTGATATCATTTCAACAATTGATATCAATATGCAGGATGTAGCGCAAAGAGCATTGAAAAATCAGTTAATTACCAGTGATGCTGATCATGGTTGTGTTATTTTGATGGAAGTCGCTACAGGTGAAATCAGAGCTGTCGCTAATTTCAGTAAGGTTAGCGAAGGCGAATACAAAGAGCAATTCAACTATGCCATTGCTGCTAGTCAGGATCCAGGGTCTACTTTTAAATTGGCTTCCTACATGGCTCTTATTGAGGATAAAAAGATCGACACAAATACCCTGGTTGCTACCGGAGATGGAACTTATCGTATACCAGGACATACAATTCGAGATTCTCACGGAGGTATCGGGACTGTTTCTGTGAAGCGGGCTTTTGAAGAATCATCCAATGTTGCAATTGCAAAATTGATTAATGCAGCTTATCAGAATGATCAGGCTAAATTTCCAGCGCACTTATATGCATGGGGACTTAATAAGAAATTGGCACTTCAGATTCCGGGTGAGGGTCAGCCGATTATTAAGAATCCGAAAAATAGAAGCTGGAATAAAAATCAATCCCTGCCGCAAATGGCATATGGTTATGAAATGCAGATCACTCCATTGCAAATGCTGGCATTTTATAATGCGGTAGCAAATGATGGTAGATATATCTCTCCAATTTTTGTCCGTGAGATTAGACGTCTTGGAAATACAGTTGAGCAATTTAAGGCCAGAGTTATCAATGAGAAGATTGTTTCGGATGAGACCATCAAAAAAGCTCAGGAGCTTCTTGAAGCAGTGGTTAAAAATGGAACAGGTAAAGGGCTTGCATCACCACTTTACAAAATTGCAGGAAAAACCGGAACCGCTCAGGTTGCAGATGCCAATAAGGGGTATCGTGTAGATAAGAAGTACCAGGCTTCATTTTGCGGTTATTTTCCAGCTGATAATCCTAAATATTCTTTGATTGTTGTAGTTAATAACCCAAGGAAGGGCACGTATTATGCGGCATCTGTTGCGGGTCCAGTTTTCAGGGAAATTGCCGACAAGGTTTATGCAAGTGACATTAACATGTTTGACCCATTAAAGGAGCAGAAATTTACTGGAAGTTTGAAACTGCCTATAGCAAAGGCTGGCGAGCGTAAAGCAACTCAGGCTGTTTACAAAGCATTTGGCATCAAAGCATTATTTGCCTCAAATTCAGATTATATCAGTCTGGACACCAATAAGGGAGTAGTTTCTCAGGAAGTAAAGATCACGGAAGGTTTAGTTCCTGATATGAGTGGAATGGGTTTAAAAGATGCGCTTTATGTTGCCGGTAATTCTGGATTAAAAGTATTGGTTCGTGGGAGTGGGAAAGTGGTCAGACAATCATTGCTCGCAGGTTCATCGGTTCAAAAGGGTCTTCCATTAGTTTTAGAGCTTGAATGATGAAGAAGATCAAAGACATATTATATGGGGTTTCACTCAAGCAGGTCTCAGGTTCAACCAATGGGAATGTTTCAGGAATTTGTTTCGACTCCCGCAAAGCACTTCCTACAGTGTTATTTGTTGCTGTACGTGGCACCGAGTCTGATGGGCATGCCTTCATAAATCTTGCTATTGATAATGGTGCCAGTGCTGTATTGTGTGAAGAATTTCCTGCCGAGATTAGAGAGAAAGTCAGCTACTTTTTAGTTGATAATTCAGCAAAAGCACTGGGAATAATTGCGTCTAATTTTTATGATAATCCTTCATCCAAGCTTAAGCTAGTTGGAGTTACCGGTACGAACGGTAAAACAACAATTGCTACATTACTTTTCCAGTTATTTCAGGATCTGGGATATAAAACCGGTTTACTATCTACAGTTCAGAATCAAATCAATCAGTTAATTGTTCCTGCAACTCACACCACTCCCGATCCGGTGGTTTTAAATAGCTTGTTAAATGACATGGTTGAAAGTGGCTGCGATTATTGCTTTATGGAGGTTAGCTCGCATGCCATGGCTCAGTACCGAACAGCTGGATTAAGCTTTTCGGGTGGGATTTTTACCAACCTGACTCATGATCACCTGGATTTTCATAAGACATTTGATTCGTATCTGAAAGCAAAAAAGAGCTTTTTTGACGGATTGACAGGCCATGCCTTTGCGCTCACTAATATTGATGATAAAAACGGGATTGTGATGCTTCAGAATACGGGTGGACATAGGAAAACCTACGGACTTAAGAATATAGCAGATTTCAAAGCAAGGATAATTGAGAACCATTTTAGTGGCCTGTTATTGAATATCGATGGGCAGGAAGTTTGGTTTAAAATGGTAGGGAGCTTCAATGCTTACAATCTGCTGGCTGTCTATGCAACCGCATTATTGCTAGAACAAGATCGGACAAGAGTTTTGACTTCTCTCAGTCGCCTGAGTGGCGCTGAAGGACGTTTTGATTATATTATTTCAGCAACTGGTGTAATTGGTATTGTAGATTATGCCCATACTCCGGATGCTGTACAGAATGTGCTGAGTACAATTCAGGATATCCGCAAAGGAACCGAACAGGTAATAACTGTGATCGGATGCGGAGGGGATAGGGATAAAGCCAAACGACCGGTGATGGCCAAAGTGGCATGCGACTGGAGTACCAAGGTAGTTCTGACCTCGGATAATCCACGTTCTGAAGTTCCTGAGCAAATCATTAGGGATATGGAAGAAGGTGTGATGCCAAGTAATAAGAAAAAGACACTTTCAATAGCCGATAGAAGAGAAGCTATCCGTACGGCTTGTCATTTGGCAAAGCCAGGTGATATCATCCTGGTTGCCGGAAAAGGTCATGAAAAGTATCAGGATATCGCAGGGGTGAAACTCCCTTTTGATGATAAAGAGATTTTAACTGAATTTTTAAATCTGATGAGCTAATGCTATACTATCTGTTCACATGGCTGGATAAGCAATATGATATTCCCGGAGCAGGATTGTTCCAGTTTATCTCATTCCGTACGGCAATGGCTGTTATCTTATCCCTGATTCTTACCACGGTTTATGGCAGCCGTCTTATTAGAATGTTGAGAGCAAAACAAGTTGGAGAATCTGTAAGGAATCTTGGTCTTGAAGGTCAAATGCAAAAGCAAGGTACTCCAACCATGGGTGGATTGATCATTCTTCTCGGAATTCTTCTGCCGACAATACTATTTGCAAAAATCGATAACATCTACATCATTCTCATGTTGGTAACTACAATCTGGATGGGTCTGATTGGTTTTGTTGATGATTATATCAAGGTGTTTAAAAAGGATAAAGAAGGTCTGGCAGGTCGTTTTAAGATAATGGGTCAAGTGGGACTGGCACTGATCATTGGTTGGACCATGTATTTTCACCCAGATATAGTGGTCCGTGAGCAGGTAACCCTACCGGCAAAGGTCAGTTCAACATTGGATATACATAAACGTGGTGAACAGTTTTATTACACTCAGGATCTTAAATCGACTGTAACCAATATTCCTTTCTATAAGGACAATGAATTTGATTATGCCAAAGTTCTGACTGTTTTTGGCGATGGTTATGAAAAATATTCTTTGGTTGTCTTTTTATTATTTGTAATTGTGATTGTTACTGCCGTTTCAAACGGAGCCAACCTGACTGATGGTATTGATGGTTTAGCGACTGGTACTTCTGCTATTATTGGAATTACACTGGCAGTTCTTGCCTATGTTTCTGGAAACACCATTTTCGCTGATTACCTGAATATCCTGTACATCCCTAATTCAGGGGAATTGGTAATTTTTGCAGGCGCCTTTGTTGGGGCATGCGTAGGCTTTTTATGGTATAATTCATATCCTGCACAGGTATTTATGGGAGATACCGGTAGTCTAGCTATAGGTGGAATCATTGCCGCTTTCGCAATCATGATCCGTAAGGAACTACTGATTCCGACTTTATGTGGTGTATTCCTTATCGAAAATCTTTCAGTGATTATGCAAGTGTCTTATTTCAAGTATACTAAGCGAAAGTTTGGTGAAGGTAGACGTATTTTTCTGATGTCGCCTTTACATCATCATTACCAGAAAAAGGGATATCATGAAGCTAAAATTGTTACCCGATTCTGGATAGTTGGAATTATACTGGCCATTTTAACTGTCGTTACTTTAAAACTGCGTTGATGGAGGCAGCAAAATATATCGTTGTTTTGGGTGCCGGAGAAAGTGGTACAGGTGCAGCATTGCTTGCTCAGAAAATGGGCTATAAGGTATTTGTTTCTGATTTCGGTCCTATTGCTGATCAGTATAAAAAAGAATTGGAGCAAGCTGTAATTCCTTTTGAGGAGAATCAGCATACCGAAGATCTTATTCTTACTGCTAATGAGGTTATTAAGAGTCCTGGAATTCCTGACAAAGCACCTATTGTCAAAAAACTGATAGCAATAAAAATTCCTATTATCTCTGAAATTGAATTTGCAGCACGATATACCAATGCAAAGCTGATCTGTATAACCGGATCTAATGGCAAAACAACTACAACCATGCTAACGTATCATATCCTGCGTAATGCGGGTCTGAATGTAGGTCTTGCAGGAAATATTGGTAAGAGCTTTGCCAAACAGGTTGCTTTTGAGGATTTTCAATATTACGTTCTTGAGATCAGCAGTTTTATGCTCGATAATATGTACAGCTTCAAAGCTGATATCGCTGTTTTATTAAATATTACTCCTGATCATCTGGACAGATATGACTATAAAATGGAGAATTATTCAGATTCCAAATTCAGGATCATTCAAAATCAGCAGAGCGATGATGTTTTTATCTATTGTGCTGATGATGAGGAAGTTAATAATGGTCTTTCCAAACGCATAATTCAGTCAAAAACATATTCTTTCTCAATTAAGAAAACACTTGAACAAGGTGCTTTTCTTCAGGATAATCAGATAATAATTAACCTACACCATACAAACCAAGAATTTCTTACTATGTCACTTAAGGATTTAGCCCTGCAAGGCAAGCACAATATTTATAACTCTATGGCTTCGGGCATAGTTGCAAAAGTGCTTGAGTTAAGAAACGAGACCATTCGCGAAAGCATGGGAAGTTTTACCAATATCCAACATCGCCTTGAGCATGTTGCCAAAATTTCGGGTATCGATTTTATCAATGATTCGAAAGCTACAAATGTGAATTCAACCTGGTATGCGCTCGAAAGTATGCCTGGAGATGTTGTGCTTATCCTTGGTGGTGTGGATAAAGGCAATGATTATGATATGCTTAAAGATCTGGTTAAGTCAAAAGTTAAATCTATAGTTTGTTTGGGTAAGGATAATAAAAGGATTCATGAGGCATTTGAGGATGATGTAGATGTAATTGTAAACACGTTTTCAGCTAGTGAAGCCGTTCAGATTGCATATCACATGGCAAAAAAGGGAGATACTGTACTTCTTTCTCCAGCATGTGCAAGCTTTGATTTATTTAAAAACTATGAAGACCGAGGGAACCAGTTTAAGAAGGCGGTAAAAGAACTATAGCAGTTGACTCCCGATTGCTATCGGGATGACAGTTGACAATTATGCTACTGAAATCTCATTTACAATGAACCAATAAACAACAGACAACAGACAACAGGTAACAGATAACAAAACAATGGAAAGACTAATAAGCAAAACAAAAGGTGATCGTTGGATCTGGCTGATCGTGATCTTACTTTCGGTATGGTCACTTCTGGCTGTTTACAGTGCAACCGGAACCCTTGCTTATAAGAAAGGTGTCGGGTCCGAGCAGTTTCTAATAAAACATTTGGTGATGATTATTGGAGGAATTGCATTAATGTACTTTTCCCATTTGCTTGATTACCGATATTATGCTGGTATTTCCAAAGTCCTGATGGTGCTTACTATTCCTTTGCTTGCCTATACACTGCTTTTTGGGGCCAATGTGAACGAAGCCAGTCGTTGGGTAACAATTCCGATTATTAACCAGACTTTCCAGACATCCGATTTAGCGAAACTTGCTTTAATTACTTTCTTGGCAAGAACTCTGAGTAAAAAGCAAGAAAATATCAAGGATGTTAAAAAGGCGTTTTTACCGATTATGGCTTCAGTTTGTGTAGTCTTTGTATTGATTGCGCTCGCCAATCTATCAACTGCTCTGATGTTATTTGGTGTTAGTATTCTTTTGTTGATTATGGGAAGGATCAGCATCAAACAAATTTCCATTGTAGGTCTGGCTGGTGTGGTACTTCTGGGGGCAGTAATGATGTTAGGCCCAAGACGGAAAACATATATTTCACGTATAGATACTTTTATCCATCCCGAAAAGGCTGACCCTGATAAAGCATTTCAGTCCAATCACGCTAAAATTGCGATTGCAACAGGAGGAATTTTCGGAAAAGGTCCCGGTAATAGTACTCAGCGTAATTTTCTGCCACACCCCTATTCAGATTTTGTGTTTGCCTTGATAATTGAAGAATATGGGATGGTTGGAGGAGTAGGACTTGTACTGTTGTACTTGCTTTTTTTATACCGTTGTGTGTTGATTGTGACCGATAGCCCCAAGGCATTTGGGGCATTACTGGCGGCGGGATTAAGTTTCAGCCTGACCATTCAGGCATTCGCAAATATGGCTGTTGCAGTTGGCCTTGGTCCGGTGACAGGGGTTCCTCTGCCTTTGGTTAGTATGGGAGGAACATCCATTCTATTTACGAGTGTCGCTTTTGGGATTATATTGAGTGTGAGCAGAGATATTGAGGAAAAGAAATTGAAAAGTAAGGAAAAAGTAATTATTGGTGAAATACCGGCAATGGGGTAATCGATTAATTATAGCTGACTAAAAGAATATTTAAAATGAGTAAAAGAGTGATCATTAGCGGTGGCGGAACAGGCGGACATATATTTCCGGCTGTAGCAATAGCGAATGCACTCAAAGCAATTGATTCCGATATAGAGATTCTTTTTGTTGGCGCTTTAGGACGCATGGAGATGGAGAAAGTTCCTGCTGCAGGATATAAAATTATCGGTTTGGATATTCAGGGATTTCAGCGAAGCTCTATCCTGAAAAATGTTTTGCTACCATTTAAGCTGTTGAAAAGTGTGATTAAAGCGAGGTCAATAATTAAAGATTTTAAGCCAGATGCCGCTGTTGGTGTAGGTGGTTACGCCTCAGGTCCTCTATTGTATGCGGCTTCACAACTGAAGATACCTTATCTGATTCAGGAGCAGAATTCCTTTGCAGGAATTACCAATAAGATATTAGGTAAACATGCAGCACTTATTTGTGTTGCATTTAAGGGAATGGAAAAATTCTTTTCTGCAGAGAAAATCAGAATTACGGGTAATCCAATCAGGAAAGATGCCGTTGATATTGAGAATAAGCACTTTGCCGCTGCAGAATTATTGAGCCTTTCGCCACATAAAAAGACCATCCTTCTGACCGGAGGTAGTCTGGGTTCAGGTACTTTGAATAAAAGTGTCCTATCCAGACTGGATCAGATCACCGCAGCTGATGTGCAGTTGATCTGGCAAACGGGCAAGTATTATTATGGGTCTGTAATTGAGCAAATGAAGGGAAAGGAGCATCCTAATATTAAGGTGCTTGAATTTATTCACAGAATGGATTTAGCCTATGCAGCTGCTGATATTGTGATATCCAGAGCAGGAGCAGGTACAATTGCCGAGTTATGTGCTGTGAAAAAACCAGTTATTTTGGTTCCTTCCCCAAATGTGGCTGAAGATCATCAGACAAAAAATGCAAATGCTTTGGTGGAAAATGATGCAGCAATTCTGGTTAGTGATGCAAACGCAGAGATTGAATTGATTGATAGTGCTTTATTATTAATTAATAATAAGGATAGGTGCAAAACGCTATCTGAAAATATCGGTAAAATGGCTTTGCCTAATGCTGATGAGGTGATAGCAAGAGAGGTAATAAGAATTGCAAACAATTAGCAGGTTATATTTTTATAAATCAGCATGGAACTGGAAAATATAAAAAGGGTTTATTTGATTGGTATAGGAGGCATCGGTATGAGCGGTCTTGCACGCTATTTCAAAAAGCGTGGATGCGTGGTTTGTGGTTATGATAAAACGATAACACCACTTACTACAGCGATGAGAAATGAGGGCATTTCTGTTGTTTATCAGGATGAGGAAGATAACCTAAAGATCAGTTTTCTTGAAAATGATCCTGAAACTCTTATTATTTATACCCCCGCAATTCCAAAAGATTCCAAAATATTGAATTTTTTCAAGTCTGGTGGCTTTTCGCTTAAAAAGCGTTCGGAGGTTCTGGGTATTATCAGCAAAGGGATGTATACCATTGCGGTTGCAGGTACTCATGGAAAAACTACAACCTCCAGTATCATTGCTCATGTACTAAAGGATAGCGGATATGATTGTTCTGCATTTCTTGGTGGAATCGCAACTAATTATGATTCAAACATACTATTCGGTGAGAACAATACACTGGTAGTTGAGGCAGATGAGTATGATCGTTCTTTCCTTACGCTTTATCCTGATGTTGCAATTGTTACTTCTATGGACGCTGATCACTTGGATATTTACGGCGATCGCTCACATTTAGTAGAGTCATTCATGCAATTTGTTTCTCAGATTAAAGCGGGTGGGCGACTGATTTTTAAAAAAGGACTTGAGCTTCAAGGAGGTAATACCTATGCTGCAAATGTGCTTGCTGATATTCAGGCAGTCAATGTAAAAATAAAAGACGGAAGCTTTTATTTTGATTTTAAAAACGCAGATTTCATTATTGAAGATATCCAGCTTGGTCTACCAGGTTTGCATAATATTGAAAATGCAGTTGCTGCAATTGAGGTCGCATTACATTTGGGTATTGAGCCTGATAAAATTAAAAATGCACTGGCTAGTTTTCGCGGAGTAAAAAGACGGTTTGAGTATATTCTTAAAGAACCCAAACATATTTATATTGATGATTACGCTCATCACCCAGAAGAGTTAAGGGCTTGTATTCAAGCAGTAAAAACACTTTACCCTGATAAGAGATTAACCACAATTTTTCAACCTCATCTGTTTACACGCACACGAGATTTCGCTGAGGGCTTTTCTGAGGTTTTAAGTATCACTGACGAACTAATTATGCTGGATATTTATCCTGCAAGAGAATTACCTATTGAAGGAGTTAGTTCTGCTATGATTTTAGATAAAGTGAGTATTGATGCAAAGCAGATTTTATCAAAAGAACAAACACTAGACTATATCAGAGCTAATAAACCTGAATTATTGTTAACAGTGGGTGCAGGTGATATTGACACCTTAATTGTAACACTGAAAGAAATTTTATCAAATGCTTAAGAAAATTAATTGGTGGTCAATATTCTATGGTTTTCTTTGGCTTATTAGCCTGAGCGGACTAATTACCCTAATGAGTTTTATAGAAATTAAGAAAAGTAGTTTGAAGTGTAAGGATGTAAAAGTATTGCTTCCCGGGAAGTTTAATTTCATTGAACGGGATGAGGTGGATAGAATCCTTATGCAAAGTGCAGGGACTATGGTTGGAACTGATTTGGATGAAATTAATATTCATAAACTTGAGAATGACCTTAAGGCAAATCCTTTCATAGAATTTGCAAAAGTTTATGCAGATATGACCGGTATAATCCATGTCCAGATCAGACAAAGGGAGCCGGTTATTCGAGTAGTGAACATGGCTAACCTTCATTTTTATATCGACGCAAATGGAAATAAAATTCCACTATCAGATAATTATACTGCAAAGGTGCTTGTAGCAAGTGGATTTATAGAGGAGGACTTTAGTGGCCGGGTAGATACACTTAAAACGCAGCTGTTAAGAGATCTTTATCGCACAGCCCTTTACATAAAAGGGGATACTTTATGGGATAATCAGATTGAACAATTGTTCGTGGATTTAAAAGGGGATATAGAAATGGTTCCGCGTGTTGGTAACCAAAAAATTATTCTGGGAAGTGCAGATTCTCTTCAAACCAAGTTCAGAAACTTGCTGGTGTTCTATAAAAAAGCAATCCCAAAAGTAGGATGGGATACCTACAAAACAATCAATCTTAAATATGCCAATCAAATTGTTTGCGAAAAGAACATGATTGATACCAATAAAATTATTAATGACATCAGTAAACAGATGGCCGATAGTATATTAACAAAAACTCAGAACTAATCATTTTAATACAAATATTATGGATCAAATTAACTCAGCTTCAGCCAAAAATTCACCAATAGTTGTCGGATTAGACATCGGTACAACTAAGATTTGTGTTACTGTTGGTCGTAGGAGCGAACATGGTAAAATCGAAGTTTTGGGTATGGGTAAAGCCGAATCTGCAGGGGTTACCCGAGGTGTAGTTTCTAATATTCAGAAAACTGTTCAAGCCATAATGCTTGCGGTTGAAGAAGCCAGTGCCCAATCAAATGTTGATGTAAAGATTGTTAATGTTGGAATAGCAGGACAACATATTAAGAGTCTTCAACACCGTGGTATACTCACTCGGAAGGAGTTGAATACCGAAATTCAGCGTAAAGATATTGATAAGCTGATTGAAGATATGTACAAGTTGGTGATGCCTCCCGGTGAGGAAATTATTCATGTTTTGCCGCAAGAGTTCACTGTTGATAATGAACCTGGAATAAAAGATCCTATCGGGATGGCAGGCGTTCGTCTTGAGGCTAATTTCCACATCATCTCTGGGCATGTGAGTGCAGTAAAAAACATTTTGAAATGTGTCGGGAATGCCGAGTTAGAAACACAAGAACTCATCCTTGAACCACTTGCATCGTCTGAGTCTGTTCTTAGTGAAGAGGAAAAAGAAGCTGGGGTCGTTTTGGTTGATATTGGTGGTGGTACAACAGATCTTGCCATATTTCATGAAGGAATTATTCGTCATACAGCAGTTATTCCGTTTGGAGGAAACAGCGTTACAGAAGATATAAGAGAAGGTTGTTCGGTGATGCGTAATCAAGCCGAGTTATTAAAAACCCGCTTTGGTTCAGCTCTGGCAGAGGAAAACAAGGAGAATGAAATTATCTGTGTTCCGGGGCTACGGGGCAGAGAACCTAAGGAAATATCCGTAAAAAATCTTGCTTATGTGATTCAGGCGAGAATGGAAGAGATTATAGAACATGTGTATTATGAAATCAAATCTTCAGGATATGAAAAAAAGCTTATTGCCGGAATCGTAATCACTGGTGGTGGAGCTCAATTGAAGCATTTGCCACAGCTGGTTGAGTTCGTAACCGGACTTGATAGCCGTATTGGTTATCCTAACGAACACCTGGCGAAGAATGAGATACTTCCAAAAAGTGTGTATGATGAATTGAAAAGCCCAATGTACGCAACCGGTATTGGTCTGCTCATCAAAGGTATTCAAAAAGCTGAATTGGTAGAAGAATCAGTAGTGTCGGTTGGCGCTCCTGTTGAAAAAATCATAGCAGATCAAAAACCTAAAAAAGGACAGGGAATGTTTGAATGGATTTTGCAATCGAGTACCAAATTTATTAAGGATGATATCAAAAATGAAGATTACACGAATTAATTTTCCACAATAGCGGAGTTTCCAACAATCTCATGATTTAAGGCTTGCAACTTAGAAAATTGGCTAATTTTACGTTGTAAATTGTTTGATAATAAGCAAGTTTTACCCAACTGATAATTTAAAAGTATGCAGTTTGAAATGTTAAAAGAAAAGTCATCAATCATCAAAGTTATTGGTGTTGGTGGTGGCGGAGGTAATGCGGTAAACCACATGTACCGTCAGGGAATCACAGGTGTTGATTTCATAATTTGTAATACTGATGCACAGGCTTTGGAATTGAGTCCGATACCTAATAAAGTTCAGTTAGGAGCAAGCTTAACTGAAGGTATGGGAGCTGGGTCTATTCCGGAAGTTGGTAAGAACTCTGCCATTGAGAATATTGATGATATCAAGCGAATGCTGGGTACCAACACCAAAATGCTTTTCATAACTGCTGGTATGGGCGGTGGTACGGGTACAGGCGCAAGTCCTATTATTGCTAAAGCAGCTAAGGAAATGGATATCCTAACTGTAGGTATCATTACTACGCCATTCTCATTTGAAGGAAAACGCAGAAAAACTCAAGCAGAGGAAGGTTTAGAAGAATTTAAAAAGTATGTAGATTCTTATTTGGTTATCTCGAATGATCGTTTACGCGAGATCTTCGGTAATCTTACACTGGGTTCTGCATTTGCACAGGCCGATAATATATTAACCACTGCTGCAAAGGGAATAGCAGAGATTATTACTATTCCTGGATATATAAACGTTGACTTTAAAGATGTACGTACCGTGATGAAAGAGAGCGGTGTTGCAATCATGGGAAGTTATGCTGCAGAAGGCGAAAATCGTGCATTAAGGGCTGTTGAAGGGGCTTTGGCTTCGCCATTACTTAAAGATAATGAAATTGAAGGCGCTCGTTATATTCTGTTGAACATTAGTTCTGGAGATAAAGAAGTGACCATGGATGAAGTAAGTGTTATCACTGATTTCATTCAGCAGGAGGCCGGACTTGCAGCTGACCTTATCTGGGGTAACTGTACTGATGATGGCTTGGGTGAAAAGATTTCTGTGACAATTATCGCTACAGGATTTCAAACAAGGGAAGAACGCGAGGTTGAAAAGAGTCAGGTTCGTAAAGTTTCTATTCTTACCCCAGAACAAGCCCCATTAGTGAAGGTTGTTCAGGAAAACTCATTCATTGAGTTTAAAAATGAAGATTTAAATGTACCTGTGCTTAAATCAAAAGAAGAAAGTCAGGTAGATCTCTTTGCAGGTTATTTTCAAAGTGCTCCAAAAGTAGAAGAGGAGAAAGTAGAAGATGCTAATCTTATTCGTCATGCCTTAAATGAGGAAGTTTCTATTGATCAGGAAGTAGAGTTAATCGAGCCTTCCTTTGATTTTGAAATCAAAACAGAGGAGGTTGAATCTGAGGTTGAACCAACCTATGAGTTAGATGAAGAAGATGTTCCTGAATATGTATTCAATCCTGACGAGAATAAAACAGATGAATCCATCGAAGAGCAGCTCCGTAAATCTAAAGAAAGAATTCTCCGTTTGAAAGATCTGAGTATGAAACTTCGTACAACTAATGGATTGCAGGAACTTGAGAATGAGCCGGCTTACAAGCGTAAACAGATGTCTCTTCCTGATCTTCCTCATTCTTCAGAGTCTCAAGTGTCTCGATTTACGCTTAGTGTTGATGAGGGAATCACAGAGATTAAGCCTAATAACTCATTTTTACATGATAACGTTGATTGAGTATAAAGTATTGAGTATTGAGATGAGATATTAAGACTTCATTTTACATTTAGTACTAATTACTGACAACAGGGAACAGATAACTGATAACAGACAACTAAGAAAAAAGACGGGACAATCCCTGTCTTTTTTATTAATATGTGACCATGTTGTATCTGAATCAAGCAATTGAATCCTGTCCTGTTATCTCACATCTCATATCTCACATCTCATATCTAAAATTGTGAATCACCTTGTTAAGTATTAACTTTGTACCAATTAGACGTTAACAATTAAATTATACCAATTGGATTTATTTGATAAAATTTCGAAGAATATGGGACCTCTGGGTCAGCACCAGAAAATGGCCCATGGTTATTTCTCCTTTCCAAAATTAGAAGGCGAAATAGGTCCGCATATGATGTTTAGAGGAAAAGAGCACCTTGTTTGGAGTTTGAATAATTACCTCGGACTCGCAAATCATCCCGAAGTTCGTAAGGCCGATGCAGATGCATCTGCCGAATACGGTCTTGCTTACCCGATGGGTGCCCGTATGATGTCAGGTAATTCTAATCATCATGAAGCACTTGAAAGAGAGCTGGCTGAGTTTGTAGGGAAACAAGATTCATTTTTGTTGAACTATGGATATCAGGGTATTATGTCTGCTATCGATGCTTTAGTCGATAGACACGATGTGATTGTTTATGATGCCGAATCACATGCCTGCATTATTGACGGAGTTCGCCTTCATCAGGGGAAACGGTTTGTTTACACTCACAATGATATGGATAGTCTTGAAAAGCAGCTTGAAAGAGCAACAAGATGGGTTGCAAACACTGGGGGCGCTATTCTTGTTATAACAGAAGGTGTATTTGGGATGTCTGGAGCGCAGGGGAAACTTAAAGAGGTTGTTAATCTTAAGTCGAAGTTCGATTTTCGTCTGTTAATTGATGATGCGCATGGCTTTGGTACATTGGGGGCAACAGGTGCCGGAACTCATGAAGCACAGGGATGTATTGAAGGGGTAGACATATATTTTGGCACTTTTGCAAAGTCAATGGCCGGTATTGGAGCATTTATCGCTTCTACTGAGGAAATTACAAATTTTCTTCGTTACAATATGCGTTCTCAGACATTTGCTAAATCCTTGCCAATGCCAATGGTGATTGGTTTGAGGAAGAGGCTTGAACTATTGAAGAGCAAACCTGAATTAAGGGAGAAATTATGGTTCATCGCTACCAGCTTACAAAATGGTTTGAAGCAAAGAGGGTTTAATATTGGAATAACCAACACTATGGTAACACCAGTTTTTCTTGAGGGTGAGTTACAGGAAGCAACTGCAATTACAATGGATTTGAGAGAGAATTATGGTATATTCTGTTCCATTGTAATGTATCCTGTTATTCCTAAAGGATTAATAATGCTGCGTCTTATTCCAACTGCACTACATACTATTGAGGATGTAAACCGTACTCTGGATGCCTACAGCGAGCTTGCTGAAAAATTAAAGAAGGGACATTACAAAGAGAAGCATTCTGTTGGAGCGTAGCTTATTCTGAACTGATAACATTAAAATAAAGTGCTCTTAGTTGATAATTAAGGGCATTTTTATTTAGACTGAATTTGTAAAGTATTGAATAATAAGGGATTGTTATTTTGTCTTAAGAAAATATTGTTTATAACTGTTTAAAATGTGGAAAAAAACGGCTAAAACGTCCGAATTTATTTATTTGAACAGTTTTTTATATGAAAAAAACAATTTACATTAGTCTATAGTAAAAACACTAACCTCAAAACTAAAAGAGTAAAAACATGAAAAAATTCACTGAAGCAAAAAATTTGTTCGAGTCACTTGAAGCAGATGCTGAAAAGTTCTACAGTAAGTCTAACAGCGCTGCTGGTACTCGTGTAAGAAAAGGAATGCAAGATTTAAAGAACCTGGCTCAGGCTATTCGTCTTGAAGTTCAGACTATGAAGAATAAGGAAGCGGCAAAATCTGCAAAGAAATAATAATTTTGCAATTCAAAAAAAGGCTCTGATACTTGTATCAGAGCCTTTTTTTTGTTGTTAATTTGCCTTAAGCATGTTTAACAGTTCTAGTTGGTCTTTGATTTTATATTCAGTTTGATCGCTTATTTTGACTAAAGGTAGTCTCATATAATCTTCGCAAATTCCCATCATTTTCATTGCTGATTTTACGCCCCCAGGGTTTCCTTCTACAAAGCAAAGGGAAATGAATTCTGTCAGACTGTGATGTAAGGGTTGGGCTTCAATAAACTTTCCATCAAGGCACATCCGGACCATGGTTGAAAAAATACCTGGTAAAGCATTCCCTATAACAGAAATAACCCCAACGGCACCCATGGAAATTAGAGGTAATGCGATAGCATCATCACCTGAAATGAATAAAAAGTCTTCGGGTTTATCTTTTATTATCTTATTGAATTGATCAAAGTTGCCGGATGCCTCTTTCATTGCGATCACATTTTTACAATCGTAAGCTAAGCGTAATGTTGTCTCAGCAGTCATGTTAACACCAGTTCTTCCAGGTACATTATAGAGGATAATTGGAAGAGTGCTCTCTTCAGCAATTGCTTTATAATGTTGATAGATTCCTTCCTGAGTTGGCTTATTATAATAAGGACAAACAGAAAGAACTGCATCAAAGCCATTTGAGTCAAATTTCTTCAAATCATTTAGAACTTCCGAGGTATTATTGCCTCCAATACCGGCTACTAATGGAACCCTTTTATTCACATGTGAAATGGTAGTATCCCAAACTGCCTTTTTCTCGTCATCATGAAGTGCAGCTGATTCACCAGTTGTTCCCAGTGAAACAATGTATTCCACACCCCCATTAATCATATGGTCTATGACAGTTTTTAGAGCAGCATGATCAACAGACCGATCTGACTTAAATGGAGTAATGATGGCTACTCCTGTTCCGTGAAATTTATTCATTATGCTGTATTTACCCTGCGGAAATTAACCAAATTTAAATGGAATGGTTCAATATTAAGATGATTTTCCGAATAATTATCTATTATCACAAAATTATTGCAACATTTCGACTAATTCCTGATCAGAAATGATGGGAATTCCCAGTTTTACTGCTTTTTCAAGTTTAGATGGACCCATATTATCACCTGCAACAAGGTAATTTAATTTGGCAGAGATGCTGCTTAAAATTTTACCTCCATTTGCTTCAATTAGATCTTTCAATTCATCGCGACTGTATTTCTCAAACACGCCGGAAATGATGAATGATTTACCTTCAAGCTTATTGCTTGCAAGTTCAATTGTATTTTGGACAGATTCGAACTGTAGTCCGTGGATTCGAAGTGATTCGATCTGTTCTTTATGACGCGGTTCTTTGAAATATTCTATAATGCTTTCGGCGATTCGTTCTCCAATCTCATCTACAGCGATCAGCTCATCATAACTAGCATTCATCATACTGTCAATATCTTTAAAATGAGCTGCGATTTTCTTAGCAACTGTTTCGCCAACATAGCGTATACCTAGTCCGAAGAGTACTTTCTCAAAAGGCATTTGTTTGGATTTTTCAATTCCCTCAAGCATATTCTTTATTGAACGCTCCCCAAAGCGTTCAATCACTTTAAGTTGATCTTCCTTTTCATGTAAAAGGTACAAATCAGAAATCTGATTGATAAACCCCTTTTTGTAAAACGCTTCAATAGTCTCTTGTCCTAATCCTTCAATATTCATAGCCTTACGGCTGATAAAATGTTGCATTTTGCCCACAATTTGTGGTGGGCAACCTACATCATTCGGACAATAGTGAACGGCTTCTCCTTCTTTTCTGTTTAGATAGCTTTTGCATTCTGGACAAACTTCTGGATAGTTAATTTTTAAGGCTCCCTCAATGCGTTTTGAGGTATTGACAGAAATTATTTTGGGGATTATTTCTCCACCTTTTTCGATCAGAACAGTATCTCCTTCGTGAAGATCAAGACGTATAATTTCATTGGCATTATGCAATGTGGCACGTTTAACAGTGGTACCTGCAAGCAAAACCGGTTTAAGGTTCGCAACAGGTGTTACCGCGCCCGTACGTCCAACCTGATAGGTAACTTTTTCAAGGATAGTTTCTACTTCCTGTGCTTTGTATTTATATGAGATTGCCCAACGTGGCGATTTCGCAGTAAAGCCTAATTCCTGCTGCTGACTATAATTATTTACTTTGATTACAATTCCATCAATATCATAACTTAAATCAAACCTTTTCTCATTCCAGAAATGGATAAATTCAAGTACATCCTCAATATTGCTGCATAATTTACTGTGTTCACAGATATGAAAACCTAATTTTTTAACCGCTTCCAGGCTTTCCCAATGGGTATTATAAATTTGTTTATCGGCATAAAGGAAATATAAAAAGCAATCTAAGGGGCGTTTGGCAACTTCACTTGAATCCTGCATTTTCAACGTGCCGGATGCAAAATTTCTCGGATTTGCATAAGCAACCTCATTGTTTTCAATCCGTTCATTATTCAGTCTGTCAAATGCTGCACGGTGCATAAAAACCTCTCCACGTATATCAAATGATTCAAAGAATCCGTTTCCTTTTATTGATTTTGGAATATTTTGTATAGTCTTTGCATTATTTGTCACATCATCACCCTGTGTACCATCTCCTCGGGTAACGGCTCTCACTAGTTTACCATTTTCATAGCTAAGACTGATAGAAAGTCCGTCGAACTTTAATTCACAGACGTATTCGAAATTATTCCCTATGGCTTTGCGTACCCGATCATCGAAATCTTTTAGATCTTGCTCATTATAAGTGTTGCCAAGTGAAAGCATGGGCCACTTATGCTTTACTGTCTGAAATTCTTTGGTAATGTCACCGCCAACCTTAATAGTCGGTGATTCTGGATCCAGGTATTCAGGGTATTCCTTCTCGAGCCTCGTAAGTTCCTCCAACTTTTTGTCGAATTCAAAATCAGTAATTACAGGCTGTGCCAGCACATAATACTTGTAATTATGTTCTTGAAGCTCTTTGACAAGGCTTTCTATGCGTTCTTTGATTTCGAAAAGTGACATGAAGCGAAGATAATTTTTTGAATTGATAATTGATAATGAACAAAATTGGGTTCTGATTAAATATTTTACCAAAAGGGGATGTTTATTTTAGTTTAGATTAAATTATTGGTAAAATTTCTCAATGAACCAACAATCCTAATTGTCAACTGTCAATTGTCAACTGTCAATTAATTTTAAGTTTATTTCCTCAAAAATCTCCATATACTTCCCCATTAAACTTTGGTGATAATCGATTAGGATATCTCCTAGTGCATGTATTTCATAATCTGTGAGCGGGTCTTTCCATACACGCATACAAATTCTGTTGAGGGCATACATGATATTATGTTTTTCGCGGTAACTCTCAAGATAGTTGGATTGGATAAATTTTTCAAAAAAACCGAAAAATTGACTGGTATCCTCAATGTTATTTAACTTGAGAAATCTATCGATTACTTCCCGGTCTGATTGATTTAAATGAGCGTAGAAATTTACACTTTGAATGTGGTTTTCAGTAAGCAAAATACTATCCAGCATTAGCTCAAGGGATATATGAGCTAAAAATGAGGGGCGAACAACTGAATTTTTTAGTGCTGGGATGATGGCTTTCTTGATTTCGGTTGTATGTTCAACGAAGAAAAATGAGTTATGAAAACTACGGTCCACAATCATGTGGCGTCTCCAACCTTTCAAAATTGACCTTTCAGAACTACTGCTGAATTGTTCTGTATTTCTTTCCGGGTGTAAGTTCCAGTCCTTCCTTGCATTTTTTACCAGATCAGGCAGAACTGCACCCAAAACCAGATGAGAGTCATCGCAATGCCTGTCAAAGTAAAAATGAGATAGGAAGTTCATTTTACTGTGTTTATTAATTGATTGTTATTGATTAATTCAGTCTGAAAAAAAGCTGAAGAACATAAATCTACGAAAATTTTGCCATGCAGAGCTTTATCAATTCTGTTATATTTGCATTCCAAATGATCCTTAAGATAAAATGAACTTTGTAGAAGAATTACGCTGGCGGGGAATGCTGCATGATATCATGCCCGGTACTGAAGAAGAACTTAATAAGCAAATGACATCAGGTTATATTGGCTTTGATCCTACTGCAGATTCATTGCATGTTGGGCATCTGACTCAGATCATGACCCTGATACATTTTCAACGTGCCGGCCATAAACCCTTTGCATTAGTTGGAGGAGCTACGGGTATGGTAGGTGATCCTTCTGGCAAGTCGGCTGAGCGGAATTTACTTTCTGAGGACGTTTTAAATCATAATGTTAAATGTCTCGAGAACCAATTAAAAAAGTTTCTTGATTTCAATACTGGATCGAATAGTGCTGAAATGGTCAATAATTATGATTGGTTTAAGAATTTTACCTTTCTTGATTTTATTCGCGATGTTGGAAAGCATTTGACGGTCAATTACATGATGGCTAAGGATTCAGTCAGGAAGCGGCTTGAGGGTGAAACCGGGATGTCTTTCACAGAGTTTAGTTATCAACTTGTTCAGGGGTATGATTTTTATTACCTCTGGAAAGAAAAGAACTGTCAGGTACAAATGGGTGGATCTGATCAATGGGGTAATATTGTAACGGGAACTGAATTAATCAGGAGGAAGGCTGCAGGTAATGCTTTTGCAATAACCACACAGTTGATCAAGAAAGCAGACGGAACGAAGTTCGGTAAAACCGAAAGTGGTACTGTATGGCTGGATCCTGCAAAGACTTCTCCCTATAAGTTCTATCAGTTTTGGTTGAATACAACAGATGCAGATACTAAAAGCTGGATCCGGATTTTTACCATGAAAACCAGGGAGCAGATTGAAGAATTAGAGCGGGAGCATGACCTTGCACCTCATCTCAGAATCCTTCAAAAAGCATTGGCAGAAGAAATTACAATAAGGAGTCATTCTGCCGAGGCTCTTGAAACTGCCCTTAAAACTTCCGAATTTTTATTTGGAAACGGCTCTCTAGAATTTATTAATGATTTGAGTGATGAAGAGGTACTTGATGTTTTTGATGGTCTGCCTCAGTTTGAAATTTCTATTGATGAATTTTCCTCTGGTATCAATCTGACTGATCTTCTTGCTGAAAAAACTCAAGTTTTCCCATCTAAAGGCGAGGCCCGTAAAATGGTCATCGGTGGGGGAGTATCGATTAATAAGGAAAAAATAGCCGACCCAAATCAGGTTATTACTATGGATAATCTAATCAGAGGTAAATTTCTGGTTGCCCAAAAAGGGAAGAAGAATTATTATCTGATCATTGTAAATTGAGCATGATTGATTCGTGGTAGTCTAACTTATTTAAAACTCATTGCCCTTCAGTATTTTTTAATTGTTTGAGAACATACTTTTTATGTGATGGGATACCGATCCCTTCAAATTAGTTCCTAATTCAATTAAAGCTGCATTTAAATCAATGTGAAGTATTGTTTATTTAAATCGCAGTATCAAAATTGGTACAAAAATTTTATGCTCAATTGCAGTACAAAATTTTGTCTTGTGAGCGTATATTTTTCGAGAATAATTTCTGCAAAAACATTTGAAAACCTTAGGGCATCGGACAATAATTTGCTTGTAATACATAAATACCGGGTATTTCACAAAATAGTTGCTTTAATGTAATAACTCTTGATTCGCTTTTTTGGATTCCTGAACTTTGGTATTTTTCTAAATCAGCTCTCAGTGAGGTATATACCTATTACTGATTATTTTTTTTATATTTAATTCAGAATCAAAAACTAATTTAAATTGTGAACAATGTCTAATTCTTTCAATCGCCGAAAATTTTTACAGGCCAGTGCTTTTGCAGGAGCTGCTTCCCTTTGGTCACCTTCACTAAGTGCTGAGACTTTAATTGACGTCAAATCATCTGATATTGGCAAGTCAAAATGGGACCTCGACACCCCGGCTTTATGTGTTGACCTTGATAAAATGGAAAAGAACATTAAACATGCACAAACCCGTTTGCAGGGTACAGGCACAGGTGTTCGTCCGCATGTTAAAACACATAAATGTCCTGCTATTGCAAAAATGCAGGTTGCTGCAGGTGCGGTAGGAGTGTGTTCTGCAAAGCTTTCAGAGTCGGAAGCGATGCTTGTTAATGGTATACAGAATGTATTGATGACCGGAGTTAACATCTCAGTGCCGAAGATCAATTATGCGATGGCTTTGAGAAAAAAGTACAAAGGCTTTATTCAGGCTGTCGATAATATGCAGAATGCCAGAGATCTTCAGGATGCTGCTAAGGCTGCAGGCATCATTGCAGATATTGTTGTTGATCTTGATGTTATCAACAGATCAGGGATTGCAAATGGGCAACCGGCATTGGAATTAGCACAATTTGTAGATAAAGCACCGAATTTGAAATTCCATGGGGTATTGGCATATGATGGTGTTGTTCAACATGTTGAAGGTTTTAAGGCTCGTAAAGCACAGGCATTTAAAACTTTTGAACCTGTTGTTGGTAGCTATGAACTGATGAAGAAATCCGGATTAAATATGGAGATTTTCAGTGGTGGTGGAACTGGTACTTATGATATGATGTATGAAATTCCTGGCTTTACGGATGTTCAGATTGGAAGTTATCTATTTATGGATCATCAATATATGATTATTGGTGGTGCAAACAACGAAAAAATAATGGATGATTTCGACCCTTCTCTAACGGTAATGGCGACTATTATCAATGATTCTAAAGCGGGGAAATACGTAACTGATTCAGGATCAAAAGCTTTAACATTAAATGTACCTCACGGAATAATTATCGGAGAGCCTGATTTTGATTATAATGCAGGTTCTGATGAGTATGGATCTGTTAAAATTGTGAATCCAAATAAAACATATAAAGTTGGCGATAAATTTGAAGTAATTGTGCCACATTGTGATCCTGTTGTTAACCTGTATGATTTTATGTACGGTATTCGTAATGGCAAGGTTGAAAAGATTCTGCCTATTCTGGCCCGCGGGAAATCGCAATAGAATTGAGAGTGGACAGTTGACAGTTGACAGTTGACAGTTGACAGTTGACAGTTGAAAATGCCTGATTAATTTACATAATTTATCAGGCGTTTTTAGGTTTAATCAAATTGCTTTTTGTTGTTTTGACGATACTGATCAGGAGTCTGAGAACTTCTGAACAATCATTGTTGATTATGCTATATTCATCCAGATTTATAAATCCTGTATCTTTTAAAAGGCTTATCCAATATTCAGTTTCATTAGCTTCTTTCAGGGCGATATTCATTTTATGGAGAAAATCAGCAGATGATTGAGCATGTTCTGCCTCTCTGATTTGAGCAGCTATTGATGTACCGCTTCTTAATAGTTGTTTTGATAGAACAAATTCTTTCCGCTCTTCAGACAGAACTTTGTAAATCTTTATTGTTTGGATTGCAAAGGCATAAGATTTTGTTGATACAATACTCATTATTCTAATTGACAATTGATAATTGAAAAGCTTAATTTCAAAATTATCTATTAAAGCTCAGATCAAAATCTATCCTTAGGTAGCGGTGATCTATTGAACGGTAAATAAAAAATGGCAGCAGATTTATACCCCTACTACCATTTCTTATTGTCAACTGTCAATTGTCAACTGTCAATTAACTACAGTTTCTTAATCTCAATATTTCTGTACCAAACCTCATCTCCGTGATCCTGGATTGCGATTTTTCCGGATTTATAGATGCTGAATCCTGGCATGGTGTTAAACTTACTTCCTGAAACCATTTTTTTCCAATCATCATCCCACATGGTTGTAGAAACAATGTTTTTGCCATTCATGAAAAAGTCGAGTTTACCGTTATTGGCAATGATTTCGACCTTATTCCACTGTCCGACAGGTTTCACAGGTTCAGAACTACTGGCAATCAGATCATATAGATCACCCGCGCGGTGTTTATTGATTTTTCCGTCTGCGTGGCCATCATTATCTAATACTTGCATTTCAGGACCTGTGTTATAGGATGATTTATATTTTGACAAGTCCTCATTAACAAAGAATATGATCCCGCTATTTCCATTTTTAGATATTTTCCATTCCATCCTGAGATGGAAATTATCGAATGAATCATTGGTGGTTAAATCACCTCCTTGTCCGGCTTGTCTGTTTTTAGCATCGAGGTAAAGTGCACCATCCACAACTTTCCAGTCGGTTCCGACACTTGATTTTCCATAGCTATGCCATCCGGTAGTTGTTTTACCGTCGAATAATTTTTGCCAACCTTTGGTATTCATACTATTTTTGCTTGAGCTACAGCCAGAAAAAAGAACTGCGCTTAGAATAATCAGACTGATTTTTTTCATATTATTTAGTTTTTAAGGAAAGAATGTATTTAACCATTTCCTTTGCATCATCTGTACTTAAGGATGTGTGTGGTGCCATCGGTATTTCACCCCATGAGCCGGATCCACCATTAATGATTTTACCCGCAAGCATTTCAATATTTGCTTCAGTAGCTTCGTATTTATTGGCAACATCAACGTAAGCAGGACCAACGATTTTTGCATCAACTTTATGACAGGTTAAACAATCTGAACCACTGATTAACTGTTCGCCTTTGGCGCTGCCTATGCTTGCAGAAACTGTACTGGTATCAACAGCAACTTGTTCAACTGCGGCTGTAGTATCGGTTGTACTTTCTGAATTTTCAGCGCTATTGCATGCCAAAATAACACTGCAAACTCCCAAAAAGACTAGTATTTTTTTCATATTTATACCTTGAATTACTGCTTGAAATTAGTGATTTAAAATTAAATACCGAGAATTTTTCGGTTAAACTCCTCATTGCTTCCTGTTCCTGCAAAATCATCAAATGCTCTTTCAGTTACCCTGATGATGTTATCTTTGATAAATGCTGCTCCTTCACGGGCTCCATCTTCCGGATGTTTGATACAGCATTCCCATTCCATTACAGCCCAACCCTTAAAATCATATTGCGTTAGTTTACTGAAAATTCTTTTGAAATCTACCTGCCCGTCACCCGGAGAGCGGTACCTACCGGCTCTGTCGGCCCAGTTCTGGTATCCTCCAAATGTACCTTGTTTGCCTGTTGAATTAAACTCTGCATCTTTAACATGGAAAGCTTTAATGCGCTCGTGGTAGTGGTCAATATATTGAACATAATCAAGACATTGCAATACAAAATGAGAAGGATCGTAAAGCAGACAAGCCCTTGAATGATTGTTTACTTTCTCAAGGAACATTTCATAAGTCACACCATCGAAAAGATCCTCACCCGGATGAATTTCATAACAAACATCAACACCATGCTCGTCAAAGTGATTAAGGATAGGTAGCCAACGATTAGCCAGTTCTTTAAATCCAGCATCAACAAGTCCGGCAGGTCTCTGTGGCCAAGGATGCCAGGTATGCCATAATAATGATCCGCTGAATGTAGCATGGGCAGTAATACCCATATTTTTTGATGCAATTGCGGCATATTTCAATTGCTGCACAGCCCATTCTGTACGGGCTTTCGGGTTATTGTGTACACTTGCAGGTGCGAAACCATCAAAAAGTAAATCATAGGCCGGATTTACAGCTACCAGCTGCCCTTGTAGGTGAGTTGATAATTCAGTGATCTCCATTCCACAGGAATTAACAATACCTTTAATTTCATCTGCATAGGTTTTACTTTCTGCAGCCTTTTGAAGATCTATACATCGAGGATCCCAGGTTGGAATCTGTACTCCTTCAAATCCAAGACTTTTTGCCCATTTACAAATTGATTCTAGGCTGTTGAATGGTGCAGTATCACCTAAAAACTGTGCAAGAAATATCGCAGGTCCTTTAATTGTCGTCATAATCTATTTTTAAACTTCAAAATTTATCCATTTATCATTACTCAAGCTGCTATTTACCACATTATTGATAAAAGCCATGCCTCTGATTCCTTCATCTACTGAAGGGTAGTCGTATGCTTCGGGAGCCGCTTTTGTGCCTTCATTTTTCGCCGAAACACATAAGGCAAAATTTCGGTACAGATTGGCAAATGCTTCAAGATATCCTTCAGGATGTCCTCCAGGTGTCCGACTGTTAAAAGTGGCATAATTCGAAAGGTTATGGCCACCCGCCCTTAAAATTTGAACCGGAGCATCCAGCCATTTCAATATTAATGTATTTGGCTCCTGTTGTGCCCATTCTAGTCCGCCCTTTTCACCATAAACCCTGATTCGTAATGCATTTTCTTCTCCTGCTGCTATTTGGGAGGCAATCAATACTCCATTTGAACCATTATCAAATTTGAGAAGTACATTGCCGTCATCGTCCAAAGCTCTTCCATCAACCACAATGCTAAGGTCTGCACACAATTTTGTAATCTTCAATCCACTGATGTACTCAGCGAGATGGGCTGCATGTGTTCCAATATCACCCATACAACCACTTTTACCTGATCTTGCAGGATCTGTCCGCCATGCAGCCTGAGGGTTTCCATCCTTTTCGGATAATCGGCTCAGCCAACCCTGTGGGTATTCTACAATTATCTTTCTGATCTTACCAAGCTCACCGGCTTTAACCATCTCCCTGGCCTGTTTAACCATAGGATAACCGGCATAAGTATGTGTCAATAATAAACTGAGACCGGTTTCTTCGATTTTTTTCTTAAGTAGTTTAGCTTCTTCAAGTGTAAAGGTGATTGGTTTATCTATCACCACATGAAAGCCGTGATCCAATGCCATCATTGCAGGCGCAAAGTGAGCATGGTTTGGAGTTACTATGCTAACGAAGTCCATTCTTTTTTCGGCTGGCAATCTGCTTTCCTGAAGGATCATTTCTTCATAATTAGGATAAATCCGGTCCTCAGATAAAAACAAAGTTTTACCGCTCTCAAGAGCTTTTTCAGAACTTGAACTAAGTGCACCACATACAAGCTCAACAAGGCCATCCATATTCGCAGCTATGCGATGAATGGCTCCGATAAAGGCATCTTTACCACCACCAATCATTCCCATTCGTAATTTTCTATTCATAAAAGGCTAAATTTTTTCAAATGAATTCAGTTTTAAATATAAAAGAATGTTCATTTTATTCTCAACTATTCTTGAATTTAATTCGGAATTATTTGTCTGATGAAAATTTATAAATTGTTTTGGTTTTGTATAATTCCCCGGGTTTAAGAATTGTAGAGGGAAAATTCGGTTGATTTGGTGAATCGGGGAAATGCTGAGTTTCCAGACAGAATGCTGTTCTGAAATCATCTTTCGTTCCTCCTTTAAAAGTATTTTTACTCTTCATAAAATTTCCGCTGTAAAATTGTAGGCCTGGCTCCTGAGTAAATACCTCCATCACAATCCCCGATTTATCACCTCTAACGGTAGCAGCGGCTTTCATTTCTCCATTTTTTCCTGGATTTAATACGTAGTTATGATCATAACCTTTACCGTATTTTAATTGAATATTAGTATCCTCAATTCTCTCCCCAATTCTAACTGCTTTTCTAAAATCGAAGGGACTTCCGGCAACAGCTGCAATTTCACCCAGAGGAATTAGAGTTGAATCCACCGGTGTATACTGTTCTGCATCAATCTTTAAAGTATGGTTAAGAATGGTACCACTTCCTTCTCCATTTAAATTGAAAAATGCATGATTTGTAAGATTTAAAATAGTTTTCTTGTCTGTCGATGCTTCATAGTTAATAATTAGCTCATTATCATCAGACAGTGAATAAATAACCTTTACCTGCAGATTGCCCGGAAAACCTTCCTCCATGTCTTTTGACAGGTAAGTAAACTCCAATGTTTGTTCATTTAACTGCTTTGCTTCCCATACTACATCCTGAAACCCCTTTTTGCCGCCATGAAGAGCATTCGGACTATTATTAAT
>JBIIRT010000218.1:0-2685 GCA_044341405.1 Daejeonella sp. | reverse complement strand
ATTGGTTACTTTTTCATCAAGGAAACCGCGAAGCAGCTTGAGGGCCTTTGAAAATAAAAACTAACACCGAAAAAAGCAACTAGGCCTCCGCGGCTATGAGCGGCATGAAATTTTAAGAAATATAATTTTGGCAGGATATGACTTTAAAAACAAATTAATAACAATTTTATTAATTATAAAATACTATATATCTAGTATATAAGATACTAAATAATGGTATTACCATTCAGGGTCAGGGAACAAGACTTTATGTCTTTTGTATAAATATACGACCACTTACGGGGGCCGATATAAAACCTTTTAACTGAACAATTTGATTCAACAATTAACATGAGTTAGTTCAAACTTCATATCTATTCGAAAATAACTCAATTTTCATACCTTTGATTAAATTATGCCTATAACCAGCATAGTATCCTTAGATAACTATTTTTTATCCATATTCTGAACATTCAATTATGAATACCAAGCTATTTTATACAATTATCTTAAACTTACTGATCCTTTCTTTAGATACTAAGGCACAATTAAAAGAACTGAATTTTAAGGAAGTTTTTGATAGTACTCCAAAGGATTTGCTCAATCCGATACCATTATATCGTGGCTGGGCAGATGATTCTCATTACATTGAATATCGTATAGAAGGCCAGCAAAGAAAACCATATACTGTTGACGTGCGCAGCGGAGAGGCTGTTCCCTCTGCACCTGCACAAGTTAATGAAGCTTCAGTTTCTATTAAAAACAAGGATATTTTTTATAAAAGTGCTGCAGGTGTTGAAAAGCAACTGACCAGAGATACTTTGCTTGAAAAGAACCCAACTATATCCCCAGATGGAACTCAGGTAGCCTTTACCCGAAATAATGACCTTTATTCTATTGATTTAAACACCAATGCCGAAACACGCTATACCACTGATGGTTCTGATGTGATTTACAATGGTTGGGCATCTTGGGTCTATTTTGAAGAGATTTTGGGCAGAGCAAGCCGTTATAAAGCTTTTTGGTGGAGTCCCGACAGTAAAAAAATAGCATTTATGCGATTTGACGACTCCAAAGTTCCTGTTTTCCCGATTTACAATTCAAAAGGTCAGCATGGTTTTCTAGAAAATACAAGATATCCAAAAGCTGGCGACAAAAATCCTGAGGTTAAAACAGGAATTGTCAATGCCGGCAGCAAAGAAATTGTATGGACAGATTTTGACCCTAAAATGGATCAGTACTTTGGAACCCCTTTCTGGATGGCAGATAGTAAAACATTGTGGATGCAATGGATGAACCGCGATCAGAATAACCTAATTATATATAGTGTTAACCCTCAGAGCGGAGTTAAAAGCATTATTTATCAGGAAAAACAGAATACCTGGGTCGACTGGTTTGAAAATATGTATTTTTTTAAAAATGGACAGGGTTTTATCCTGAAAAGCGATAAAAGCGGCTGGGGACATTATTATTATTATGGTCTAGAAGGTAACCTTAAAAAGCAACTTACTTCGGGAACCTGGCGCGTGACAGAGCTTCTTTTGGTAGACGAAAAAGCTCAGGAGATTTATTTCACAGCACGCCAGGAAAACTCAACCCGAAACGACCTTTACCGGGTTAGTTTGAAAGGCACTGAAGAACCACAAAGGCTAACATTCGGCAATTATGATCATCAGATCAGCCTCGCTCCTGATGGGAAACACTTCATTACAACTTATTCAAATTTAATTACAACACCAAAATCTGCCTTGATGGATTCCAAAGGCAATGTTATCCGGGAACTTGCAGACTCAAAAGGTTTGGCATATGATTCCTACAAAATGCCGAAAACCGAGTTATCTTATTATCAAACCCGCGACGGATTGGAACTGCCGATGACCGTGATTTTACCTTTAAATTTTGATCCTTCAAAAAAATACCCGGTATGGATTTCAGTCTATGGCGGACCAGATGCTGGAAGGGTATACGACAAATGGAGTAGTCCGCTAGGACAAACCTATTGGTGGGCCAAGGAAGGTGTAATACAGGTTGCTATTGATAACCGCAGCTCTGGACATTTGGGAAAGACTGGTATGGATTTCATTTACCGTAAGATGGGAATATATGAAATTGAAGATTACATGGATGCCGCAATTCTCCTTAAATCAAAACCATACGTAGACGGCAGCAAAATTGGAATCACGGGTGGAAGCTTTGGCGGATACATTGCTGCGATGGCATTAACCTACGGCGCTGAGGTATTTACCCACGGCATTGCCAATTATTCGGTAACTGATTGGGGATTATATGACACACATTATACCGAGCGATTCATGGGAACCCCTCAAAACAATCCGGAAGGATATAAAATTACTTCTCCCATAACTTATGCCGACAAGCTAAAAGGAAGTTTGAAGATTGTACATGGAACCATGGATGATAATGTACACATGCAAAGCAGCATTCAACTGATTGATAAATTACAGGATTTAAACAAGCATTTCGAATTTATGCTGTACCCAGGCGAGCGTCATGGTTGGGGAGGTTTAAAAGCGAGACATAGCACTCAAGAAAATGTGAGGTATATTTATCAGAATATGCTGCAAAAGGCGGTTCCGGAAGATTTTTTGGAATATTGGAAATGATAGGTTGGGTAAATCTAAGAGTCCCTATTTTTTGTCTGAACTGTGATTTTTAAGATTAGTTGGATTTTAGTGATTCATAGTA
>JBIIRT010000024.1:0-31387 GCA_044341405.1 Daejeonella sp. | reverse complement strand
ATATCACAAAAAGAGCTATAGATTAATATGAATATTAGTAGAAGATTTCCTGCTGAATGGGAAAAACAGCAGGGTATTTTACTTTGCTTTCCACACAATGGAAAGGACTGGCCAGGGAAATTTGGAGCAGTTCAATGGGATTTTGTTGAATTCATCAAAAAAATAGCTGAGGCAGAAGAAGTATTTCTGTTGGTCAAAGATAAAAAGCAAAAAAATAAAGTTTTTGAAATGCTTGAGAAGGCTCATGTCAATCTTGAAAAGCTGCGTTTCATTTTTCAAAATACCAACAGAAGCTGGATGCGTGATTCCGGACCAATTATCGTTAAGAATGGTGATAAAAGGGAAGCATTAAATTTTCATTTCAATGGCTGGGCAAAATACAAAAACTATAAACTCGACAGACTAGTCCCATCATGTGTTGCTGAACACCTCAAAATCCCAGTAACACCTGTTTTTCACAATGGCAAACCTGTAATTCTTGAAGGAGGTGCAATTGATGTAAACGGAAAAGGCACCCTGCTTACTTCAGATGAGTGTTTAATGCACCCATTTACTCAGGTAAGAAACCCTGGATTCAGTCGTGCAGACTATGAATCAGTATTTAAGGAATACCTTGGCGTGAGCAATGTGATCTGGCTTGGGGATGGAATTACCGGCGACGATACTCATGGACATATTGATGATTTATGTCGTTTTGTTAATGAAGATACGATTATTACTGTGGTAGAATCAGATCCGAAAGACAGCAATTATAAAGCCCTTCAAGATAACCTAAAAAGACTTCAAGCGGCAAAATTGGAGAACGGTGAAGCACCGAAAATTATCACTTTACCAATGCCTACCAGAATTGATTTCGATGGACTACGTTTACCTGCTAGTTACGCTAACTTTCTGATCTTAAATAATTCAGTACTTGTTCCTGTTTTTAATGATTACAGAGATCGTGAGGCCTTGAATATCATTGCTGAATGTTTCCCTGATCGAAAGATCATCCCAATAAATGCTACAGACCTGATCTGGGGATTTGGAACTTTGCATTGTTTAAGTCAGCAAATTCCAGAGTAATAGGCCAAAGAAAAATACCAGAAAGAGTAGAGTTTTATTTTTTTAATCAAATTTTTTGATGGGGAAGGGTAAAATAGAATTTTATGATTTGTCAGATAAGGCTACGAAAACATTAAAAGATTTTGAAACCAATACCTTTGTGTTATCGGCCAGTTCAGTCCTTTCCTCCAGAGTAGTTCAGGCAAGAAACCGTTGTCATTCCAGCGACAGCTGAATCTCAAAAATTGTTGTCATTCCAGCGGAAGCTGGAACTCCTCATCTCCAAAATTGTTGTCATCCCAGCGGAAGCTGGAACTCCTCCGGCAAGGTTTATTTTACCAGGTGCGGTGTTTCATTGGAAGGGATAGCCCGGAAATAACAACTAGGGCCCTGGAGCAGTATAATGAGACATCAGTGAATTCGCCATTCCCATTTGGCAATTTGCTAATTCAGAGAAGCATGCTATCTGTCAGGCTGATTGACAGGTCTAGTTACAATCTCATTTTCCGTTTCTACAGGTTGAGAAATCAGAAAGGGCTCCTGAATTGGAGCCTTGCGGAATTTTGATGGAAGTCGGTTCTCAACTTTTTCTATCAGATCATGATCATCAATACCCCCCTCAATCCGAATCATTCCGTTAATAATACACCCGTGCTCAATCGAAATGGATTTAGTTCTGATATTCCCACATATCTCGGCAGAGCTTTTAATATGTGCAGCCTCAGTAGAAATAATATCACCTGTTACTTTCCCATTGATATTGCTTGTTCTGGAAGTGATATTGCCTAAAATTTCAGCTTTATCTACCAAAGTAACCTCTTTTAAGGAAAATATATTCCCATTCAGACTTTCATCAAGCACTACGGAACTCGATGAAATAAAATTATCATCCACCCTGATTATCGTCGTGTGAAAGTCTGCTACAATCTCCTTTGGGCGGTCCCTTTTTCCGAGATATTTCTTAATAAAATTTAAAACCCTGCCAATCATTCCGTTAAAAAATCAGAATTTATATTTTTTTTTAATTTGTATCGCACTTCCGATTATCATTAAGATAAGAAATTTCTTATCCATAATAAATTTGATCAAATCGTGATAACACCAACTTAACAAACACAAACTAAATTAGAATAATTATATTGATTTGAAATAAACATTCAATTTAATTGATAAAATGTTTTAAAAAAACAATAAAATGACGTATCATAGCTGTCCCAATTTTCTATGGTCAGGATTGTGTTTGTTCATAAAATAATGAAATAAATGAGGGCTCCAAAGTCAGATTTTAGTACAGTTTTGATTGTAGGTTCCAATAAAGGGGAAACAAAATCCCTGCGTGTTAAAACAAAACACATCCACCGTTTAAAACATTATGCTCTTTCAATTGGCATCACGATTTTTATCTTAACGTGTACAATTATATTTCTTTCGGTTAAACTCAATAAAATTGAAAAGGAAAAAATTGCCTACAACAGAGAAATCTCTTATTTAAAAAAACAAATTCCTTCCCCAGTAGATAGTAGCAAGACCAGAAATTATATTCAGAACATCGAAGATAAACTAAAGAAAATCAATCAATATCTTATAAAACGGGGTATCAAAGGATTTAAAATGGATGAGATTGGAGGAAATAACGAAGCATCGGATGAACTGCGCTCTGAAGAAATCTACGCACTTTATAATGAACGACTGGAAGACTTTCTGCTTGGTGTAGCTTTCACTCCTATGGGCTATCCCGCGAGTTATGCAATAAACTCAGCCTTTGGGTATCGCGGAGATCCAATCAAGAGGGGAAAAGTAGAGTTTCATCCTGGCCTGGATTTTAAAGGCCGAAAGGGGGATCCTGTAAAAAGTACGGCAGACGGCAAAGTGGTGATAGCAGGCTGGTTTCAAGGTTATGGGAAATGTGTAAAAATCAAGCATAAAAACAATCTTGAAACTCTCTATGGTCATTTATCTAAGATAAATGTTAAGGTCGGACAAAGAGTGAATACCGGTCAGATTGTAGGACGCATTGGTTCAACCGGATATTCTACCGGAAATCACCTTCACTATGAAGTGAGAAAAAATGGGAAACCGGTCAACCCTAAAAAGTTCTTAAGTATAAACTAAGAAAATGGCAGTCGCAAAAAATGCACAAAACAACTCTGCACCTTCGCTTATCAGCAAAGGTTGTATGGTACATGGCAGGATTGAATCTGATGTTTTTTTGAGAATTGATGGACACATCAAAGGTGATCTGATAATAGCAGAAGGTTTAATTATCGGAGAACATGGAATAATTGAAGGAAATATTAAAGCCAGAGAAATTGTAGTTTTTGGATCTGTTAAAGGAAGTATAACAGCAGACTCCATCGATTTAAAAAGTTCAGGAAATATCCTTGGAGATATACACACAGACTCTTTACAGGTTGAGACGGGCGCAACATATATCGGAAACGTAGTCATGGCCAATGTGCCTTTCCTGAAAGAAAATACCGCTGTTCTGAAATAGTTTATTTATCCCCTGATTTACACTCACAATTCTGGAAAAACCAATTAGATAACTAGCATTTTTTCTAATCTATAGTATAATTTTACATATTGATTGACTATTAAAACCGACCTTTGAGTTCGAAATCTGCATTAGAAAATGCGATAAAAAATATTTTTAAAAAGATATAACCTGAAATCCAGGTTGAAAACCATTCAATTATTTATCCCAAATCCAATGAGAATTAAAACTCTATTTTTTGCTTCATTAGTTCTGACAACATTTACCACAAACGCACAACCAGCAAAATCACAATTGCCGGCCAAAAACACCAGCCTCCCACGTCCAAAATTAGTTGTAGGATTAATGGTGGATCAGATGAGGTGGGATTATCTGTACCGTTTCTATAATCGCTATGAGAATGGCGGATTTAAACGAATGCTGAATGAAGGATTTTCTTGCGAAAACGCCTATATCAATTATGTTCCAAGTGTTACCGGAATTGGACACGCAACAGTATATACCGGATCTGTACCTGCCATTCACGGGATCACCGGAAATGATTGGATCATACAGGCCACAGGGAAGGACATGTATTGTTCTGCCGATTCGACGGTAAGCACTGTAGGGAGCAATTCAGTTGAAGCTGGCCAAATGTCACCAAAGAATTTACTGGTAACAAGCATGACGGATGAACTCAGACTTGCCACAAATTTCAGATCGAAGGTAATCGCCATTGCATCTAAAGACCGCGGTTCAATTATACCAGGCGGGCATAGTGCCAATGCAGCTTACTGGTACGATGGGAGTTCAGGAAACTGGATCACCAGTACATACTATATGAAACAACTTCCCGATTGGCTTACAAAGTTCAATGAACAAAAATATCCTGAAAAATATTTGAAACAGGACTGGAACACCCTCTATCCTATCGAAACTTATTTGCAGAGTACTAAAGATAATGTTCCATATGAAGGCAAATTTCCGGGAATGAGCACATCAACTTTCCCTGTCAAAACTTCACAAATGCTTAGCCGCGGATTAGGTTTGGTTACCAGCACACCTTATGGAAGTTCCTTAACACTTGATTTGGCAAAAGCAGCAGTCGAGAATGAGGCTATGGGTACAGACGCTGATACAGATTTTTTAGCTATCAGTGTTTCTTCGCCTGACTATATCGGACATCAGTTTGGACCAAACTCTATTGAGGTCGAAGATACCTATTTACGCCTTGACCGAGATCTTGCATCGTTCTTTACTTATCTTGACACAAAGGTTGGGAAAGGGAATTATACTGTATTTCTTACCGCAGACCATGCCGTTCAACACAATGCAGGATTTTTAAATGATAATAAAATTAGTGCAGGGGTTTTTCCAAGCTCTGCTGTATTAAAGGAATTAAACAATCAGCTTGAGGCTGATTTTAACGTTAAAAATATTGCATTGAGCTTGAGCAACTACGCCGTTAGCTTCAATTATGCGGCAATCCGGACTAATAAATTGAACGAAGAATTAATTAAGAGAAATACAATGGAATTTCTAAAAAAGCAAGAAGGGGTTGCTTTTGTGGTGGATATTCCTAATGCTCAAAATGCTACAATCCCTGAAGTCTATAAAGAGAAAATTATAAATGGCTATCATCCTGAACGCAGTGGCGTTATACAGATTATACTTGAACCTGCATGGTATTCAGGCTCATCCCCGAGGTCGACCGGAGCAACCCACGGCACAATGAACCCTGCAGATGTTCATATTCCAATGGTTTTTATGGGCTGGGGTATCAAACAGGGAAAAACGAACAATTCATACAACATGACTGATATTGCACCAACCATCAGCGGAATCCTCCGTATTCAAGAACCAAATGGAAATATCGGTAAAGCAGTGAATGAGGCAATAAAATAATGCCATCAGGCTCTTAATAAGAGCTTTTCAGGAATTTATTGAAACAGGCTTCACTACAAGGGAGCCTGTTTTTTTGTTAAAAAAACTAAATAACGTGAGTTCGATATAACACCTTGCTAGGCTAGGTTTAGACTGAAGTTTTTCTCACCTTTTAGAAAGCAGGGTCTCTTTTTCTTAGGTTATGCCAGCCCCGTGTTCTGCCCTATTTTTTTACTGAAAATTTAATTTTATCATGAAATTCATTATCGCAAAAAAGATAGAACTGCCACTCGGGTTTATTTAATATGGGCTATGGTTCTATCACTGGACTGCCAGTCCCGATGAAAAACAGCCTCAGGTAAAATAAACCTTGCCGAAGGAGTTCCAGCTTACGCTGAAATGACAACAATTTTTGAGATTAGGAGGTTTCAGCTGTCGCTGGAATGACAACGTTTTCTTGCCGGAAATACTCCATAGGAAAGGGCTGAACAAAGCTATAAAACGCAGGTATTGATTTCAAAAATCAAGTAATACAAACCTAGAGCAACATGAGAAGAATTAAAATGGCACCTTCTACACTTCCTTAAATCGAACTTAGGTTAAATACACTAACCCTAAAAGCAGGGAAAATGGGTCTTTCCCATTGAATTTTCTATAAAACGAATTCGCCACAGCATCACCAGAGATAATATAAAGGCACTAAATGCCTTTTCTAACTAATATTCTAATTACCCTAATTTGAACGATGTATGGGAATCACTAATTTTTCGAAAAGGTCCTTGCAATTCTAAGTCCTAATTTCTTAACTCTTAGGCATATCAATACATCCAATAGAAAATAGTACTATAAATAAAAATGAAAGTAGGAGGATAATGACGCACGGTAAGATAAATTTGATAAAGGCTCAATAACTATACTTCTGTATGCATATTGATTTACTAATTTTAGGATAAAACGGATGATCCTTTACACAACATAATACGTAAAAAAGATTTAGCAGAATTTTTAAATAACTATCTTACAGCTAATAGGGCAATTAAAAATTAAACTTTTGAAGGGCATCAGTAAATTGAAAAAATAAAATGGACATAAGTCAACATTAATTCAATAATAGTCCTTTTCATAATAACCCATGAATAATATAGACAGACGAGAATTCTTATCTGGTCTTGCTATCGCAGGAGCAGGTTTTGCTTCTATTAATCCGATTGAGGTTTTGGCAGGCAATAAACCACAAAAAGATGTCAGAATCGGTATAATCGGATTGGACACTTCCCAGGTAACCATGATCATAAGCCATATCAACAATATTCCCGGACCAGGATATGATGTGGTACAGCCTATATGGGATAATTCTTTCGAAGGCTTCAGGGTTACCGCTGCTTATCCTTATGGGAGCAAAAAAATAGAATCCAGTATCAAACAAATCCCAACTTATGTTGGAAAAATGAAGGAGAATAATGTCGAACTAGTTGACTCCATCCAAGCTTTACTTTCCAAAGTTGATGCAGTTATGCTGATGACATTTGATGGTCATCCACGTGTTGAACAGGCCATGGAAGTAATAAAATCGGGGAAACCATTATTCATTAATAAACCTTTCGCAGCTTCTTTAAAAGACGTTATTACCATCATGGATGCTGCAAAAAAATACAATTGCCCGATATTTTCATCATCCCCCACTCGGTATTTGAAAGGTGCTCAAGCTGCAAGAAATGGAGAGATTGGGGATATTATGGGTGCTGATTCTTACAGTGGATGCCCTCTTGAACCGAGCCACCCTGATTTTTACTGGTATGGAATTCACGGAATTGAAATCCTGTTCACCATGATGGGTAAAGAATGCCAGACCATTCAGCGTAAACACACTCAAAATACAGACCATGTAATCGGGGTTTGGAATAATGACAGAATCGGCACTTACAGGGGAATTCGAAAAGGGAAAGTTACTCATAGTGGTGTAGCTTATGGATTAAATGAGATTCTTCCAGCAGGTTCTTTCAATGACGTTGGGCACCGTCCGCTCGTTATTGAAATGCTTAAATTTTTCAAAACCGGCGTAAGTCCGGTTAGCCTTGAAGAAACTCTGGCAATTCATGTATTTATGGAAGCTGCTGATGAGAGCAAAAGACAAGGAGGCAAAGCGGTAAGTATGCAGGATATTTTAGCCAAAGCAAAATCATACTAATTGAATAAATTTAATCATGCTGAAACTGATTGATTAACTATATCTTAATATCAATAAATTAAATAAACCGATGAAACAAAAAATCGTATTCCTGAGCCTTATCATTGCTTTCACCTGTATTATTCCATCGTGCAAAAACGATACAATTGAGGTAACTGTTTCAGAAGGCACTAATATGGCTGTTGCCCTTTCACCCGATAATTCTACACTCGCAATTGCTCTGCAAGGCACCATCTGGACCTTACCAATTGAAGGTGGAAAAGCGAAAAGTATAACCGATGAAATGGGTGATTCTCAGGAGCCAGATTGGTCACCTGATGGTGAAAAAATTGTTTTTCACTCCTACAGGGATGGTAGTTATCATATCTGGACTGTCAATAAGGATGGCTCAGACTTAACACAACTGACCTCAGGAATATCGGATAACAGGGAACCAGATTGGACACCCGATGGAAAATCAATTGTATTCTCTTCCGACAGAAGCGGAAATTATGATATCTGGCAAATTGATCTTGCCAGTAAAGAACTTAAACAACTAACAAGCGATCCTGCAAATGATTCGAATCCTGCATATTCCAATAGCGGAACAAAAATTGCGTTTGTCTCACAACGATTGGAAGCGGGTATTTATATTCTGGAAAATGGGACCGAAAAACTGGCAATCCCAGAAGAAAAGCGAATAGCCGCTCCATCATGGAGTCTTGACGACAGTAAAATAAGCTATGTAGCCTTTACCGGAAAATCGATGCTTTTTGATGATAAGAATACCAGCTATATCTATCTCGCAAACCTGAGCGATGGCAGCAATGAACAAATCTCGACCGGCGAGGAGGATTTGTTTCCTTTCCGCATCAACTGGACTTCCGACAATAAATTAATTTATACTGCAGATGGACTTATCAAGAAAAGGACAATCGGTCAGTCTACTATAGAAACCGTCCCTTTTGAAGCGACTTTTACACTCAATCGCAAACCTTATGAAAAGAAAAAGTACGATTTTGACAATACAGAAGGTCAAAGAGTTTTAGGCATTGCAAGTCCTGTTGTTTCTGCAGATGGGAAAAAAATAGCTTTTGCAGCTAAAGGAGACATCTATATTCAGGAAATCAATGGTAAACTAACACAATTAACTAATGATTCCTTTGTAGATCTTGAACCCGACTGGTCGCCGGACGGTAATACACTCGCCTATATATCCGACCGGGGTGGAATAGTGAATGTTTGGTTACATGATCTTAAAACCAATCAAAGCAGACTTCTTTCCAAACAAATTACAGAAGATACCTCCTTCCCTTCCTGGTCGCCAGATGGTAAAAAAATTGCCTACTACACCCAAAACTACATGAAGAAATGGGGCTTTGGCATCCTTCATATTGCGGATGTTGCAAGCGGAGAAGTAAAGGTTGCGAATAAATCAGTGTGGGTACCCAGCAAACCTTCCTGGTCACCGGATGGCAAAACCGTGGTTATGATGGCCTTAAAAACTTACTCCACGAGATTCCGTGAGGGCACCAATAATTTCATGCTGGTTTCTCTTGAAAAAGACACCGCAGTTATGATTAGTCCAGAAACTGGCAAACCACTTGGAATGCGCGTACAGAATGGTCCGGCATGGTCGCCTGACGGAAAAACAATGGCTTATACCAAAGATGGTACACTATGGACTATCCCGGTTAATATGAATGGTGAAATTTCAGGGAAAGCAAAAAAACTTAATGATGAGCTTAGCGATTATATAAGCTGGACCGGAGATTCGAAAACCATAGTGTATATATCAACTGACAGGTTAAAACAGATTGATGTTGTTTCCGGCGAGATCAAGGATATTTCAATTGACCTCAAATGGAAAGCTGAAATTCCTGCAGATGAATATATTATTCATGCAGGTAAAGTATTTAACGGGAAAGACAGTACTTACCAGAAAAATATGGATATCTATATAAAGGGGCACCGAATCCGAGATATCAAGCCACATCAAATTCACAAGCCCGGGATTAAAATTGTAGATGCATCAAACAATGTGGTAATGCCCGGACTCTTCGAAATGCATACCCATCAAAGTTCAAATACTGGCGTAAAGCTAGGTAAGGTTTGGTTGTCCTACGGAATTACAACTGTCAGAGAACCTGGTGCTGATCCTTACGATGCCCTTGAACGAAAAGAAGCATGGGAAAGTGGCGTTCGTCCGGGTCCCAGACTTTTCTTTACCGGTGGATTAACCGATGGTTCCCGAATAGCCTACGGATTGGAAAATAGTGTGACTGATCCTAAACACATTAAAATGGAACTTGAGAGGGCTAAAAAACTGGGCTATAGCTTGATCAAGACTTATGTCCGAATGCCGGATTCTATTCAAAAAGTACTCACTGAAGGTGCACACAAAATGGGAATTCCACTTTCATCTCATGAACTCTATCCAGCTACCAAATACAATGTAGATGCAATTGAACATTTATCGGGAACCAGTAGAAGAGGCTATTCATTGCTACTGGATGCTAATTTCAGAAGCTACCAGGATGTTGTGCAATTGATTGCCAAATCAGGAATCAATATCACTCCCACAGCATGCTTAAGAACAGGGTATTTCAGACTGGCAAAACAGTATGACGAATTATTAAATGATGAACGGAACAGGAAATTTCTTACTCCGGAATTTTTAAAGGGCCTTTATGACCAGACCAGCAAGTTTGACTCATTGAGAACACCAAAAGCAGATGCTAATTATAAAGCGCTGCTAAAAACGCTTAAGTTGATCTCGGATGCAGGCGGAAGTATTACAGCAGGGACTGATGCCCCATTTGCCCCATTCGGCAGCAGTCTGCATTCAGAACTTTGGGTATATGTTGATGCCGGATTTTCTCCTTTCAAAGCTTTGCAATCAGCAACCATACAGGCAGCAAAAGTAGTTGGGGTTGATAAAGATTTAGGAAGTATTGAAGTAGGAAAACTTGCTGATATGATCATTGTAGATGGAGATCCACTCAAACGGATTCAGGATGCAATGAAGGTTAGATCTACCATTAAAAATGGTAAAATCCATACAATTGAGTCATTATTGAAATAATAATCAGAAAAGTTATTGTTAGAAATTTATATAACTACTTGAAAAAAAAACTCTAAACCATGGCATTTTAAAAAGTACAGTTTATGGAAGCATTAGCTGTACTTTCAACAACTATACAAGCACAAAATCTAACAATCCGCGGACAGGAAATCGAAGAATTAAGCCTTAAAATGTATTTGTATATAAAGCACGTATTCGGAAAATTTGTGGATTGAATTGGCTAAGAATCATTAAAAAAGTAACAGAAAGTTCTTACTTTGCCGTTACACCAATAGCTTCCTAATGAGTTCAAAAAAAGAAATCGTTCGAAGAGAGTTTATTAAAAAAACTGTCCTAGCAACAGGAATTAGTCTGATACCGGAATTAAGTTTAGGTCTAAATCTAACAGGAAGTTATTCCCCTAATTATTCCACCTCAGATTACTCTGACAATGAAGGAATGAAAACAGTAGCTTTTATTGCCAATACCTATTGGAATCAGTCGCATGCCGATATGATCGGGACTAAAATTTTTCTGGGATATCCAATGGATGACGGTTTGAAAAAGTCGAAGCTAAAAATCGTTTCGGTCTGGATCGATCAGATTCGAGCGAATGATACCGGGGTACGGATTGCAACTATGAACGGGGCTAAGATTTACCCAACTATCGCCGAAGCTTTAACTCTTGGAGGTGATCAACTTGCGGTTGATGCAGTAATTTATATTGGAGAACATGGGGATTATAAATTGAATCGCCTAGGACAAAAATTGTATCCCCGAATGAATTTTCTCGAACAAATATTCAGGGTATTTGATGCCTCCAAGAAATCAGTTCCACTATACACAGATAAACATTTAGCTTATAGCTGGTTAGATAGTAAATGGATTTATGATCGTGGTAAAGAGCTGAATGTTCCAATGATGGCTGGCTCTTCAATTCCATATACCTGGAGGAAACCATTTCTGCAGCATCCGATAGGTACAAAAATCACTGAAGCGGTAGCATTCACATACGCTAAACTGGATATTTATGCCATCCATGTTATGGAGCTTCTACAGTCCATGATTGAGCGTAGAGCCGGTGGGGAAACCGGCATTTCAAGTCTTGAGACTCTTGAAGGAAATGCTGTTTGGGATGCTCTCGACTCTGGAAGAATTTCATGGGAATTACTCAATGCAGCCTATGATACCATTACCTACAAACAACCTGGAAAGCTTCGGGAATTGATTAAGGAGCCTGTTGCCGTTGTCCTGAACTATATCGATGGAACAAAGGCTTCGTTTTTCATACTGAACGGATTCAGGATTGAAAAAATGCCAAATGGTATCCGAAATAACGGCCATTTTGCATATGCAGCATTTGCTGATGGTAAAAAAGTGGCATCAGAATTTGTTGTTGATCCCAGCCTTAGTCATTCTCATTTCAGCTACCTGACCTACAACATAGAGAATTTCATACTGAGTGGAAATCCTCCCGCATCAATTGAAAGGAATCTTTTATGCAGTGGAGTTGCAGACATGGCCGTTCGATCTCAAATTGAAGGCAAGCCTATCGAAACTCCATTCCTTAAAATAAAATATGCTCCATCAGCTACAGAACCATTTCTGCCATCAAATCCTGGCCCGATTGGACAAAGTGCAGGTCCCTGGCCACCACAAGGATATGAGTTTATAAATTTTACACATTGATAAAATGCTGCCAATAATCTGAACCAGGCTTACCTTAAAAATTATTAAAAAAACGCGTACTCCATTTAAACCTTTTCCAGGTTTAAACTAGGGTCGAATATCCCTAGTTCAGACTTAGAATCCGAGAAAGTTTAGGGTGTATGATTCTTAAAAAAATGAATTGACAAAGTGACCCCAATAAACTATCCCATAATCAATCCGAATTGCATGAATTATTGAAGCAGAGAACTTGGTAGATTGGATTTTTTTGTTGAATTTCATTAAAAAAAATCCTGTCTCAGTTCATCAATGAATAGAAAAAAATTCTTAGCATCTGCTTCTGTCCTTGCACTTGCTTCTCTACGCGGAAATTCTTTGCTTTCAGCAACATTAAGTAATCCTTCAAAACCACTCCCACTAATTGATACGCATCAGCATCTTGCCGATTTGGTTCGCTTTGGAAAAGGATGGACATCGCCTCCGGTTCCTGGCAATTATGATATGAAGGCGTATATGGAAGCCACTCGCAATGTCAATATGGTCAAAGCGGTTTACATGGAAGTTGCCGTACCAGTTGCGAAACGTCATGAAGAAGCGCTATATGCAATAGAGATGTGTAAGGATACATCCAATCCTACAGTTGCCGCTGTCATCAGCGCTAACCTGATGAGTCCTGATTTTGAATCCTACATTTCACAGTTTAAAGGATCTGAATATATAAAAGGTATCCGATATGGATTCAAATCTGTTGAAGAGATGAAGAATCCCCTTTTGATCAAAAATGTAGAAGTATTGGGAAAACTGGATATGAGTTTGGATTTCACTATTTCACCAGCCTGGCTACCCGCTGTTGCCGAACTAATTAAAACCTGTCCGGGCACAAGATTCCTGGTAAACCATTGTGGGAATGCTGATCCCAGAGCATTTCTCGATCCATCCACAATCAGCGGCAAGCCGAACCATGATGCCAATGAATGGATCGCTTCAATGAAAACAGTGGCCGAAAATAAAAATGTGGTTTGTAAAATTTCGGGAATTATTTCCGTTAGCTCTGGATACCCTAAATCTGCCGAAACCCTGGCTCCGGGAATAAACCATTGCCTTGATATTTTCGGACCAAACCGGGTGATGTTCGCCAGCGACTGGCCTTGGTGCCTGAAAGGAAGCGAACTTGAAAATTGGGTGAATATTCTGAAAGAAATTGTCAAAAACAGGCCTTACAAAGAACAAAAGAAATTGTTCCATGATAATGCCGTTAAATTTTACAATATTTAATTTCCACAAATAACCCTATCTGTTTATGATATTCACTTCGTCCAAAGGGCACAATATTGGGTTTTTATGCCTCTTAGCTGCCATATCACTCAATTCTTGTAAAAATAATCTCAGCAATAAGGAATGGGATGTTTACGCAGGAGGAAAAGATCGCCAGGCTTATTCCCCACTAAATCAAATTGATACAAATAATGTCAAGGATCTTAAGGTGGCATGGATTTATCATACCAAAGACGCAGATAAATCAAGTCAGATCCAAACCAACCCCTTAATAATTAATGGCGTTCTCTATGGTACATCGCCACAGTTAAAACTTTTTGCTGCCGATGCTGCTACGGGTAAGGAAAAATGGATTTTTGATCCGGTTCCAAGTATGCTCGCGGATAATGCAGGCAAACAAAGTTATGGCCTCAACGTATGCCGTGGAATTGCTATACACAAGGGAGAAAATAATGAACACCGGATATTTTATACTGCAGGTTCATCGCTTTATTGCATCAATAGCGCTACCGGAAAGCCCGTTAGCACCTTTGGTAAGGATGGCAGGATTTCATTGCATGATAATCTGGAAATGAACAGGGATATCAGCGATCTAAGAGTAACTTCCACTTCAGCAGGCATGATCTATAAAGACCTAATCATTATGGGAAGCAGCTTATCTGAAGAAGAAGAATCGGCCCCGGGCCATATCAGAGCTTATGATGTTTTTACCGGCAAATTAAAATGGCTCTTCAAAACCATCCCCGCACCGGGAGAAAAAGGTTATGAAACATGGGATGATCCTGAAGCCTATAAATATGTTGGTAGCGCCAATGCCTGGGGTGGCTTTAGTTTGGATGAAAAAAGAGGAATTCTGTATGCTTCAACAGGAACTGCAAATGCAGATTACTATGGTGGCAAACGGAAAGGCGATAATCTTTTTGGGAACAGCATCTTAGCATTGAATGCGGAAACTGGCAAATATATCTGGCATTTTCAGGCTATTCATCATGATTTATGGGACTGGGATTTCCCAAATGCACCTGCCTTATTAACCGTAAAAAAGGATGGTAAATCGATAGACGCACTGGTCCAAACCAGCAAACAGGGATACATTTATCTGCTAGACAGGGTCACTGGCAAGCCCGTTTACCCAATTGTAGAAACCCCTGTTCCTGCTAAATCGGATCTTGAAGGTGAATATCCATCCCCTACTCAACCTATTCCAACCGTCATTCCTGCATTTGCAAGACAGGGGATTTCTGAAGCAGATCTCAATAAAAACATCCCGGATTCTTCGTATCAGGAACTTCTTAAGCGCTTCCGGAGCCTTAAAAGTGGTCCAATGTTTACACCACCGAGTTTGGAAGGAACTTTGGTATTCCCCGGACTTACCGGCGGTGGTGAATGGGGTGGTCCATCGGTAGATCCGGAAACTGGAATTATGTATATCAATGCAAATGAATTACCCTGGATTGTTACCATAGCAGACAATCGCGTTGATAAGCGGGTAACAAAAAAGCAAACCAATCTTGAAGCCGGCACATCACTCTATACTAAAAATTGCAGTGGCTGCCACGGCGCTGATCTGAAAGGTTCTGGCAATTTTCCGGCATTAGTAGATCTGAACAAAAGATACAAAACAACAGATTTTAAAAATCTGATTAGTGCAGGCAGAAGAATGATGCCTGCATTCAAAAACCTTAGTGAGGCCGATAAAACTGCTCTGGCATCTTATTTGCTCAAAGATGAGCGTCTTCAAAAAGCGGAGTTTATACCCGACCAAAAAAAGAAACTCCCATTCTACGAAGTACCTTACCGTTTAGGAGGTATCAAGCAATTTTTAACCCTCGAAGGATACCCGGCTGTAAGTCCGCCCTGGGGTACATTGCGTGCTATAGATCTTAACAACGGAAAAGTAGTATGGAAACAAACACTGGGTGATCATCCGGATATGAAAGCTAAGGGCATTCATTCTGGTACAGAGAATTGGGGAGGATCGGTTGTAACTGCCGGCGGACTGGTTTTCATTGCTGCAACCAGTGATGAAATGTTCCGTGCTTACAATAAGAAAACAGGAAAGCTTCTTTTTGAAACCAAACTTCCTGCCGGCGGATATGCCAACCCGGCTATTTATAGTGTAAATGGCAAGCAATATGTAGTCATTGCATGTGGGGGAGGTAAAATGCGGACGAAATCGTCGGATGCTTATGTTGCATTTTCTTTACCTGATTAAGAAATTATGTCAATGCGTTAAGAGATGAAATTTTCTCAATACTACCAAAGAGAAGGGTTTAGTTTTCTGGTTCAAACCACAAAAAAAATAAAAATTAGTATGTGCAATTCAAGCAACAAGAAATATAACAACAGACTGAAATTCCTTTTATTCATTTTTCTTTTAAGCACTGGATATGATGCCCTTGCCCAGAATTACAAAGCTGCTACCGGACAATCATTTCAAGGATTTATAAAAAATGTACCCCTCATAAAAGCAACGAAGCTGGTACCCCATCCAGATTGGGCCATCATGCAGCGCCAATTGATGAAAACTATCGAGCAATCGGCTCCAGGATATGCGGAGAAATTCACTCAGAAAGATGGCACCCCCTATGGATTAGGGCCATATGATGATGTATATGAAATGTTCTACAACTGGCCGGAGATGTATGCCCTTGGCGGGAGTGACTACTTGTTTGAAACTGCTCTTAAAAGTTATAATGCCATCACGCTGAACAATTCAGCTTATGTAAAGGATTCTATTGATTATAATCACCAGCTATACAAAGAATTCCCAAGACAAGATGATTATTTCCATATTTCTGAAGGTATAACCCTTTTCTATAATATGGGATTGGCTGATGCGAAACTCTCAGAAAATATCAAACGGGCAAAGCGATTTGCGGGATTTTACATGAATGAAGATCCGGAAGCACAAAATTTTAATCCGGTTAATAAAACAATAAAATCCATATTCACCGGTAGCGCTGGCGCGGCAAGTACTTCCAGTGCAGTTTATAACCTTCGCTACGGCCATACCTCCCTATATCCGATATTGAATGAACTGGAGCCAGACTGGCATGAAAAACCAGAAAGACAAAAGCAAATTCAGGCCTTGTACGATGAAATTATTACCAGAACAGATGTACCTGTTAACTTGCTATCTACCGGACTTATCACCAACGCGTATCTCTATACAGGCGATGAAAAATATAAAAAATGGGTTCTAGATTATGTCGATGCCTGGATGCAACGAATTGCAGATAATGGAGGTTTACTTCCTGATAATATAGGTCAAAGTGGTAAAATTGGTGAGTACAGAAACGGACAATGGTGGGGTGGTCTTTATGGCTGGTATGGCCGTTATGGCGTATTGATGCAATTTTCTGCTCTTTCTGTCGCCAGTGAATGTGCCTACTTGCTTTCTGGAGATCAAAAATACCTTGATTTATTACGCTCGCAGATTAACAGTATTATGCAAAGAGCGAAGTATACAAAGGAGGGTCAGATGTTGGTTCCTTTTCGCTATAAAAAAGAGGGCTGGTACAGCTACCGGCCAATGATGATCCAGGATCTTGCCCATTTGTGGCATGCTTCAATGGATCAGGAAGACTGGAAAAAAATCGAAGTGTTAATGAAGGGAAATAAGTTTCATCCATTATGGGGCGAAGGCGTTTGGGGTCAGAATACCCTTGGAGAGCTTGATACAATTGTTTGGAAAAAGGCCGAACCATTTGATTGGAATCGAGAAGAGAGTATGGGCGACCGAACATTTGGACTAACAGAACATGCTCGCCTGATGTATTATGCGGGGAAAAATCCCGATTGGCCTTTAGAGGTCCTAAAAGCTGATTACCAGGAGGTGATGAAAAGAATGAACTTTATGCAAAATGATCCGCGAAATATTTACAGCATTCAAAAAGATGACCTTTATCCAAATAATCCTGTAATTACCAAAGGACTTATTCAAACCACAATGGGAACACCTCAAACAATTTATAACGGAGGTTTGCTGAGGGCAACAGTAAGATATTTCGATGCCGATTTACAAAGACCCGGCCTTCCTCAGGACGTGTCTGCTTTGGTTGACGAATTGAAAGCCAATGAGGCCGGCATACAGCTTGTGAACTTAAATCCGTCTGAAAGCAGAAAATTAATTGTTCAAGCAGGTGCTTTTGGAGAACATTCATTTACAAGTATCGGAGAAGGAAATGATCAGAAAACGATAAATAGCCCTTATTTTTTAGTAGAATTAGCTCCAGCAAGCTCAATACATCTGAGGGTTGGCATGAATCGTTTTCAGAATAAACCATCGTATGCGTTTCCATGGCAAAAAAAATATAACTAAACTGAATTTGAAATTTCGGACTCACATGTTTAATCTCTACTAAACCAGGAATCGTAAAATATACACGATTTTACAAGCCTTGTGAAATAGAGAAAATCTAATACTATTTTTATACTTCAGTTGGAAAAAATGAAATTGAGCAGCTGATTTTTTAATATTGAACTATGAATAAGCCAAAATTTGACTCTTCTAAAAGACTTTTCTTGCTGCTTTCGATTATTGTACTAACAATTTATTCGGGCTGTAAAATTTATACTAAAAAGAATCAAATCAATCTGGACCGTACTTGGTCTGTTTATAAAGCCGATGCTGAAGGAACAGGGTATTCAATATTGGACGAGATCAATAAAAATACGATTCAAAGTCTGGAAATAGCCTGGACTCACAAGTTCAGTGATGCCCCTCCTGGATCGAGAGGTGGCAATAGTGAAAGTAATCCAATTGTTGTAGATGGGGTGATGTATACCTTGTCTGCGAGGCATCGGGTATATGCCCTAGATGCAGCTACAGGCAAACAAATCTGGGCTTTTGATCCCTTCAATGGAGAAGCGGGAGGCGGAATCGGCAGAGGTGTAACCTATTGGGAGGAAGGTTCAGATAAAAGAATTCTGCTTACCGCAGGTGATAAACTTTATGCTTTAAATGCACAAACCGGATTAGCCATCCCCTCATTTGGGAATAATGGATGGGTCAGCATGAATATCGGTATGCGGGGAGATCCTGATAAAATATCAGTTATACCTACAAGTCCGGGAATTGTATTTAAAAACCTTTTGATCATTGGCAATGAAGTATCAGAATTATATGGCGCCGAGCCAGGTCATGTGCGTGCCTATGATATAAAATCCGGGAAATTGGAATGGACTTTCCATACAGTACCTCAACCAGGCGAATTTGGTTATGATACTTGGCCGAAAGATGCATGGAAATATGTAGGTGGTACCAATAACTGGGGAGGAATGAGTCTGGATACAAAACGTGGAATGGTATTTTTTGCGACTGGATCACCGACCTATGATTATTACGGGAAAGACCGGATTGGAAAGAATCTTTTCGGAAATTCTGTTGTGGCACTGGATGCAGCAACAGGAAAATACAGATGGCATTTCCAGACTGTTCACCATGACCTCTGGGATTATGACTTACCAGCCCCACCAAATCTGATTACTGTACTTCATAAGGGCAAAAAAATCGACGCTGTTGCACAAACCTCGAAACTGGGATACATTTATACCTTTAACAGGGACACCGGTGAACCCCTCTTCCCTATCTTAGAAAAACCGGTGCCTGCATCTGATATTCCAGGAGAGCAAGCATGGCCAACACAACCTATTCCAACGAAACCTGCACCCTATTCCAGACAATTCGTTACAAAGGATGATATCATTAATTACTCAAAAGGCTCATATGACACCTTAATGATGCGCTTCAATGCATTTAGATATGAAGGACCATTTACTCCTCCATCCCTTCAGGGAACTTTCATGCTTCCGGGTAGCCGTGGTGGCTCAAGCTGGGGAGGCGGCACCGTTGATCCTTCCAAAGGAATAATTTATGTCAAATCAAATGACTCACCCGAAATTGCAACTATGAAAAAAGTGGTGGAAAATGAAACCTCCAATCTTTCTGTGTTCAATCAGGGTAAAGCACTTTATTCAACTTATTGTGTAAGTTGCCATATGCCAGATAAAAACGGGGATGAATCTGGAAACCCTTCTCTTCTTGCAATAGAAACCCGATTAAGTCGTGAGGATGCCCTAAATAAAATCAAACGTGGAGGAGGAAAAATGCCATCTTTCGCCAGCGTTATTGCCGGAAAGGAAGAAGCAATAATTTCCTATCTGTACGACAAAGAATCTTCTGCAGCGCGTCCCTCAAGAGAACAAAGCTTTTTAAAGGAAATTCAGGAGAATGAACTGGCTAATAAATCAGGAATTATCACTCCAAAGGAAGATAAATACCTTAATTTGACTGCTTATGGTCAGTTTTTGGATAATCAGCGGCGTCCTGGAATCAAACCTCCATGGGGACAATTACATGCCATCAATTTAAATACAGGTGAATTTGAATGGTCAGTCACGCTTGGGAATCAGCCTGAAGGGCAATTACCCGGCGCAGCAGAGACTGGAGCAAGTGGTTCCGCTGGTCCATTATTAACTAAAGGTGGCTTACTCTTTATTGGAAGTACGCGCGACAGAAAATTCAGAGCTTTTGATCAGAAAACAGGTGAAAAAATTTGGGAAACTACCTTACCCGGAATTGCAAATGCAAACCCTTCAACATATTGGAGTAAAGGGAAACAATATATTGCAATTTCTGTTGGCGGAGATGCTGATAATCCAGCAGGATATATAATAACATTCGCATTACCATCGAAGTAGCTAGTAAAATACGATATCAGCTTTGCTTACTAGCTGCATTGATAGCCAATTCATCAAAATACAAGGGCTACCAAAGCGCTGTTAACTCCTGTTTTCTAAAGTGCCTACATTAAAGTTAAAGCAGATGGGTACAATTTTGCGAAAGGTATCCGTTATGCTTATGATCTCGCCTTTGATGCCAATAAATATCGCGTACACTCCGGGGAAATACTGGAGGATGACCATTACAGTGTTAATTTAAGCACATTTAGGCCTCATATTTCTCCATTGGCATTGTTTCTAATAAGCAAATAATCTACTAAAAGCTTTTATAGAGGATGTATTTACCATTCGCTGGTAGCGCACTTGGCCCTGATGAAACCATTTATAGATTAGGGTGCCGACCTATTGCATTTAGATTTGTACTATAATCAGGGTGCCGATATTTTTTTTAAAAATCTAACATGTAAATTGATAGTCTGGTTCATTAAAATAGTGTTAAAACTTAACAGGACTTTCAGCCCCATAGTAATTTTTGGAGGCAACTAGTCTATTAATTCTGAACCTGATTGGGAAGTATTAGATTGGCAAAAAGAAGAAAAGGATTAAAAAATGTCTGAGTGATAACCTTAAATGCCTTAAAGCATAAGTTAACTGATTCTCAACAGTCCGCTTTGAAATATCAAGCCGGGCAGCGATTTCATCATTACTCAACTGCTCCATTCTACTCATTGTAAATATTTCCCTACAGCGACGTGGCAACTCCTCAAGTTCCTCTTCCACTTTCCTTTCAAGCTCACGATATCGAATATTCGATTCTCCCTCATTTAAAGTTACCAGATTACCATAATTCATCTCTTCCCTGTATTCAATCGAATTCTTTTTTACACTTTTCAGATGTCGGTAGACATGATAACGTCCTGCGGCGGTTATATAACCTTTAAAATTTTCAATCTGAAGCTTCTCACGTTTAATCCAGATGTTCAGGAAAATATCATGTACTATTTCAGAACAAACCTCCTGATCAGGGTAAATAGAAAAAATCGTAGCATACAATTTAGACCAATATCTTTCAAACAAAATATTAAACGCATCCAGATCACCAGTTGTGATATGATTTAAAAGATCATTGTCAGTAGTGAAATTAGTCGGCATTTTAAGTCTAGATTTTATCCCTTTAGGTGAAATCAAAATTACTTTCAAAAGATTAAGACAGTTTAAAATTACCATTAATAAATAGAAATAAAAATATCAGAACCTCTAAATTATTGATTTTGGGCATTGTATTTAGGAGTCTCAATTTAAGGAAGCTATAAGAATTCAGCATATAATCAACTGGCTGATCATCATTCGATGAATAAATAATTAAATATTTTACTAATTAGTGTGTGTTGTATATCAAAAATGACTCTATGTATTTAAATCCTTAGAATGACCAGAGAAGAATACAATTTACTTTACGAAAAATACCTCTCCGGAAATTGCTCAATTGAGGAAAGGGAAGCAATAGAAAGCTATCAGGATCATTTTAATCTTGATGAGCACGAATGGAATAAGGATCAAATGGGTGACCAAGAAGCCCTTAAAGAAAGTATACGTTCTGAACTATTCGCCAGTATTGACAGGCAAGAGCGAAAAAGAATAATTAGAACCAGAAGCTGGTACAGCGCTGCAGCTGCAATCGTTCTGATTATGTCTTCCGGACTCTATTTCAATAGCCTGAAAAAAAAGACAACCATCACAGTAAAAACCGAATCAACAAGATTTAAGAATGATGTATTACCAGGGGATAATCGGGCAATACTGACTCTGGATGACGGTTCTCTGATTAATCTGGATGATGCTCAAAATGGTGTTCTGGCGAGTGAAAACAATACAGACATTCGAAAAACTGGATCCGGACAATTAGAATATTCAACTGATAATAAACTCATCCAAACAGTAAAATATAACACTTTGAGCACTCCAATGGGGGGACAGTATCAGCTTTTACTTCCGGATGGTAGTAAGGTATGGCTCAATTCAGGCTCAAGCATTCGATTCCCAACTGCTTTTATCGGAAAAGAAAGAGTTGTTGAACTGAAAGGCGAAGCGTTTTTTGACATTAAGGAAAACAAAAAGATGCCATTCATAGTTCGTACTAACAACTCCATGGACATCAAAGTACTAGGTACACAATTCAATGTAATGGCTTATGAAGATGAAAAAAGCATCAATACTACATTGCTTGAAGGTTCTGTACAAATCTTAAAAGAAACAGGGTCTACTTATTTAGAGCCCGGGCAGGCAGCAGTATTAAACAAAGGCAGTGGAAAGATTAAAGTTGCACCTGCAGATATTGAAGATGCCGTGGCCTGGAAAAACGGATACTTCATTTTCTCAAATGAAAACATAGAAAGTATCATGCGTAAAGTTTCCCGATGGTATAATGTAGAAATTGAATATCAAGGCAATCTGAATAATAAAGATTTTGTAGGAACAATTTCACGAGATAAAAATATCTCAGAGTTATTAAAAATGCTTGAATTAACAGGTGCTATCCACTTTAGAATAGAAGGAAGGAGGGTAACTGTTATGCCTTGACCAATACCTTTAATTGGCGGCAAAAAAACCGGAAGCGCTGAGAACGCCTCCGGCAGAATTTGGCGTTAAAAATAACCGATCGTAAAACCAATAATTTAAATCAAACCAAACTCACAAATGTATGAAACTTTACATGTTGTTTAAGTGCAAGGAACCTTGCATGTCATTAAAATTTATCAGGGTTATGAAACTCGTAATTATCTTATGTCTTACATCCCTGTTGCAGGTGAATGCTACCAGCTATGCTCAGAATATAAGTCTTACAGTCAAAAATGCTCCAATGGAGAAGGCATTAAGAGAAATCCAGAAGCAGGTTAAATATAGCTTCCTGTATAATACGCAGATGCTACGTTCGGCAAAGCCTGTAAGTATCAATGTAAGTAATTCTTCATTAGAAGAAGTGTTAAAACAATGTTTTACCGACCAACCATTGACCTATTCAATTGTTGATGAAACTATTATTGTTTCAAAAAAGCAAATAAAGCTTGAAGCAAAGGTTATAGAAGTTGAAGAAGTTGCCCCACCACAAGAAATTAAAGGTAAGGTCACTGATTCAAAAGGAGTACCACTCCCAGGTGTTAGCGTTAAATTGAAAAAAACTAACATTGGAGCAAGTACCGATATAAATGGTAATTACACGCTAAATATTCCAGACGCAGGTACTTTAGAATTCACCTATATTGGATTTTTGACTCAGGAGATTCCCACATCCGGAAGAACCACAATAAATGTTGTATTGCTTGAAGATCAACAAGCTTTAGGAGAAGTTGTTGTTATTGGCTACGGAACACAGAGTAAGAAAGATGTATCGAGTGCAATCGGTTCTCTTGCCGTTGGAAACAAGAAACTGGCAGATTTACCAATCACAAGCCCAGAACAATTAATACAAGGTCGGGTTGCAGGTGTAAATATCACACAGGATACCGGAACTCCGGGAGGCCGTTCAACTGTAAGAATTAGAGGTGCAAGTTCCATTACAGGTGGTAATGACCCGCTATATGTAGTTGATGGTGTGCCAATTAATGCTGGAAATTATAATGGTGCAGCAGGTGGTTCAGTACCGCAAAACCCGCTTGCAAATATAAGCCCGAATGATATTGAGTCAATAGATATTCTAAAGGATGCATCTGCCGCAGCCATTTATGGTTCAAGAGCTTCTAATGGTGTAATCGTAATAACTACTAAAAGAGGTAAGCAAGATCAAACAAAAATTAGCTATAACAGCTATTTCGGATTTCAGGAAGTCGCCAAAAGAATTCCACTGTTAGGTGGGCCTGAATGGGGTGAGCTGGTAAATGAAGCGAATGTGAACGTAGGTAATGCGCCACCAATCGCCAATCCTGCTGCTTTAACAACAACCGACTGGCAAGAAGAAATATTCAGAAGAGCACCGATCGCGAATAATGAAATTTCATTGTCCGGCGGGACTCAAAAAACCCAGTATTTCCTTTCAGGAAGTTACCTAAATCAAACCGGAGTTGTCATCGGCAGTGGATTCAGCAGAGGAAACTTCAGATTTAACTTTGACCAGAAAATCAATGACAGATTAAAAGTGGGTATCAACATGAGTATGAACCGCTCAAAAACTGATCGAGTCAGTACCGGTGACCGAGATGGAATTGTGGCCGTAGCGATTGTAAAATCACCTGCAATTCCTGCAAGAAGACCTGATGGTTCTTTAAATCCTGATGACCCATATATCAGTAACATTGATAACCCATTAATCATTGCAGACCAGGTTAGAAATGATGCATTTAATAATAGAGCTTTAGGAAATGCATTTGTCGAATTTAAAATTTTAGAAGGTCTTAACTTTAGAAGCAGTATCGGTCTTGATTATCTGAGTTTGGAGGAGGTAAATTTTGTTCCACCTAACAGATTAACTGTTCTTGGCAGAACCACTAATGGATCTGGTACAAATAGTATGACTCAGGATTTTGGATGGATTAATGAAAATACTCTTAACTATAGTAAAAGTTTCAAAGAAAATCACAGGTTCAATGTTCTTTTAGGATACTCTAATCAAGAATCCAAATTTGACAGAACAATTGCTTCCGCAACAAATTTTGCACTTGAATCTATTCAAACTCTGAGTTCTGCAGCTATTAAAAACTCAAGTTCTACAGGTGGAAGCTGGGGCTTAACTTCTTATTTCAGCAGGTTGAACTATTCATTCAAGGATAAATTCAATTTAGCCGCCAGTTATCGTGTTGACGGTTCTTCAAGATTTGCAGAAAACAATAAATACGGAAGTTTCCCTTCTGTATCTGCTGCATACCGCCTTGGTCAGGAAGAGTTTCTAAAAGATCTGAGCTGGGTTGAGGATGTTAAAGTAAGAGCTAGCTGGGGGCTTACCGGTAATCAAGAGATCGGTAACTTCACATCAAGAGGATTATTTGCAGGTGGATTCAACTACATCGGGATAAGTGGCCTTTCACAAACGCAATTAGCGAATCCAGATCTTTCATGGGAAAGTACTGAACAAACCAATATCGGTTTAGACCTGAGCTTTTTCAAAGGAAGAATTTCCTTTAGTACTGATATTTATAAGAAAAATACTTCAGGATTATTACTTGCCGTTTCATTACCAAGATCTTCAGGATTTACAAGTTCAATTCAAAACGTAGGTAATGTAGAGAACAAGGGTGTTGAATTTGCTCTAAACACTGTCAATATTGATAAAAAAGACTTTAAATGGTCTACAGATTTCAATATTTCATTCAACAGGAATAAAGTCACTAAATTGCCAGGTGGTGATATCCCTCTCGGTTTTAATGGTTATGCAAGCGTAATTAAAGAAGGTTATCCATTAGGTACATTCTTTGGCTGGAATCTTCTGGGTGTTGATCCAGCAACAGGTAACTATATCATACAAGATGTAAATGGCGACAAGAATATTCCTCTGGCTTCAACCACTTTAGACAATGTGGTTCTAGGTAGTGCACAACCAAAATTTACAGGTGGATTTACAAATTCAGTTAGCTATAAAAATTTCGATGCTTCTGTATTCTTGCATTTTGTATATGGCAATCAGATTTTCAATCAGGCTGAGTATTCCTACGGCAGACTTCATACTTGGTTCAACTCTTCCACTTTAGCAAGAGAACGCTGGAGAAAGCCTGGTGATGTTGCAACCCTACACCGTGCAGCATGGGGCGACCCAACCAGAAACGGATCAGTTTCTAACCGTGTATTACAAGATGGTTCCTTCCTGAGAGTGAGAAATGTTGCTTTAGGCTATAATGTTCAGAATGCTACACTTAAAAAAGCAGGAATACAAAATTTAAGAATTTATGCCGCCGGACAGAATATTTTCACCTGGACTAATTATCGCGGATATGATCCGGAGGTTAATGCCAATGGGAACGATACAACACTTGGTTTTGACATGAGTTCTTACCCTCAAGCAAGATCATTCTCTTTAGGTTTAAATGCTACATTTTAATATAAAAGTTATGAAACCATCATGATTTTGGTAATACCCGCAGGGGTATAATTATCACAATCATCATAGCTTCATCACCATTAAGAAATCAAAATAATAAAGCGATGAAAAAAATATATTTTATTCTCTTCTTATTCCTAACGCTTTCATCATGTGATGTTATCGAACAGGAACCAATCGATGCAGTAAGTGCGCAGGTATTATTCACAAGAGAATCTGATGCACAAGCAGCGATTATCGGTACTTACCGCCATTTGGCCAATTTGGGTCCAAATTATATCTTCTTTGCCGAATTGCCTACTAAAAATAGCAAGGGAAATGCGTTGAACAGACAATTTGAGCAATTAAACAACCTAATAATTGTAGCTGATAACTCCCAGTTCACCGGACTCTGGGATCAACAATTTGTGCTGATAAATTCTGCAAATGTGGTAATTAAAAATGTTCCGAAAATTCCAGGCATGACTGATGCAGCAAAAAATGCAGTAATTGCGGAAGCCCGGTTTTTAAGAGCCTTTACCTATTTCAATCTGGTAAGATACTTTGGGGCAGTACCCTTGGTTACAGAGCCAACTGAAAGTCCGGATGTAGCTACACTACAAATTTCAAGAACTCCTGTTGCAGAGGTTTATAATCAAATTATAACAGATCTGGATTTTGCAAAGCTGAATTTACCTGAAACCTATACAGGTTTAGGCAGAACAGGTAGAGCAACAAAAGCGGCAGCATTTGCACTAGGAGCAAGAATTCATTTAACCAGAAAGAATTATGCTTTGGCAATTGCAGATGCTAATCAGGTAGCAAGCAGAAGAGGAGAAACTTTAAGTGTAGCTTACGCCAACTTATTCCTAACCAAAAACTCTGCTGAGTCAATATTCGAAATCAATTATGATACCCAATTGCAAAACAATCTGGCAACTACATTCCTTCCGGGATCGCTTAGCGGAACCAGAACAATTGAAGTAAATAATGACCTGTTTAATGCATATGAAGCAGGAGATCTCAGAAAGGATGCAACTATTGGTTTTGCGAATGCAGCAAACTACATGAAAAAGTACTCCAGAGGAGGCACAAGGGATGATAATATCATTGTTTTCCGCCTTGCAGAAGTAATGCTAGCTAAGGCCGAAGCATTAGCAGAAACCTCCTATCCAAGTACTGATGCGCTTAAACTTTTAAATGAGGTTCGCAAAAGAGCAGGTCTTGCAGCAATTAACCCAGCAACTTTAGCTGCATTCAGAACTGCACTTTACAAAGAAAGAAGACTGGAGCTAAGTTTTGAAGGCCATGAATGGCATGATATTGTAAGAACAGGGAGACTTCAAGCTGTACTAGGCATAACCGATCAAAATAAATCAATATGGCCGGTTCCATCAGTTGAACTTGCAAGAAATCCTAAATTAGAACCTCAAAACCCAGGTTACTAATTAATAAATTGTCTCTATTTCAAAAACGGCATCCTAGATAGGATGCCGTTTTTTACTTTATACAAAACATAATGGTGGATACTACTCATATTGAAATCCCCATAACATTTCTATTCCTTAGCACCATGATATTTATTTTCGAAATCTAAGCGCTTTATAGTAATTTCATAGTTCAAATAAATATTATGCATTTACTAAAATTGAAATCCATTTACCTGGCAGCTTTTCTATTATTCAGTCAGTGCGGAATTGCACAAAACAACAAAGGCAGAATTGATTTCGAGACTTATAATCCTCCTTCCTCTCTGGTTGTACCTGAGCATGTTATTACAAAAGCTAAATTCCCATTTATTGATGTACATAACCACCAAGGGAATATGCCAAATCAAAATATCAACGCACTGCTTTCAGAAATGGATAAGCTGAACATGAGAACCATGGTCAATTTAAGTGGCCGGAGTGGAGATTTTCTTGCTCTATCCGTAAAAAATGCAAAATCTTCCCAGCCTGGGCGTTTAATCGTTTTTGCAAATCCTACATTTTCAGGAATTGGTGAAAGTGACTATGGAATTAAAGCTGCAAAAGAGATCGAAGAGGATGTAAAAGCAGGTGCACAAGGTCTCAAAATATTTAAAAGCCTAGGGTTTTCAGTAAAAGACAACAAAGGTTCCATCGTAGCGGTGGATGATCCAAGGCTTAAACCAATCTGGGAAAAATGTGCTCAGCTGGGAATACCTGTTCTGATCCATTCCGCAGATCCCAAGCAATTCTGGGACGAACCAAATGAACAAAATGAGCGCTGGCTGGAGCTTTTAACCCAACCCGGAAGAAACAGAAGTGCATCAGATGGCTTTTCTTGGGAAGAATTAATTAAACAACAACATAACCTGATCAAAAATAATCCCCGTACTAAATTCATTATTGCCCATTTTGGATGGTATGCAAATAATTTAGACTTTCTGGGAACCCTCCTTGATCAATATCCGAACATGAACATTGAATTTGGAGCAATCATAGCTGAATTGGGGAGACAACCACGCAGGTCAAAACAATTCTTTGATAAATATCAGGATCGAATTCTGTTTGGAAAAGATAGCTGGGTTCCTTCAGAATATACCACCTATTTCAGAGTACTTGAAACAGTGGATGAATATTTTCCATATCATAAAAAATACCATGCCTATTGGAAAATGTATGGAATGGGCTTGAGTGATGAGGTATTAAAGAAGATTTACTATAAGAATGCAATTCGTATTATTCCGGGGATTGACAAATCACAGTTTCCTGATTAAGATAGTGAGTCTGATTACACTTCAGGAATAAACTCAGAATTCGTATGACAAGCTTCCTTTGAAAGGAGAGAAATCCCTTGATATCCGACTGATTAAACAATTATCAAATCTCAGGTTTGTAGTTCCTTATCCTGTATAAAAATCCATATTCCTTCAGCATTCAAACCTGATATCAAGATACAAGGCATCCGGACGTTTATTTAGGATTCTATCATTCAGATAGAAATGTACATTATCCTTTAACGCAGTGATTGAGAAAGACATAAGCAGTTCGAGATCAACATTGCGGATAAGGATACAGCAATTGCTTACCATCCTGACACCATCAAAAAAACCTTCCTTCTATTTATAATACTTAGAGCATTTTTACAACTGAAACAAACGCAGTTTAATCAGTAAGATTGTTTTTATAGGTTTCGGGGACCCAGAAAATATTGACGATAATACCAATCAGAATTAATGCAAGCGGATATGCAAGTCCTATAAACGGAGAAAATGCAAATCCTATGACAACGGAAGACTTGATCAATTCTGTTATCACGGGAGTTGATCCACCAATTGCACCATTTCCAACATTATAAACAAATCCCATACTTGTATACCGAATCTTTGTCGGGAACATTTCCATCAAGAAGGCCCCCATTGGTCCGTACACCATGGTTCCAGAAATAGTCAGCATAAAGACAAGTCCGATGAAAATAATAGTAGTTTGTGTATCAATATATTGAATGGTATTCAATCTTTGCGGATTCCCAAGCTCCAGGAATAAGTAAAACATGATTGGAATGACGAATAATCCCAAAATCATTCCCGGAAGCATTATTTTTTTTCGTCCGACACGATCGCTGATTGCCCCAAAAATCTGAAAGAACGGTCCGGCAAGAAGAATGCCAGTAGCCATAATCAACAGCGCAGTAGTATCTTCCAGTTTAACTGTACGCTGCAGGAAGAATAAGGTAATAATCTGATTTACCTGCATAATCGCACTTTGAGCTGCATTACCTCCGAAAACAGCTGCCAGAATCAATCCAATGTTCTTTTTAGTTTTGAAAGTTTCTTTAACTGGAGATTTACTTGTTTTGCCTTCATTTTTCAACTGAGCAAAAACCGGACTTTCATGAAGTTTACGACGAATGAAGTAACTCGCAATTACCAATATAGCACTAAAAAGAAATGGAATTCTCCATCCAAAAGAGTTGAAACTCTCGTCAGTCATGATGCTTTTGATTGTAAATACAACTACAAGTCCGAGAATCAGAGCAATAGAAGAAGTGGTTTGAATAAACCCTGTGTAAAACCCACGCTTATGAGGAGGTGAATGTTCTGCAACATAAATAACCGCGCCCGAATACTCCCCACTAATAGCTAAACCTTGCATTAATCTAAGGATCAGGAAGAGAATCGGTGAAGCCCAGCCTGCCTGTTCATAGGTAGGAATACAGCCAATCAGAAAAGTAGCACCACCCATCAGCAGAAGGGAAACCAGAAAGGTGTGTTTACGTCCAATTTTATCTCCAAAATTTCCAAATAATAATGAGCCAAAAGGTCTGATTAAATAGGTGGTGGCAACAATCCCTAAGGTTTCGATGAAATTATTTCCACCGGCAGGGAATAACTGCATAGATAAAATATTGGCCATAATCACAGCCAGTAAAAGATCGTACCATTCGATCAGTGTTCCTACTGAAGAGGCAACAATAACCAGTTTTAGGTTATTCTTTTTTTCTGGGCTGACATTAGCATCACTTGCTAATTCGGGCGAGTTTGAAACAGTTGTCATCTATAATTTTTAAAACTTGATTGAATTCGGATTCAAATTAGAAATTTTTTGGATAGGATACAGAAGCAATGCGTAATTTATCTGCTACCGGAAATCCCTACCTGATAGCTATCGAGTCTTAAACTACTCTACCCTGCTCAAGTTTTAAGGTATGAGTAATACAAAGAGGCATTTCATGCTGATAATGGCTTACGTAAATCAAACTTAAATTACTCAGGGAACAAATTTCATCAATTACATTTCTGTATTGTTCCTGCTGTTCAAAATCGAGTCCGAGGCAGGGTTCATCCAAAATTAGCAATACAGGATTCTTAACCATTGCCCTGGCTAGCATGCAAATCCGCTGCACACTTATAGGAACATTTCTAAGCATCTTACCTGCAAATTCATCAATCCTTAAAAGTTTCATCCATTTTAAAGAAGCTTCCGCTTTTGATTTGCTCGAAGCCCTGAACAAACCCAGTGTATCATCAAATCCTGATTCTATGACCTGAATACAAGTGTTTCCAGAAGGAAAATACTGAAATAGTTCTGGCGAAACATAACCAATTTTCTTTTTAATTTCCCAGATACTTTCTCCGGATCCTTTCTGCTGATCAAA
>JBIIRT010000023.1:0-31521 GCA_044341405.1 Daejeonella sp. | reverse complement strand
AAAAGAAGAGAATCCCAAGAGAAAAGAACCAAGCAGCCATATTTACCACCTTGCTGTTACTGGCAGGAAGTATTGACACGAAAAGTAGAGCAAGTGTATGGTAGAAGTGATAACTTACAGCTGTTTTCCAAACCTCCAAGCCAGCCGGATCAAGCAGCGATTTTAAAGCGTGAGCGCCAAAAGCTCCTAAAATAACAGCAAGGATTCCAAAGACTGAAGCGATAATAATTAGTCGTTTGTGCATATTGTTAGATTAGATTGCTAAATTAACAAACATGTTTGCAATTCTCTCGAAGTGACATAAAATTTAAATTTGTATAATACCAATAGTGATGAAAAAAATAATAGGAATTACAATAATTTTAGTTCTTTCCGTGATTTCTCTTGCATATGTATACTTTTCGAATCTAACTGTAAAAAGCCGGAATAACGATCGTATTCTGTCTGAAATACCCGCAAACGCTACTGTAATCTTTCAATATATAAACGAAAAAAGTCTTTATGAAATCTTTACGGATTATACCGTTTTTGATACGATAATTGGCACCCAGAATAAGCAAGAATTGTCTTGGTTAAGAGAGGTGCTATTTAGTAAGAATTCCCTTATTGAAAACACGAGCGGACAAAGAATATTTCTATCCTTTCATCCATCCCAAACGGATAGCATTCATTTTTTATGGTCTATCCAGTTAAAGCAAAATCTCTCCATCATTGAACTTCAGAATATATTTTCTGAATCTGCTGATAAACGAGTTACCATCAAGCAAAAATCATCAGATGGAATACTGGAACTTAATTTTTCAGAACTTACACGTCCATTTTACCTCTGCATAGATAAAGGTATTTTAAGAGGTAGTTTTTCGATTGAGCTACTGAACCAGAGTATCGATGGAACATCAACGAAAATCAATCAGGCATTTATCAGGGAGGTCAATAGCGGCCTGAATAAAGATGCAAATGCATTAGCTCATTTATTTATCAACTACAATAAAACCGGACCTATAAAGCCATTTTTCAGACGAAAATTAAACGATAATTTTGAGCTCTTCGAAAGCTTTTCAGGCTATTCAAATCTGATAATGAACTACAAGAGCGATGTCATGATGTTTAATGGCATCAGCAGACTATCCTCCCAAAAAGATGCTTTTATTCCCGTTTTTTTAAATCAAAAACCCGTACAAAATACTATTAAACTTGTAATGCCCTATAATACTGCAAGTTCAATATTCTATGGAATTTCAAATTACACAAAATTTAAGCAAGATCTGGATCTGATGTTTGAAGCCAGAACAGAGCTTGACACATTAAATAAACAAATAATGACCATTGCGTCTGAAACTGGCATTAACCCAAACAGGGATATGGTAAAATTGTGGGCGAAGGAAATGAGTACCCTCCATCTTTCAACATCCGAAAGTATGGCTATAATCAAAGTCAGTGATGGAAGCAAACTTCAGTTTTTGCTTGAGCCAATGAGTTCATTTTATTCTCCTGAAGTAAGGAGGATGAATTACAGCAACCTATTCTATTTTTACTTCGGGGATCCAATGAAAAGGTATTCTAAACCTTTCTTTACAATTACAGACAATCTGCTTATACTTTCCAATTCCCCTTCCAGTATTCAGCGGTATTTAAAAGACTACAATTCTGGTCGCTTACTTTATAAATCTAAAGCATACACTCAATTTGATCAGTTAGTTGCCGATCAGAGCAATGTTTCATTTATGTTGTATTTAAACAATGCAGCGTTTTTGCTTAGAAATTCGCTAAAAAGCAGTTATGTTGAGGCCTTAAAAAGTAAAAAATATGGATTTAAGGATCTTTATGGAATATCTTACCAGCTAATTAGTAATAATGAGTATTTTTTCACAAATTTTTATACGGCCTACAAAAATATAAACACAGCATCAGAGCCTGATTTATTCGTAGATAGTATTGGAAAGTAGTATTAGGAATATGAATTTAAGGCGAAACAAAAAATCTTTATTAAATTATTTTATTTTATTCTTATTGTTCTTCGGACTAACAAAGCCTGTCTATTCACAGCAGTATGCTCTTTATAATAGTCGAACCTTATATGATAGCTTTGAAAATCCGTCTCAAAGGGCTTATCAGGTAGATACCAGCCGTCGATTTGCATTTAACCTGCTTATACCAGTAATTAGTCTGAATTCAACATTCTCAGGACCGGCAGAATCTTCCTTTAAATCATTGCTCTATGATGGGGTATTTAAGGGAGAGGGTATCACCTTGGGAGAAAACCAATTGAATACCCTGAGACTGAATTCAAATAATTATGTCGCAATGCTTCGTTTTTTGAAGGCAGTAAAAAAATACGAAGAAATAGGTATTAGCTGGCAGATTCGTAATGATTTTAGAGCCCGTATTCCCAATGAGGTATTTGCAATTTTTGATGATTACCGGGTTTTTGATGTCAATAACCTAAATAATCTGTTTAATATAAAAGGATATAATCAAACCTACCATCAGTTTAGTTTTGTTTACCGCCAGAATTATACTAAGCGCATTTCGATTGGAGGAAAGTTTAGTTTGCTGAGTGGAATTAGTAATACCAGACTTAAAGTCGATAAGTCTGAAATAAACATAGACGAACCAAATGACCAGTTTGATGTATCAGTTAGAGGGCGACTCAGATCGAGCTTTAAATTCGATGATTTTCAACAGGATATGATTAAGCCTAACTTTAAAAATATCGGACTTTCAGTTACGGCTGGAGCATCATACAAACTAAAGTATGGCTGGTCGATACTGGGAAATGTGAAGGATCTGGGATTTATAAGATGGAATAAAGAAGCTTATCAATACGATTTTGACACCGGTAAAATCATAATTGAGAATGCTTCAAACTCAGGTACAGACAGCAGACTTGCAGATAGTCTTGATACCCGGATCAGTAGATCATCGATAAACAGATCCTATGTAAGTATGATCAATGGCAGGATTGAATTCATGCTAAGTAAGGATTATGGAAATTATAAACCGAATCTCATTCTTACTAAAAATTTAACCCATGGAGGTGAAGATATGGTATTGGTCAATAATTTTCACATAAAGAACCATGTGCTAAGTGCATCTGCTGCATACAACACGATCGGAATTATGCCAATTGGCGCGCAGTATATGATCAAAACTCCTAATGTTGAATTCTATATAGGTAGTGATCAAATTTTAAAAAGCTATAAAACAATTAGAAATTTCAGTAATAGTAGTGCACCATATGCTAGTGGACATACCGGTTTCTCATTTTATATGGGATTTGCCTTAAAATTCGGTCGCGTTTTGGAACATCAGGCCAATGCTAGTAAAATACCGGGATTCAAAAAAGATCCAATTGGTAAATCAAAAAAAGGAATGCTTAAGAAAAAAGAATCAAACTAACTTTTGTTTGAGGTTGTGACCACAAATTCTTTTAAGTAAAAAGGTTCGAAATAAGCTACATCTTCGGTTTCCCTGTTCAATAATTTTCTGCAGGCTAAAACATTGAGGTCCTTTGCAGAATTTTCAAAATCAATGAATCTTATATTACTTTGTTCAGCAAACAATTCCTTGAACTTTTCGGCACCATCTCCAAACAATAAAAGCTGATGATTTTTGAATTGATTAAAAGAATCAACATCTACAATCTTTGCACTAACTGATTCAATTACTTTGAAATCCTTTTGAAAAATGCATGTATAAACTTCCATTCTTCTGGCATCAATCATTGGAATCAGCAAATCGGATTCTTTTAAATCAATTTCAGACTGCAAACCAGATGCCATAGCTTCAAGTGTATTTATCGCAAGCAAAGGTATATCAAGGGCATAACAGAGACCCTTTGCCGTTGAAACCCCTATTCTAAGACCAGTATAAGATCCGGGACCCTTACTTACTGCAATAGCATCCAAGTCAGAATATTTCTTACCCGCACTATTCATTAACTCTTCGATAAATAGCGTGATATGACTGGCATGAATATTCCGCTCTCTAGCTTCTCTAACCCCAATAATTTTCCCATTTTCAGACAAGGCGACTGAACAACTGCTTGTAGCAGTCTCGATAAGTAAAATTAAATGACCATTCATATTTTATGGAATCAAATTTATCGATAAATTAAAAATTTATGGGACCGGATCATAACCATTTCCACCCCATGGATGACATTTACTGATCCGCTTTACTGTAAGCCAAACACCCTTAAATGGGCCATGCTTCTTTATTGCTTCTATTCCATAGTGAGAACAGGTTGGATTGAACCGGCATGATTTACCAAGAATCGGTGAAATTAGATTCTGATAAATCCAGATTAAAAATAAAAAGATAAAAGAAAATATCGATTTAAATATCCTTTTCAACATGGCTGTTCTGGAATAATTTCTTTAGCTTAACCAGGACATCTTTAAATTTCTTTTCCAAAAAAGCATATTCTTCTACTTCCTTACCTATATAAGTTATACCTAATATAAGTCCGCCCGACTGATTTAAAAGCAATGGAAAAAGATGTTCAAGTTTGTTTAAGCGATATAATTCACGTATTCTACGCTTAATAAGATTTCTGTCAACTGCGCGCTTAAATCTCTTTTTGGGCACACTAATCAAAACCTGTACTGGATAGGATGAAGCATTAACTTCAGAAAGCCAAACGATACGAAAGGGATAAACTAAAAAGGAAGAACCTTCAGTAAAGAGCTTTTCTATAAGCTTAACATTACATAACCGTTCTTCCTTTTTAAAACTATACATTTTGACTGTAATTTAGCCTGATTTACAAACAGAACTTGATCTGCGTAATTCGTAAGGCTACGAAAACACAATCAAAATTATGCTTTATGGCGACGCTCGTCAGAGACAGATAGTCTTTTTCTACCTTTGGCTCTTCTTGATGCTAATACTCTTCTTCCGTTTGCACTGCTCATGCGTTCTCTAAACCCGTGCTTATTTCTTCTTTTTCTTTGAGAAGGCTGGAATGTTCTTTTCATGACTTATTGATCTATTATTGCTTTAAAAAACAAGAGCGCAAATATAAGGTTGATTTTTCACAATTCAAACAATTGAGTTAAAATATCCATTTATTCCCAATATTAATATCCTTAAAAATTTCAAAAATATGATACTAAGGCCAATAAAACCATCACCCTTGAAGAGGCAATTCCTATTTAAACAGAAAAAGAACTTGATTTTTCGGTGAAGAACATCATAATCCGGATGATTTTATTGATTTTTCCAACCAAGATATTAAAAGAACCTTTTGATTATTTATTTTGACTTTTTAATAAATCTCTGATTTCAGCTAATAGCACTTCTTCCGCACTTGCAGGTGCAGGCGTTACCGGAGCAGATTCTTCTTTACGTTTAATAGTATTAATAGCCTTAATAACAGCAAAAATACATATGGAAACAATCAAAAACTGAATAACAGTATTGATAAAATTGCCGTATCGAATAGCTACTTCCTCCACCTTATTTACAGAATCTGCCGTTATTATAACCAACTTTTTGTCGGCAAAGTCAACCCCGCCAGTCAAAAAACCTATGAAAGGCATCAACACATCATCAACCAAAGAGGTTTCAATTTTAACAAATGCGGCACCAATAATTACACCAACTGCAAGGTCAACCACATTACCTTTTGAAATAAATTCTTTAAATTCTTTTACAATTGACATACTTTTTTAATTAGTGTTCTTTTTTCATAACTTAATGAAGGTAATAAGAAAAATTGAATTTTATATGGGCAAAAAAAATCCCAAAAACATATTTAATAGATGACTATTTCATCCACCATAATTTGTGTAAATTTGCAGAATTCTGTACCCTATGTTAAGACAAAACCTTCAGCAAAAATTACTTCAAAAACTATCTCCACAGCAGATTCAGTTCATTAAATTATTACAGGTACCTACAGTTTCACTTGATACCCGAATTAAAGAAGAGCTGGAAGATAATCCTGCACTTGAAGATTTAAGTCTTGCCAATATGAATGACCCTGTTGAAGAATATCCTGACCGGGATCCTGAAGAAGATAATTTTAATCAGGAAGATTCACAGGAAAGTTTAGATGAATTTAATGTTGATGATTACCTTCAGGATGATAATATCAATGATTACGGGACAAAATATGAGCAAAATGGAGATGATGATGACCGTAAAGAGATCCCAATAGCAGTCCAAAATTCATTTTTTGAAAGTTTACAAGCTCAATTGGATCTGTTACCCCTGTCGGACAAAGATTTCAGAATAGGACAACAATTAATTGGCAGTCTGGACGATGATGGATATCTACGCAGACCTGTCAATTCATTGGTAGACGACCTTGCATTTTCTCAAAATGTATTTGCAGAAAATGAAGAAGTTGATGAAATGCTGAAAGTGATTCAATCCTTTGACCCTGCAGGAGTCGGCGCCAGAGACTTACAAGAGTGTTTGCTTATCCAGCTGAGAAAAAAAGATCATAGCTCGATTATTCTTAAAGCAATAATGGTTGTAGAGAATTACCTGGATGAGTTTACAAAAAAACACTATGACAAGCTGGAACGATCCTTGAATATGGATTCTGAAGAGCTAAAAGAAGTTGTGAATGAGATTCTCAAACTCAATCCAAAACCTGGCGATTCCAATGCGGTTACTACTAAACAGCTCCAGATTATACCTGATTTTCACATCAGCAATAGTGATGGGATACTATTCCTGACATTGAATTCCAAAAATGCACCTGAATTAAGGGTAAGTCGTTCTTATCAGGATATGTTCGAACATTATGATAAAACAGCAGAGAAAGACAAAAAACTAAAAGAAGCAGTTCAATTTGTAAAACAAAAACTTGACTCAGCGAAATGGTTCATTGATGCAATCAAACAAAGACAGCAAACATTGCTTAAAACAATGAAGGCCATAATGGATTATCAGTATGAGTATTTTCTTAGCGGGGATGACAAGAATTTAAAACCAATGATCCTGAAAGATATTGCCGACCGGATTGGCATGGACATTTCAACAGTTTCGCGGGTAGCTAATTCAAAATATGTGCAGACTGAATTTGGAACTTTTCTGCTAAAATCATTCTTTTCTGAAGCCATACAAATGGACAGCGGCGAGGAAGTCTCGAATAAAGAAGTAAAAAAAATACTTGAAGAGTGTATCGGAAAAGAAAATAAACGTCGCCCGCTTGCAGATGAAAAGCTAACTGAAATTCTTAAAGAAAAGGGCTATAATATCGCCAGACGAACTGTTGCAAAATACCGCGAAGCAATGAACATTCCGGTTGCGAGGTTGAGGAAAGAGCTTTAATTAGTATTGAGTAGTGAGTATTTAGATGTGAGATATTCTTATTACGAATTATCAATTACGAATTATCAACTGTCAATTGTCAACTGTCAATTGTCAACTGTCAACTGTAATTTGTCAATTGTCAACTGTCAACTGTCAACTGTCAATTAATCCGTTACCAACTTTTTTGAGGGCAGCTTACCTTGTATCTGTTATTCAAAAATATTCCAAGAATGATTTCGTGCGAGCCATTACTTACAGTGTTCAATCCGGATGTTGTAAGATCATAAGAATAACCTATGTTCATGAGTGACCCTAAGTTAAACCCTGCCATACCTGCAAACGCATCGTCCTTTCGGTAACTACCTCCAACCCAAAAGCGATCCTTGTAAGCCAGTTTTAAATTTACATCAATTGAAGGTGGAACTGGTGTTACCATTTTTAACATAGCTGATGGAATTGCGGCAAAATCATCTCCTAAATAAACTTTATACCCTGCAGTAACGAATACGTGCGGCACTTTTCTTCCCTGATCATAGGTGATCGGATCATCGCTAAACCCTATCGGACTTCTTAGTAATTGCTGTGCAGAGGCACCTGCAAAAAACCTTGGTCCGTAAAGCCAGATGCCTGCACTCATATCCGGCTTAAAATTATCATAATTGCCATTTCCTATTGCCAGATCACTTGGATTTTCGAAAACTAAACCAGAACGATCGAGGAATATCTTCGATATTCCTGCTGCAAGTCCGACCGAGAAATTCAACTGTTCAGTAATCCCAATATGATACGCATAATTCAAATTCATATCAGTCCTGGAAATCGGTCCGGCCTTGTCGGATACCATAGTGAAACCAACACCATGATGAGGTTCAGAAGCCATATAATTCTGTAAATAACTTCTGCTATTGGGATTATTACCACCGCCCTGAGGCACTGAAGTTGATGTCCCATACAAAAAATTCTTGCCTATTGGTGCATGAATTGAGATATAAGAAGTAACCGGAGCACCCTCAAGACCTTGCCATTGTGCACGATAACCTGCCTTTACGTCTACATAATTTTCAATACCTGCAATAGCAGGATTTAAAATGAAATTATTCATGACATACTGGGTAAATTGTGGCTTTTGCTGTGCAAAACTTAACTGGCCAATCAATATGGAAATGAAAAATGCAGTAATCCCCTTCACTAATATATTATTGCGAGCTTTAAGCTTAACATCAAGATGAATAAAAACCTGAATCAATTGCAAAAAACTCATAGCGTGTAATTCGAACAATTTAAAAAATCCTTTTCAATGTTTATCTTCATTAGTAGAAATATTTAATTAAATAAGCTACTGGCTAGTCCTGAATTTAGACCTTAAACCCTAAGCTCATCGTATTAATGCTACCCATCCCTTGAAAACCGGCAAACCAATCTTTGGATTAATAACATAATAATAGGTTCCAACGGGGAGTATTTGACCATTCAAACTACCATCCCATGGTTTCAAATATCCAATTGATCCAAACACTTTAATTCCAAATCGATTATAAACATTGACATTAACACCGGGATAACTATCCAGATATTCAATCTTCCAAACATCATTAACGCCATCACCGTTTGGCGTGAATGCGTTGGGAATGAAAGGCATCTCTAGTACGCTAACCTGAATATTATCTTGTAACACACAACCTTCATCAGAGCTGATTGTTACAGTGTATCTGGTATCATTTACAGGAGTTGCTATTGGATTTCTGACATCATCGCGATTTAAACCGGTAGATGGTGTCCACTTATACCTTAAATTTGTTCCGGTAGCCTGAATATTAAAGCTTACTGAACCGCCCCGCAAAACGAGGGTATCCCTTCCTGCTTCAAGAAATGGGGTAGTAACACTTAATTCTCGGCTTAGGATATTCTCACAACCAAATTCATTGATCACTTTCAGACTTACTTTAAATTGCCCTCCAGAAGTATATTGATGAGTGACCGGAGTAGAAATTGTTCTTTCTGCTTTTACTCCATCTCCAAAATCCCATTCCCATTTTACAATATTCCCTTGAACAACTCTGGAGAGGTCGGTGAACAAAATTGCGGCATTATCGCAACCCGGACTTGAGCTTGAAAAATCTGCAACCGGACTTCCTCTGACTACTAAATTCTTTGTAAACTCTTTTGCATTACAAATTGTCGAATTTTTGACTTTTAAAGTAACGGTATAACTTCCCGGGCTCGCAAAAATATGCTTTGGATTTTGATCAATAGACGTATTACCATCTCCAAAGTCCCATACCCAGGAGCTTATCGGATTACCATTATCCTTACTTAAATCCGTAAAGCTTATTTCACTATTTGAACAGAAATTAGTTGTGTTTGAAAACAATGCTTCCGGCGGGTCAAATACATCAAACTGGTATTTAATCTCCTGTTCTTGAAGATTACATCCTGAAAGTGTAGCATATTTTGCCACTATTTTGATCGACTTCTGCCCGGGCTGGCTATATCCAAGATTCTTTGGAAATAAATACTCATAAAAAGTAATACCATTTCGTACAACTTGAACTGCCACCGGATTGGTTTGTGTCACTGTTGATTCATTGAGATCGAGCTGCCAGGTTAAACTTGAAGCAGGTGCAGTTAACGTGAGCTTGAAATCAAGGTCTTGTTTTGTGCAGGCATTACTAATCTCTTCCAGAGTAATTTTATTAATTGCCCGAACAAACTGGCTTGAGGCCAAATTTGTACCTGCCGAATAAGCATAAGATTCAACATCGCCAAAGCCATAGGCAATAGCATTAAATCCATCCGTAGCAGACAAATTAAAAATCTGGGTAGGATATTGGTTGAGGTTAAGCTGCATAAATGAATAATCGGGATTATTTCTCAAAGCAGTAAACGTACCACCGGGAGCTTGTCCATTGATTCTGAATGTTCTGGCAGCAGAAGTTTTGATTAGTATATTAACATAATTCTCACTGATATTTTCCCTGTTAGAAGAATATACAGTGATATTCTTGATGTTATATTCAATCGGATTAAGGATGACCATGTCAGGATCACTGAAACCGCCACCTGCACAAGCCTGAGTCAGAGAATATTGGGCAACTGCAATTGCATTATTAGCTGAAATATAGGCAGGCTCATTGATAGGGGTAGGTGTCTGATAATATTGTCCGGCATTTAGGCTTGCAACCTGTACTCCATTAAAATTTACCATTGTACCATTCTCTTTAGCCAATATTCGAACATAATTACCCCTGGTTCTCACATTAACACCTCTGGGACTTCTTGAACTAAATGGAATATATCCATAAGTCTTGCCCCAACTATCAATTGGATAATTCTGCTGATACAAAGGATCTGATGAAATAGTTCCCGCGCAAAGGGAAGGAGCAGTAATTGCAGAGTTAGATGTACCAGAGAACATCGCAAACTGTTTACAACCGGAAGTTTGCGGATCTACAAAAACATTAGCTCCTGTAAGGTCAACATTAGAAAGGTATTGATAAACATCCCCGGTATTAGCCAATGTCACTCCTCCAGGGACTAGATCAGTCCCATTAAGCCTAATAAAAATCTTCGTATTGGGTTCACTTGCAATCAGTACGATATAATTTCGACCGGGATCTTGTGTATTTCCGCTCTCATAATTCATACTGAAATATTGTTGACCTAAAGCCTCTTTAGGTAAAATGAGTGAGGCCGCTGAACGGGCACCCGCGAAAATATGCCCATAAACTACTACTTTGGGTTTTCCCTGATCAACCTGAACTCTGATCGCTCTGTTCGTGAGTACTCTGCCAGCCTCAGATTCATCAATGTAAGCATCAGTGCGATTTATAGGAACCTCAATAACTGTATTTCCGGCAGTCAAATTAAAGCGCTGAGTTGTGCTACCAACGGTAACTGTCCCTGAAGAAGCCTGCTTGCCTGTAATAAATATAGAATATCTTGCTAATGGCCTGATTCCATTAAAATTAGCAGGCACATGTGTTGGAAAAACAGCCCAAAAATCAGTTCCTTCATTGGATGTACTCTGGGCAATAGCTCTTGAACCTGAAAGTGTCCAGAAGAAAAAAATCAAAAAGGATAAATATGATAGTCTGAACATTCCTCTTAGGTCCTAATCATTTTTCACAAAGCAGCTGAACTATCCTCAAGATACGTTCAGAAAAGCTACAAGAGTTATAAAAATAGAAAATAAGAGGCTTTTAAAACCTATTGAAGGAAAAATGATACAACAGTGATAAATCAAAGCAGCCAATTAACTCTTAATATTTATAATGAAAATCAGTCGTAATGCAGCAATGATTAACCTGTAAGCAAAAAAGCCGGCAGAAAGATTCTGCCGGCTTTTGCAATGAACAATAGTTTAAGCTCTTATCAGTTTGATGATCTCTAAAACTGATTTTGTTGAGGCTATAAGCTCATCGTATTTTTTGTTTTCCATAACATCCTTACTGACCAGCTTGCTCCCCATTCCAACAGCACAAACCCCTGCTTTAAACCATCCCTCGATATTTGCACGATCAAGATCTACCCCACCTGTTGGCATAAATTTAAGATTTGGAAATAACTCCTTTATTGCAGACATAAATCCAGGTCCGAGAACATTCCCTGGAAATAATTTAATCATTTTAGCCCCTAATGTCTCTGCTCTGATAATTTCACTGGGAGTCATGCAACCCGGTGCCCATAACATATTGTGTTTGTCGGCAACTTCAGCCACGCTCTCTACCAAACCCGGACAGATGATATAGTCTGCACCCGCATCGATAAAGGTTTGGGCCATAGCTCCATCTTTAATGGTCCCAATACCCAGATACATCCCATTCAATTCAGAATCAATAACTTTTCTCATCTCCTTGAAATTTGCATAAGCAGCTTCCCCCCTATTGGTGTATTCTACAGCCCTGATACCTGCACTATACAATGCTCTTAATAGTCCGATACTGGTCTCTTTATCCTTATTAAAATATAAAGGTAATATACCCTGCTCGGGTATTAATTTCAAGAGTTCTTCTTTCTTGCTCATCTGTGATATTTATTAAGTAAAACTGAGCCACTAAATTAGATAATTATTAAATAACTAGCTAAGCCGAAACCAAAATCAATACATTTATTAATGTAAGTAACATTTTGTTTATTACTCAACAATTAAGCATGGATAAAACTTTTAATTATCACTCATTAATGTATTTTTGTTTATCCAAAATTTGGATTTTTATAAGTTCTTTCAATTAAATACAGAATTAAGCCATGGCTAAAAAAGTCGTAACACTTGGAGAGATAATGATGCGTCTATCTACTCCTGATTTCAAAAGATTTGTACAAAGTGATAGTTTTGATGTTACCTATGGTGGCGGAGAAGCAAACGTAGCTGCTGCATTATGCAATTACGGTTTAAACGGAACCTTCGTAACTAAAGTGCCTAACAACCCTTTAGGTCAGTCTGCGATTAATCATCTACGCCGTTATGGTGTTGATACTCAATTTATTGCCAGAGGCGGTAAGCGATTAGGAATCTATTTTTTGGAAACCGGTGCTTCTATGCGCGCTTCACAGGTAGTTTATGACCGTGCAGATGCTTCAATTTCTGAAGTTGAAATTTCTGAATTCGATTTTGACAAAATTTTTGAAGGTGCAGATTGGTTTCATACCACTGGGATTACTCCAGCTTTGAGCGACAAAGCAGCTGCATTAACTGAAGCAGCATTAAAAGCTGCAAAAGCAAGAGGGATCACTACCAGTATTGATCTTAACTATCGCAAGAAGCTATGGTCAAAGGAAAAAGCAAGAGAAGTAATGACAAGATTATGCCATTATGTAGATGTTTGCATTGGAAATGAGGAAGATGCCGACACCACTCTTGGCTTCACAAGTAAGGGTACGGATGTTACTAAAGGTGAATTAAATTTAGATGGATACAAGGATGTATTCCAGCAAATGAAGGCTAAATTCGGCTTCAAATACATTGCTTCAACTTTAAGAGAAAGCCACAGTGCATCAGATAACGGGTGGTCGGCTCTGGTTTATGATGGCACTGAGTTTTATCATACCAAATCGTATGAGGTACGAATTGTTGATCGTGTAGGTAGCGGCGACTCATTTGCCAGTGGTTTTATTTACGGTTTGGTTACTGAAATGAAAATGAGTGATGCTGCCGAATTTGGTGTTGCTGCTTCTGCGATTAAGCATACCATTCCTGGCGACTTAAATCATGCAACTTTATCAGAAGTTAAAGACCTGGTAGGTGGTGATGGCTCAGGACGTGTTCAACGTTAAATAAATTATTCATTTAAGAATCCGCCTGTACTGCAGGCGGATTTTTAATATATAGAAATCAAAAAATAAAAATCCTATGATTATAGATACCCTGGAAAACGCAGCAAAATACAGCTCCGTTCATCCACTTTTTGTAAAAGCATTTGAATTTTTAAATTCAATAGACTTGAAAAATGTTGAAGCCGGAAAATATGAGATTAGCGAAGGCCTGAACTATGTTGTTGTAGAAAAAGAAGGTATGACAGCGGAAGAGTCTATCGCCAAATTTGAATGCCATAACAAGAATATCGATATTCAGCTTTGTATCCGCGGTAAAGAAAAACTGGGATGGAAACCACGAAATGACTGCAAATCGCTTAAAGCTGAATACAACGCTGAAAAGGACGTTTTATTCTACAATGATTCCCCTGACACCTTTTTCGAATTAACTGATAATCAATTTGTAATCTTCTTTCCCGAAGATGTGCATGCACCAATGATTGCAGATGGTATAATTAAGAAATTGATTGTAAAAGTAAGGATCTAAAATTCAGGTAGCTAAAACCCTTTTCGTTTAGATTCAATTTCAGGAGCCGTAAATGCTTTTGTTATACTCATTAGCCAACGCCCTGCTTACTTCTCCCGGACTTCCATCACCAATAACATGCCCGTCTACCTGAACAACAGGCAGGATGTTTTTAGTCGTACTGGTAATAAAAACCTCTTTAGCATTTCTAAACTCTTCAAAACTTATATCCCGGGCCTCTGTCAAATAATTACCTGCTGATAGGTCAAGAACTTGCTTTCTTGTTACTCCTTTCAGCATACCAAATTCAGGAGTAATTACCTTATGATCTTTTGTAACAATGAAAATATTAGCTCTCGGGCATTCACGTATCAGTCCGTTTGAATAATACAAAACATCATCCGCCATTTTCTCTTTCAAAGTTGGCTGCAGCCAGATGGCCTGGAGATAATCAAGCGTTTTAGCATCTGCAAATTGACGCTGATATTCATGCGTAATAATACTAATGCCTTTCTCAGACATCACTTTGGGTATTTGAAACTGCTGCTGACTAATAATCAAGTTTGGTATAGCGATATTGAATCCATCGGGCGAAAAGCCCCCGGTTAGAATAACCTTTATTCCAGAATCATCTAGTTTATTGATTTCAATGAGACTATTGATCTGATCTCGTACTTCATCCCTACTTTGCTTAATTTGAAGTCGCATCAGAACTGCAGACCGGAATAAACGATCTAAATGGTCTTCAAGAAATATAGGTTTACCATCTATGGTTTTAAAAAAATCAAAAATTCCATAACCTCTTTGAACTGCAAGATCGGCAATATTTAAGTTCGCTTCATCAGAAGGAATCAAAGAATCATTTACCCAAACAGATAATTTACTCATTTTATAATCTATTATATTTTTTAAGTATCTCAATTACTTTATCCAGAGGCAGGGCATCAATCTTGTGCCCATTATATCCAGTAGTGGTTTTAGCAGCAAACAGGGAATTTATAATAGCTTCTTCTGTAGCTTCTATAGCCGATAGGAATACTTGTGAAGTGAAATCATTGTGCAGATATCCGGATTGAATTACCTGCTGAGCGGGCTGATGAGGAACACGCAAGCTCTCGGCAGTAGAAAAAGCAATCACATAATCACCACTTCCGTTAGATGCAATCCCTCCCGTCTTAGCCATACCCATGAAAGCACGCTTTGCTAAACGTTCCAGATTTCTTGAATCCAATGGTGCATCAGTCGCTACTATGATCATACAAGAACCATCTACATTATTCAATAATTTATCACTGAATGAAAACTTTCCCAATTCCTCACCCACAGGTACCCCATCTATTTGTAAAACTCCACCAAAATTTGTCTGAACAAGCACCCCTACCGTATATCCGCCAAGACTCTTAGGCAATTTTCTTGAGGATGTCCCTATTCCACCTTTAAAACCGAAGCAAACTGTGCCAGTTCCCGCACCAACATTTCCTTCGGCAACAGGACCTTCAACTGCAGATTGAATGGCATGAAGCGCATCTTCTTTTTTGACATGCCTGCTACGTATATCGTTTAAATTACCATCGTTGGTTTCACCAACAACTGCATTTACTGATTGTACCGTTTCATTGCCCTTCTGTGCAAGTGTATGTTCAATCACAGCTTGAATTCCTTCAGCTACACTCAGGGTATTAGTCAGAATAATCGGACTTTCCAATGTTCCGAGTTCATCAATTTGGGTAGTCCCACTCAATTTTCCAAATCCATTTCCTGCAAATACAGCAGCAGGAACTTTAGATTGAAACAAATTGCCATCATGGGGGAGTATGGCAGTTACTCCGGTACGAACTGCTGATCCGTTAACAAGAGTTTTATGTCCTACTTTAACACCTGGAACATCCGTAATTGCATTTAATGCTCCCACCGGCAATACTCCAATCTTTATACCCATCTCTCTTGGCCGTGCGGAATTCTGAGCCATTAAAAGCATCGGAAAAATGCTAAAAAGCACAATATGAATGAGTTTTTGCATGGACACAATATTAAACATTAATCTTAAATAAAAGGAATAAGGCTGACAGGTTAAAAACCCTGTCAGCCTTTTAATTGCCCTTTTATCTTTCATAGGGGAAACCTATCTTGCATAAAATTAATCCTACTGCTTAAGCAAGCAGAACGGTCAATTTATAGCGACAAGAATTAAACAAAAAACCTGAAAGAGATGATACCTGAAAAGTTAAACTTAAATAGAAACATAATGAATGGTTTATTGTGTTTGATCATTTTACTTTTGATCAGTAGCAATGCTAATGCACAAAAGTTAACTAAACGAAAGGTAGCCAAAGTCTTCGCTGCATCCGAAATTCTGCAAAATCACTATACCGGATTTTCTCTATATGATCTCAAAACAATGAAACCGGTTTATGAATTAGATGCAAATAAACCTGCTATTCCGGCATCAAATACGAAACTATTTACTTTATATACCGCACTAAATATGTTGGGTGATTCTATCCCCGGACTTCGTTATGTAAGTAAAGGCGATTCCCTAATCTTTTGGGGCACGGGTGATCCTTCATTTCTTCATCCGGATCTGAAATCAACCCGGGTATATGATTTCCTTAAAAATTCTGGCAAAAAGCTATTTTATTCTCATAGTAATGCAGGCACTGAATTTAATGGTTCCTCCATTTACCAAATAGCAATGGTTTCTTTACCTGTAGGCGAAAACAGAGCTGTGGCTTATGCAAATAAGTACGGAAACTTAGAGATCAAACCTGCCTTTCTTAAGCAAAACTTAAAACAGGATACATCATACCATCCAAGAACATTCAGTGTTCAAAGGGACGACAAGACTAATATGTTTATTTATCCTAAAATGACGATGCCTTCAAACTACAGGCAAACACTTTACCTCGTACCGGGAGCAGAACTGACAGCTTCTACTCTTAGCGATACCCTCAAATTACCTGTATCTATCATTCGTATGAATTTGCCTCAAAATGCTAAGACCATATATAGCATTCCCTCAGATAGTCTTTACAGAAGAATGATGCTTCCAAGTGATAATTACCTTGCAGAGCAAATTCTATATCTCTGTTCTTCCTTGCTTCCAGGAAAGCTTAGTGTTGATTCGGCCATCTCTTACAGCTCAAAGAACTTCCTGAATGATCTTCCAGATAAATTTCAGTGGCGAGATGGTTCAGGATTATCTAGAAATAATTTATTCAGTCCGCGCTCAATAATTAAGATTCTGACCAAATTAAAGGATAAGCTTGTTACCGAGGAAAGGCTACATAACTTATTACCTGCTGGCGGAGTAAGTGGAACCCTTCGAAATGCTTATCAAACCGATAATGGCCAGCCATTCGTTTGGGCAAAAACAGGAACTCTTCAAAATGTACATTTGCAGGGAGGATTTTTTGTCACCCGAAAAGGCAAAAAATATATGTATTCATTCATGAACAATAACTTTTTGATTCCAATGGCTGATATACGCAATGAAATGGGCCGAATAATTACCCATTTTCATGACAATTATTAATTCCATCCAATTTTATAGTATCAAATTCTCATGTTCAAATTAAATAACTGGAATAAAGTTCAACTAAAATCTTTTTTATTAATCATCCTAATTGGATACATCACACAAAGTACCTTCGCTCAAGAGAATTCAACAAAAAGAGCTAATTTAAAAGGTAAAATAATATCTATTGATCCTGGCCATGGTGGTTCGGCAGCTACCGATAGCTACCGACAGGGACCTACTGGTGAACGTGAGGAATGGATTGACCTGAGAGTAGGTTTATTATTAAAAGAAATTTTGGAGCAAAAAGGGGCTAAAGTCCTGATGACCCGAAGTAGCGACATCCCTGTCCCACTTGCAGAACGCTCTAAAATGACTGTTGAAAACAAAGCTGATTTCTTTATTTCCATTCATCATAACGCCACTGCCGACCCATCGGTTAATTTCCCAATCATTTATTATCATGGCCTCGCCTCAGAAAACCAGGCCGGAGTAAGTTTTGGTAAAATTCTAGCAAAGAATTTGGAAAAATACATGTACAAAACTAAAACACCAGTGAGTGTGGTTTCTGATTTCACAATTTTTTCAGGTGCAGGGTCCTCCGTATTGAGAGGAACTTATGGCATACCTGGAGTTTTAGCCGAAGCTTCCTTGTTCACTAATCCAGAAGAAGAATCCCGCTTAAAAACCAAAGAGCATAATTACAATGAGGCAGTTGCCATTTCAAAGTCAATTGAGAAATTTTTTAAAAAAGAAAATCAAATAATTGCTCAGAAGACCCCATCTAAATTCCCTCCGCAGTTTGCCACATTACAGGAAGCCGATCGGATGAGTGCCGTTGCCAAAAGATGGTATCAGGATTATATTGACGGGAAAGAACTGATGAAGAAAAAAGATGCAGCGTCACAGCAAAAAGCTTATGAACTTTTTACCCAATCTGCAAGATCATTTCCTGATTCTTACGTTGCTTCAAAATGCCATAAATACAGAGCGGTAATTTTGAGAAAGCAAGGTAAAACTGATGAAGCTGTTAAAGAAGAAATAAGGGTCAGGGAATTCTATCCGAATTGATTCACTGTTTACAGGTTAATCTGGTACGGTGACAACACCGACCAGAGGGAAGAAATCAAAGTTAATCGCATCTTCGAGTCTGAAGACTATTTTTTTATTTAGCATTCAAGATGCCCTGCTCTAAGATCTATGCTTAACAGGGAAATATGGCTACTTTTCACAATTCCCCATTAATTTTCCAATAATCCCCCTTTTACTCATTAATACCTACCGATAATTAGGTATTCATAAAAGTATTGCCTTTGGATCTTAAATTGTATTGAAAAAATCAATCTTTACCATGGATTCGAATACCGCAATTATTACTGACGAAGTTGTTATCAGTAAGATCTATAATATCAGGAACACCAAGGTAATGCTCGATAAAGATTTGGCTGAGCTATATCAGGTAACAACAGGGAATTTAAACAAATCAGTTAACCGAAATAAATCCAGATTCCCAGAGGATTTCATGTTTCAGCTTTATGAAGAAGAATTTAAGAACTTGATATTCCAAAATGGAATATCAAGTTGGGGAGGTACAAGAAAATTACCTTATGCATTTACTGAACAGGGTGTAGCTATGTTATCAGGGATATTGCACAGTGAAAGAGCAATTCAGGTAAACATCCGGATTATGAGAATTTTCACGAGAATAAAACATATTCTGAACAACCACACAGAACTTAATTTAGAAATTGAAAAAATAAAAATGAAATTAAATAATCATGACAAAAACCTGGAAATAGTATTTAAATATCTGGATGAACTTATTGTTAAGCATTCAGATCAGAATCAATTTACTGAAATCGGATTTAAGATCGGCAAAGACTAAAATCAATAAAAATACCTCTCAATAACCAAACACATTTGGCACAGAAGTAACATCCTTTGTCAAATCCAGAACATAACCATTAAGCACCGCATAAATGGGCTTCCCATCTCTGCTTAGTAAAAATTGTGCTTGCTGACCTATAGAAGCGGTTTGAATCGTATTAGTTTCCTTGTTGGTTAGATTTAGGAGCCTTGCTTTTAGTGGGCCTGAAGGCGATGTTCCATCTGTCCATTTAACAAAGAGATAACCAGCGCGGATAAGTTCAAGCTCTTGCTGCGGACTTAACGCTTCCCATTCACTTTTTCGCATGAGTTTGATATTACCGGGAGTAAGGGTCAAGCTTGAAGCTTCAATTTCATCATATCCATGAGTTAGTTCTACATCTCCAAGCTCTTCGATACGGCCATTGTATGACATACTCCCAAAATCTGGACCTTTGATCTGAGAACGAACAATCCCAAGGTTAGTCCGGAATTGAATACCTTCCTTGGATATGCTTACATTTCTGATCAACACATCATATAAAGAGCGGCTATTCTCAGAAATTTTATCATAATCAGCAAGATTTTGATTAACATAAGTTTTCTGAGCAATAGAAACAAAAGCATTAAGAAGTGCATAAAAATTCAGCTTTCTGATGTATTGCTTTTCAGGATCTGCATAAAAGCCTCCTGACTCAATCAGTATCGTGGAAATACCCATCCCCTGAAAAGTGTCTCCAAAACAACGTGGGTCAAATGCATCGTCATACTTAGCAATCTTTCCAGGAACCTTTGTTTGCAGGGCCTCGTTCATTGTCAATATTAGTTGTGTAGCTCTTTTTCTAACCTCATTCATACTTTTAGGGTAATCATAAGCTGGAGCAAGAAAAGATAAAGTAGCAGTATTGTCATTACGCCCGGCAGCATATAATGTACTTTGATCATGAAGATTAAAGCCTATTACTGGTTGAATTTTTTTTGCAAGACTCATCAATGCCCTACCCTCTGGTGTCACTAACATTCGGGCATCTCGGTTTATGTCAATCTCAAGATCATTTCTTCGTTTCCATTGCTGTGCTCCATCCGGATTGAGCATAGGGACAATGTGGAGCTCCAAACTACCTAGAATCAACTTTCTTAAATCGTTGTGCTCATCATCGGCATGGAAAAAATTGAACAAATCAAATAAGGCCATCGTGGCAGTCGACTCATCACCATGCATTTGCGACCATAATAAAACTTTAGTCTTACCCGTACCGAGCATTAAGTGATTAATACTTCTTCCATTAACGGATTGTCCAATTTCTTTGGAAATCAACAGACTAGATGTTACGTGTTTCTTGATTAAGGAAACAACATCTGAATGCTTTAAAAACCGGTTTTGAATGATAGGTTCTCTGTACCGATCATAATGATCCCATGCCAGATCAACATTTTTAAGATTTACCTGTCCAAGGGCTACCTGAAACATAGTTAACAACAAAGCACACAACAAAAAACTAGTTGACCGGATCATAATTTCATACTATTTTAAAGAACTAAAAATACAAATTATACTATTGATCTGGCTTTGGCACCTCAAAAACGTGTTATTTATTAATAACTGGATTATTGGCGTTTTAACACGCTGTACGCTCTATCTTTTTGGTCTCAAATAGCCAAAAAGCCTGCCTGACGACAGGCAGGGATGCCGCTCCCATCATTTTGCACTAAGGATTAACCTGTATAAATTAAGCTAGATACCACTAATCAAACTCAATTTATTGTTATATTCACTGCAGCTCCCCTATTATTTAGGAGTATTAAGATGTATTCATTAATCCTATCAATTCTACTTTTCATGCTGCCATCAGGTGCTAAAGACCCGAAAGAACTCAAGTATCAGATCAATCAAGAACTCGCTAAAAACAAAGGAATCTTTGCCCTGGCTTATAAAAACTTGGCTAGCGGTGAAGAAATTCTAATCAATGAAAAAATAAATTTTCATGCTGCCAGTACAATGAAAACCCCTGTACTTATTGAAGCCTATAAACATGCAAAAGCTGGAAAATTTTCAATTGATGACTCGCTGATCATTAAAAATGAATTCAAAAGTATAGTTGACGGAAGTGCTTATTCACTAAATCCAAAAGACGATAGTGAGACTGACTTGTATAAAAAAGCAGGAAAAAAAGTCAAAATTTATGATTTGCTGTATCAAATGATTATTCAAAGCAGCAATTTGGCTACAAATATCATCATCGATCTGGTGGGAGCACAAAATGTAAACAAAACCATGAGGGAAATGGGCGCTATGGATATCCAGGTTTTGAGAGGTGTGGAAGATAACAAAGCTTTCCGTGCAGGACTTAACAACACGACTACAGCGTACGATCAGATGCTGATTTTTACCCAAATGGCCCAAGGTCATGTTGTGGATAAACAGTCGTCAGATGCGATGATTGATATTCTTCTCGATCAGAAATTTAATGATAAAATCCCTGCAAAACTTCCGAAAAAAGTAAAAGTGGCGCATAAAACCGGCTGGATCACCGGCGTAAACCATGATGCCGGTATTGTGATTCTTCCTGATGGACGAAAATATGTTTTGGTATTGTTGTCAAAAGAATTACAGGATGATAAAGCCGCTGTGAAGTCTATGGCTAAAGTATCCAAGATGATTTATGATTACTTTGTGATCCAATAGTAGTTTTTTTGATCTAGGAACCAGAAATCGAGACATTAATTGCTAATGTCACATGAACTATTCCATTGTAAAAGGTCATCCATATATAAAAGGTACACCCTGCACTGGAATGCTCCACATCTCAATAAAAACTAAATTCATTAGTGTAGCCAGTTCTGAATCTTGATTCCTGAATTTTTAGCCTATGAAATGACTCCCAACAGCAAAGACGAATTATTCATTTTAAAGCAGAGTGATTGTATTTGAATACACATGAAAATACAGAATTAATCAATTCTCTTAATTTTGATTATTTTACGGTCTGATAACAAAAGACTTTAAAAAGTTTATTGCAAACATTTCAAAATATCCCCTATTTTCTTGAAAAGATAGTATTAACAACATGATAAACCTGAAAAATAAATTTTCTAAAGTCGTATTTTTCCTGTTATTGAACATAATTGCTGCCCAGGGAATTGCACAAAATAATCCGATCAAACTGATAGTCTTGGACCCGGGCCACGGACATGCAACTTACATGCAAGGCAGAATGTATGAAGGTCTGGATCCGGAAGTGCATGTATATGCACCTGCAGGACCTGATGTTGAAACCTATCTTAAAAGTATTAACGGCATGAATTTCCGCTCTTCCAATCCTACAAAATGGAAAATGGTGGTTTATACCGGGCCAGATTACCTAGAAAAGATGCTGGCCGAAAAAAATGGCAATGCGGTAATTATTTCAGGAAATAACAGCAAAAAAGCTGAATATATGCGTAAATCGATCGAGGCTGGCTTACATGTTTTAGCGGATAAACCCATGGCCGTAACACCGGAAGATTTTGAAAAATTGAAAAAATCATTCAAACTGGCTCATAAAAATAAGGTGCTGATTTTTGACCCCATGGATCTTCGTTATGATATCAGTAATATCCTACAGAAAGAACTGGCAGCAATACCTGAATTGTTTGGCAATCTTAAAAATGGAAGTCTTGACGATCCTTCACTAATTCAGGAGAATCTACACCATTTTCTGAAATTTTCAGGTTCTGAACCTGCCAGGCGACCAGCATGGTTCTTTGATATTGACCAACAGGGTCATGGCATCACTGATGTGAGCACTCACCTGGTTGATATGTCACAATGGGCAGGATTTCCTGAAGTTATACTCAACTATAAAAAGGATATAAAAATTTTGAGCTCCAAGGAATGGCCCACAGATCTAACTCCATCAGAATTTAAACGGGTTACTCGCGTAGAATACCCGGAATATCTCAAAAAATACCTTAAGGATAGTATATTATCTGTTTTAGCAAATGGTGAGATTAATTATACCATTAAAGGAATTCACGCTAAAGTAACTGTTAACTGGAGATATAGGGAACCTTTAGGCTCAAGTGATACTCATTATGCACTGATGCGAGGAACAAAAGCGGATTTGGAACTTAGGCAAGGTGTAGAGGAGAAGTATCGGGCTAACTTATATATCAAGCCAGCTCCGGGAGTTCCTGCCGCCGACTTTGTTTCGGTGATTGAAAATGTAAAAAATAAAATGAAAGTAAAATACCCCGGATTCGATATTATTCAAAAAGATAAAGAATGGATCGTAATTCCAGGGGAATTCAAACGTACCAACTCAGCAGAAGTAGCGATCGGGTATTTACTGAATAATGCTATGCCTGCATGGGAAATTCCAAACATGATTGCGAAGTATTATACTACGACTAAAGTAATAGGATTAAAGGATTAGAGAATTAAAGGATTAGAGGATTAGAGGATTAAAGGATTAGAAGATTAGAAGACTTTAGCATGAGTAGGATTTTTATTAATGGTAGGATTGTGAGTATTAGAAAAATTGTAATCCTATTCATCCTACCAATCCTATTAATCCTACCCCGTTGTAGCAGTAGTAAATTTCAGTCGTTCTCCCAATTCCAAATTTCAGGTTTCGCACAGGGTACCAGCTACCAGATTACCTATTATGCAGAAAATGCAATCATCAGATCAAGATCAATTGACCAAAAATTCTCTGAACTTGATAGCTCCCTCTCGATTTACAAACCCTATTCATTGATCAATCAGTTCAATAATTCTGAAACAGGAATAACGATGGACGAACATCTATTCAAGGTGGTACAGCGATCTTTAAAGATCTGGAAAGAAAGTGATGGCATATTTGATATCAGTATATTACCAATTGTTGAAGCCTGGGGATTCGGAGTAAAGAGACATAGTAATCAGCCATCAGACGAAGTGATCAAAAATGCACTCGCCTGTTCAGGTTCAGATAAGTTGCATGTTATAGGAAAGCAATTGATCAAGGACATTCCATGCCTGAAGATTGATGTGAACGGAATAGCCCAGGGTTATAGCGTTGATGTAATTGCTGATTACATCGAATCCAGAGGTGTTAAAAATTATCTGATCGAAATTGGCGGAGAGATCAGGGTAAAAGGACGTAAATATCCCGGTAATCAGGTTATGCGAATTGGTATTGAACAGCCGGCTAATGATGATGGAAAAGAGGAATCTGGTATCTCAAAAATTATCGAATTAAAAGGAGGAGCTATTACTACTTCCGGGAATTATCGAAAATATCTTCAGAATGGGTCCAAAAAACTTTCTCATCTAATGGATCCAAAAACGGGCAGACCGCTCGAAAATGAACTTATAAGTGTGACTGTCAAAACCTCTAATGCTATGAGTGCCGATGGCTATGATAATGTACTGATTGGAATGGGCATTAAAAAGGCCTTTGCCTTTTTGAAAAAACACAAGGAACTGGAAGCTTATTTTATTTATCAGGATGCTGATGGAACGGTAAGGGATACTGCAAGCATCGGGTTTTTCAAATGATTTATAGAGCCTTATGTTTTTGGAGTATAAGACTCCATTTCATTTAATAATCCTTAGAGACACTGCGCTGAAACTGTACAACAGCTATTAATGTTGTAAAAAAATCAATTTTGGTAACCGCAGGAAACTCACCGAGTAGTTGAGAATTTCAAACTATCGGTCTGAAGCCCCATTGATGTTCCTCACTGTTTGCTTAATGTTGGGCTGAAGCCCGCCCGGATGAACTCCGTTCGGACTGGCCCGAAAACTAACAAAATCTTAGCTCCAGCTAAAGCTGGAGCCTATTGAACAAGCGTACCACTGTGATCTCCTGATCTGTACAATAGCAGTTTATTTGTACTGTAAAATCAAATTTGGTAATCGATTGAAACTCTAAGGACAGAGGGTTGAAAACAGAAAATCAAGGAGCCTGGAATTGGAAAAGTAGACATAGATTGCTCATATTAAACAGATTCCTCATTGCATTCGGAATGACACAAATAACGGAAATTAGCTTTAGGCTTTTTGCTTTAAGCTTAAAGCTTCCCTATTGCTCGGTCCAGATGAACATAGCCCCCATCCACATGGATCAACTGCCCTGTTGTATGAGAAGATCGCTCTGATAATAAAAAGGCAACTGTATCTGCAATTTCCTTCGCAGTAGTCATACGGTTTTCCAGAGGAATCTTACTGACAATATCCTTCAATTTTTCTTCAGGATTTGAAAGGGTTTTGACCCAGCTCTCATACAAAGGAGTCCAGCATTCTGAAACGATCACAGAATTGACACGAATGCTGTGAGGTAATAATTCAACAGCCCACTCTCTGGTCAGGGCATTGCGGGCACCGTTCGCGGCAGCATAGGCAGAAGTACCTCCTTGCCCTGTTTCAGCAGTTTTAGAGCTGATATTTACAATCGCTGCTCCTTTAGATTTCTTTAGCGAGGGTAAGGCAAAATGTGCAATTAAATAATAGTGAACTACGTTCTTGTGCAAACTCGCCATAAAACCTTCGTATGAACCATTTTCAAGACCAATACTATCATTGACTCCGGCATTGTTAACCAATGAATCAATCCTGCCAAACTTTTCCAAAGTCAATCTGATCGCTTTTTCACATTCTTCAGGCTTGCTTAACTCGGCACTAACCTGTAAAGCCTGAGATCCTGCGGATTCAAGTTCAGCAAGTACTTTCAAGTTATCTGATTCATTTCGGCCAATAATCACTGGAATGGCTCCTTCGGCTGCCAAAACTTTGACAATTGCCTCACCAATTCCCTTGGCACCACCACTGACCAGAATTACTTTATCTTTTAATTTTAAATCCATTGTACTATAATTTATAAAATGTTTCAGCATTCTTGCCCCAAACCAGTTCCTGCTCCCTTGTGCTCAACTTACTCAAATATTCTTCAACCAATCCACAAACCTCATCATATTCCCCTGCCAGTTTACATACCGGCCAATCGGTACCAAACATCAAACGATCTGCACCAAAAAATTCAAAAACTTTATCCATGTATGGAAAGATATCCTCCTTTTTCCAGTTTTTAAGATCAGCTTCGGTAATCATACCTGAGAGTTTACAATAAACATTCTCAAATGAAGCAATATGTTTCATATCAGCTTCCCAATTATTGAAAATACCCTTTTTTATATAAGGCTTAGCGAGATGGTCAATGATAAAAGCCTGATCGCAATTTTCACGTATCAGTTCAGGAGTCGATGCCAGGTGAGGCGGGTATATTAATATATCATATGTAAACTGGTATTCCTTTAAGGCTGAAATTCCCCTTTTAAATTCGGGTTTAAGCATAAACTCGACGGACTCTAATTGCAGAATATGCCGGAATCCCTTAAGTTTTGGGAATTGCGAAAAATACTCGAGTCGCTCTTCAATATTAGGAGAACAAAGATCTACCCAACCTACTACACCTCTAATGAAATCATATTCTTTTGCCAAATCAAGAAGGAAATTGGTTTCTTGTTCTGATTGATCGGCTTGAACAGCGACGCAGCCATGTATTCCATTGGCATCGAGCAATGGTTTAAGATCAGGAGGAAGGAAGTCATGACGAATGACTTCCATTTCCTCGGTAATCCAATTATCCCTTATTGGATCAAACTGCCAAAAGTGCTGATGGGAATCAATTTTTAGCATAGGCTTTTGCAACCTGTCTTGATTCTCCCAATCCGTCAATACCTAACTCAATTACATCTCCGTCTTTAAGGAAAATTGGAGGTTTGAAGCCTAAACCCACACCTGCAGGTGTTCCTGTTGAAATGATATCTCCAGGCAGGAGTGTCATAAAATTACTTAAATACGATACCAGGAAAGGAATATTAAAAATAAGATCATCAGTATTGCTATCCTGCATAATCTTACCGTTTAGTTTTAACCATAATCTCAATTTATGAGGATCTGCGATCTCATCTTTAGTCGCCAAAAAAGGGCCGACCGGCGCGAAAGTGTCGCAGCCTTTACCTTTATCCCAGGTGCCGCCACGCTCCAACTGCCACTCACGCTCAGAAACGTCATTGTGAAGGCAATATCCAGCTACATAATCCATGGCTTCTGCTTCAGAGACATAACTGGCTTTTTTACCGATTACAAAGGCGAGTTCTACTTCCCAATCTGATTTTACAGAATTCTTAGGTATGGTAATATCATCAAAAGGCCCAACCAAAGAAGTGGTCGACTTCATGAACAAAATCGGTTCTGCAGGAATTGCCATTCCCGACTCCTCGGCATGCTTCACATAATTTAATCCAATACACAGGATTTTAGAAGGTCTAGCCACAGGAGAACCTAAACGCTCTGAATCACCAATTGTATTAAGCTTACCTAGATTTGATTTCAAAAACGCTTCCAGACGATTTAATCCGTCGTTTTCAAAAAAAGCTTCATTATAATCTTCCCCAAAAGCAGATGTATCAAGTTTTACATCATTAATAATCACTCCTGTTTTTTCTTGTCCGGGTTTCCCCCATCTGATTAATTTCATTTTATTATTGAATTTTGGTAGGCTAATTGTTTTTATCTAAAAACAATCTTTCTGTTTAAATAAAAAGCCCGGAGGCATTATTTGAATTATAAATATTAACTATTCAACTTGATAAATCCACCATCAATCGGATAATCATTTCCGGTTATAAAGCTGGCTTCATCAGAACATAAGTAAAGTGCAATTGCTGCAATATCAGCAGGTGTTGCCATTCTTCCAACCGGTTGCGTTTTAGAGAGCTTCTCGAACATTTCCTTTTCCTGTCCTGGATAATTTTTAGCTATAAATCCATCTACAAATGGAGTATGAACCCTGGCAGGTGAGATACTATTGCAACGAATATTATCTGAGAGATAATCCTTAGCAACAGAAAGAGTCATCGCATAAACTGCACCTTTACTCATAGAGTAGGCGAAGCGATCTGCAACACCAACAATAGCCACGATAGATGCAAGGTTGAGAATTACACCGCCACCACTTTTCTTCATTAGAGGTATTGCAGCAAAAAGACAGTTGTATGCACCTTTGACATTTACATTATAGATCCTGTCCAAATCCGCTTCGGATGTCGTGTCGGCTCTTCCTACATGTGCTATACCTGCATTATTAACAAGAATGTCAATTTGCCCTATACTGTTAAACAGAGATAGTACATCGGCTTGTTTGGATACATCACAGCCATGTGCAGAAGCAATTCCCCCTTGTTCTGTAATTTCCTTAACCACTGCAAGACCTGCATCCTGATTTAACTCAACTATTTTAACTGAGGCGCCCTGGGCTGCAAACACCATAGCGATGCCTTTACCAATACCACTTCCCCCACCTGTTATTACTGCTGTTTTTCCTTTTAAACTGAACATATAATTTTAATTTTTGATAACGTTATAATGAAACACCACGCTTCCAGGGGATAAAATCGTCCTGCCCCAATTGCATAGCTTTAGGCTGTTCTTCACCGCTGGCAACGCTGATTACATAATCTAAAATGCGATGTGCATTCTCTGGTATAGTCTCAGAACCATCTATGATGGTTCCGCAGTTAATATCGATAATATCAGGCATTTTCTGAAATGTTTTAGTGTTGGTACTCAACTTAATTACAGGAGTAACTGGATTTCCAGTTGGTGTGCCTAATCCGGTTGTGAAAAGTACGATATTAGCTCCTGCAGCAACTTCTGCGGTAGTGCTTTCTACATCACTTCCCGGAGTGCAAAGTAGATTTAGTCCCATACTTTTAACTTTCTCAGGATAATCAAGAACTGCTGTTACCGGTGATGAGCCACCTTTTTTTGCTGCACCAGCAGATTTCATCGCATCGGTAATCAATCCGTCTCGGATGTTTCCCGGAGATGGATTTGCATAAAAACCAGATCCATTGGCAACTGCCCGTGCATTATAAGTGCTCATCAAATCCATAAATCGGGTAGCAGTTTCTTCATCCACACAACGATCACTCAATTCCTGCTCTACCCCGCAAAGCTCAGGAAATTCAGACAGCACAACAGCGCCACCCAATGAAACCAGGATGTCTGAAACATATCCAAGTGCTGGATTTGCAGAAATACCAGAAAAACCATCAGAACCCCCACATTCCAGACCAATACATATTTTGGAGATTGGTGCAGGTTTTCGTTCTTCTTTATTTGCCTCCACAAGACCTGCAAATGTTCTTTTTAAAGCCTCCTGCATTAGGTTTGATTCGGTACCCAAGGCCTGCTGCTCAAGAATTACAAGCGGCTTACTGAAATGAGAATCACGCTTATTGATCTCTCTTTGTAAAGTGCTAACCTCAGAATGCTGGCAACCCAAACTTAAAATTGTCGCGCCCGCAACGTTTGGATGAGTAATATACCCAGCTATTAGTCCGCATAAACTATCAGCATCTAATTTGATACCCCCACAGCCCATATCGTGTGTGATGAACTTTACACCATCTACATTTGGAAATAAGCGTTCTCTTTTAGCTGCATTTGGAGTAGCCTTCAAATCCGCGTTAAGAATCTCTTCAGTTGATTTTCCTGTTTTGTATAAAGCGATTAAACTTTCAACCTCATTTTCATAGCTTTTTACCTTTTTATATCCCAATTTTTCATCCAGTGCTTCTTTTAAAACATTCACATTCCTATTTTCACAAAAAACCAATGGGATAACCAACCAGTAATTACGGGTCCCAACCGAACCATCTGAGCGGTAAAATCCGTTAAAGGATTTGCCTACAAAAGCGGAAGTATCAGGCTTGTCCCATTGAAGCTTACGCAAACCTAAGACATAATCACTTGACGCATGATCCACATTTTGTACGGTAATGGCAGCTCCTTGCTCAACATCCTGATTGGCTATGCCAACTAAAACACCATACATGATAACCTTATCTCCCTTTTTTAAGGCTTCAATGGTAAACTTATGTTTGGATTCTACCACAGTTTTGAGAACTAGCCCTCCAGCTCCAAAATCTATTTGTTCACCCTGTTCAAGATTCTGTAAGGCCACCAAAACATTATCTTTTGGATGAATCTGAAGAAATCTATGCTTTGTACCCGCTTTAATATTACTGTTCATTTGAAACTATAATTGAAATATTTTATCCATTAGTACCCATTTTTCACCAGCTTTAACACCTGGAATGGCTTGTTGAAAATTCCACATGAACTCCTCCCATTCCTGAACTTTAACATTTGCAAGATCTGAAGCAGCCTTTTTTTCAAAGCTAAAATCATCATTAACCTCCATGATCATAAACAGACGGTTTGAATAACGATAAATAGTCAAATCCTCAATTCCTGAAGTTCTTATGCTCTCGATTATTTCAGGCCAAACCTTTGTGTGCCATAACTCATATTCTGCAATGAGTTTTGGATCATCTTTCAAATCGACTGCCAGGCAATATCTTTTCATACTATTCGCTTTGAGGCTTTCCAATTTTATAGCCATGCACTGCAAAAGCTAAAATCACGCAAAAGCAAAGTAAACTCACAATCTGACCATACTGAACTTTACCTGTCAAATCTGCAATATATCCAAAAAATAAAGGCAGAACTGCTCCACCAAAAATAGCCATCACAATCAGACTACTACCAAATTGTGTATCTCTTCCTAAACCCTTTATTCCCAATGAAAAAATTGTCGGAAACATGATGGACATGAAAAATGTAATTCCAATGACAGCGTAAATCGCTATAAACCCGTGACTAATGGTCGCCAAAATGCAAAGTATAATACAGATAACCGAATAAATTGCCAATAAACGTTCAGATGCTATAAATTTCATTAAAAAAACGCCAAAAAAACGTCCGACCATAAACGCGAGCCCGCATCCCCAGCCCAGATAATCGGCTGCTAGAACATTGTCAATACCTGAAACTTCAACAGCATATAAAATAAAAAAACTGAATATACATACCTGAGCGCCTACATAAAAAAACTGTGCTATAACAGCCCATGTTAGGTGCTTGTGCTGGAATGCCCTAAATACGTTTAGACTTTTACTCTCATCTTTATCTTCAACTTCAGGAAGTCGTAAGAAATAAAAGATAATAGCAATAAGCAGAATCAAGCTTCCCAGAATAAAATAAGGCAATTTAACGGTAGAA
>JBIIRT010000217.1:0-2713 GCA_044341405.1 Daejeonella sp. | reverse complement strand
AGATATACTGAAGCTATTGAAGTTTACAAGCAAACTTTTGAATATGAGCCGCCTAGCGGTGATACCTATTGTGCCATTGGTGAATGTTATGAGAAACTTGAACGCATGGATGAGGCACGGTCTTATTATAAAAAATCAGTAAAATTAGATCCCTCGCAATCAGACGCATGGTTTGGTATCGGGGTCACTCTGGATTTTGAAGAAAGATATTTTGAATCACTTTACTTTTATAAAAAGGCACTTGATCTTGATGATAAAAATGCAGATTACTGGTTCGCAATTGCGGATGCCCAGTATAAATTAAAGCAGTTACCAGAATCGGAAAAGGCTTATGAAAAAGTCTTGGAGTTAAATCCTGTGGATATCGAGGCATGGCTAGATTATTCATCCATTTTATTTGAGCAAGATAAACTGGATTCAGCCATTGAGATTATTTCTGAGGGAATTAAAAACAACCCCGATTCAGCAGAATTATATTACAGAATGGTGGCTTACTTGTTCGCAGCCCACCAGTTTAGTGAAGCGCTGATTTATCTTGAGACAGCCTTGAACTCAGATCCTGAAAAACACCATATACTATTCGAATATCTTCCTCAACTACACGAAAATAAGGTTATTATCGATATTATTAATCGCTATACCCGTTAAAAAAGTAAAAAAAATATAAGCCTTTAGGTTCTGATTTTTTTTTGGAGATTTGTACATGTGTAAATACCCTGAACTAAAGACCGAAATACATTGAAGGGCATTTTAAATCAATTATAATAACAGATGAATTATACTCTAAAAAATATCCCTGAGCGTACACAAAAGCCGCGTCAGAATGGGCTGACCATGGTTATGGATAAGGGACTAAGTGTACGTCAGATTGAAGATTTCCTTGAAGTTGCAGGTCCACATACTGATATTGTAAAATTAGGCTGGGCTACATCTTATGTAACACCCAATCTCGAAAATAAATTGAAAATATACAGAGACGCTAATATCCCGGTTTACTTTGGGGGTACTCTCTTTGAGGCGTTTATCATAAGAAATCAGTTTGATGATTATCGCCGGATTCTGGATAAATACGATATGAAGTATGCTGAAGTTTCTGATGGATCAATTAGCATTCCGCACGAAGAAAAGTGTGAGTATATCCGTAAGCTTAGCGAACAGGTAACAGTTATTTCTGAAGTTGGATCAAAGGATGCCGCAAAAATATTTGCTCCTTATAAGTGGATCAATTTAATGAAGGCTGAAATTGAAGCTGGATCCTGGAAAGTTATTGCGGAAGCCCGTGAGAGCGGTAATGTTGGTCTGTATCGTGATTCTGGTGAAGTAAGGCAAGGTCTGGTAGATGAGATTTTAACTCAGATCCCTGCAGAAACCATTATCTGGGAAGCGCCTCAAAAGGCACAGCAGGTTTGGTTCATTAAATTAATTGGCACCAATATAAATCTTGGAAATATCGCACCTGCAGATGTAATTCCGGTTGAAACATTACGTCTGGGATTAAGAAGTGATACCTTTGATCATTTTCTTAATATGTAAATAATGTAGGATCAGGTATTTTAAACCTTATGAATCCCTTATCAATTTAGTTTATATGAAAAAATACGGTCTGATTGGATATCCTCTCACACACTCTTTCTCAAAAAAATATTTTACCGAAAAATTTTTGAATAGTGGGCTGGATAATCATCAGTATGAACTTTACCCACTCCCGAATCTGAGTGAGCTTCCTGAATTGATAAAGGGTATTCCCGACTTATGCGGATTAAATGTCACAGTTCCTCATAAAATTGGTGTGATGTATTATCTGGATAAGATAGATCCGGCAGCTAAAGAGATAGATGCAGTAAATTGTATAAAAATTGTTAATCACCAGCCGGTTGAGGCATTTTTCAGTGGTGAACTTTCTTCTATGAACGTCAGGCTTGAGGGTTATAATACTGATGCCTATGCCTTTGAAGAATCTTTGAAACCATTGCTTAAGAAGCACCATCAAAAGGCTTTGGTTCTTGGAACAGGGGGTGCCTCAAGAGCTGTAGGGTATGTTCTAGGGAAATTAGGAATTTCATTTCGCTTTGTGTCAAGAAGAAATATTAGTAAGCAGTTGAACTACAAAAAATTAACTGCAGATATTTTGAATGAGCATTTATTAATCATCAATACTACTCCGCTTGGAACTTCTCCTAATATTGAAGAATGCCCCGATATTCCTTACGAATTATTAAGCAGTAAACATCTGCTTTATGATTTAGTTTATAATCCAGCCGAAACAGAATTTCTTAAAAGAGGGAAAGCCAAAGGTTCATCCATTAAAAATGGGATGGAAATGCTACATATGCAGGCAGAAAAATCCTGGGAAATATGGAATAGCTAATGAAAACACATGCTATAGCGCTGTATATTTTAACAGCAATTTTGTTTATTTCCTGTGGGACTGACTATTCTCCAAAACCTAGGGCATATTTCAGAATTCAATTTCCTCAAAAAAAGTACCAGACCTATTCTGGCGATTGCCCATATTCCTTTGAATTCCCTGAATATGCTAAGGTTCAACCAGATAGTAGCAGGAATTCAAAACCATGCTGGCTAAATGTAAACTACCCCGATTTTAATGCACGCATTCATTTAAGTTATCAAACGATCTCTTCTACAGCCGAATTCAATCAACTAACCGAGGATGCCAGGACCTTTGCATTTAAACATACGGTAAAGGCGACTG
>JBIIRT010000022.1:0-31844 GCA_044341405.1 Daejeonella sp. | reverse complement strand
CCGATGGCCATGAAAGTTTAGTTGTAATTCCGAAGTCAGTTCGTTGATTTCTATACTTAGTTTGGTAATCACGAGGAAGATAATTAGCATTTGAATGTAAGTTTAGCGCCAAAATGCTAACTTAATTTTTTAGACTAAGGGGGATGTAAAATTCCGTTCTTTTATAGTTCCTGACTTAGATATAAAATTTGCCAAAGTATATTCATATTGACTGATTTTTTACCTGTTTCATTCCAGACTGGTCTTTCCGTACTATTTAGATTTTTACATTATACTAAATGAGTATTCTGAAATTCTTAAGCAAAGAAGCTTTAGCTACAATCTGGGTTTAATTCAAATTTAGATGTTTTTTGCAGGTTTGGCCGCTCCGATGAAAGACAGCTCCGGGTAAGATAAACCTTGCCGGAGGAATTAGCTTACGGCTACTCTTAATTTCAATTAGAACGTGATTTCTTGCCGTAACTAATCGGAGGAAAGGGCTGAAATAACCTATAACACTCAGGTATTGTTTTTCAAAACAAAAATTTTAATTCCAGAACCTTGTTTGATCAATTTAAGTCCTATTTTCGAACTTTCTTTATATCAACTAGGTTAATTCGAATAACCATATTGTTGTCCCAAAAATATCATATAATTCTGTAATTCAGCACACTATGGGAAATAGTTAATATCATGCATTATAAATGCACCAGATATGGGCAAATAATTTAGTATTAGTAATATTTCTTAACTCCGGTGATTAAGATTAGGTTAAAAATATCTTTTTGCCACTTATTTTAGGTTAAGAAATACATAGATACTGTTACCTTACATTATTTAAAGCCTGATCAAGAACCAGCTGATTGCCAAATTGGTAAGAAAGATTTCTGGTTTCAATTATTAGTGCTGACACATTAATTATTTGATGACATTACTAACAAGGCTTCTGAGGGATGGCATTTTAAGTTTTAACCCGGCGCTCTGTTTTTCAACAGGGATTTCGTTATTTAGATTTGTGAGCAATAATCCGATAAGCAGAAATAGTGGCACAAGTAACATTATGAATGGAGATACGCAATTGGTTAACTTTTTCATATTTTTCAATTTTTGATATCACAAATAGATAATTAAATAATCTATTCCTGAAATCTATTATACCAAGGGGCAATTTTTACATACCAACGGTTCTATTTATGCATTAAGTAATAAATAGTCTTTATTTGCTTGTTGGAAGATTGGTATCGCCATTTGGTCGAAACTGAAAACGTTAATGTGGCGGAAAAACTATTTTAGATTATGAATAAATCTCTGCGGGTTCTCGCTCATGTTATTGTTTGGATTGCATTGCTACTACTTTTAATGTACCTGGACAGTAATGGTAAGATTGTGTATAAGTCAGTGGTGTTGTTGTTATACTTTGGTATAATCAATATCGCAGTCTTTTATATTAATTACCTGTTCATCCTCCCTACATTTTTGAACCGAAAAAAATATTTATGGTGTGCAGTTATCATACTTTCCTTGGTACTCATATCTTCTTTTGTAAAGTGTGGCTTAGCTTATTATTTCTATGATATCGTAATTAAGCGGGATTCCGGAAAGTATGTTATACCATTCTGGGACTATTTTATGAGTGCTGCTTTTGTAAGTTGTCTTTTCATATTCCTTAGTGCTGTTTTAAAATTTGTTACGGATTGGTTTTTAAATGAAAAAATCAGAAGTAATCTTGAGAATGAGAAGCTGATATCGGAGCTGGCATTTTTAAAATCGCAAATTAATCCCCATTTCCTTTTTAATTCATTAAATAATATCTATTCACTTGCATACCAGAAATCTGAGAAAACGCCCGAAGCTATTTTAAAGCTCTCTGAAATCATGAGGTACATGCTTTATGAAAGTAATGAGGATAAAGTTGCCCTTGCAGATGAAATAAGATATCTTGAAAACTACATCGAACTTCAGAAATTAAGGTTTAAAGATAATACCTACATTAAATTTGAAATTACAGGTGAGGTTCATGCTCAAAAGATTACTCCATTAGTGCTTATTTCATTTGTTGAAAATGCCTTTAAACACGGATTAGTAACTGATAAAGAAATTCCCATAAGCATATTTTTGAGCATAGAACCAGGCAAATTATTCTTCAGTACAATTAATAAGAAGAGCAATCTGAATAAGGATGACACCGGGGGTATAGGTTTACAAAATGTACGCAGGCGGCTGGATTTATTATACAAAAACAAGTATGAACTTCACATTCAGGATAAGAATGATATTTATACTTGCGAATTATATCTAAATTTATAGAATGATACGATGTCTGGTAGTTGATGATGAGCCACTGGCCTTAGATATTCTGGAAGATTATATCAAAAAAGTTCCATTTTTAACTTTGGTGAAAACAACAACCAGCGCTATTGAGGGTTTGTCTTTGGTTCAAAGTGGGGCCATAGATCTTGTTTTTTTAGACGTTCAGATGCCCGAACTTACAGGAATTCAATTCCTTAAAATAATTAATGGCAAATGTGATGTAATTCTTACCACTGCATATTCGCAGTATGCGCTTGATGGATATGATCTTGATGTGGTGGATTATCTGCTTAAGCCAATTGCTTTCGATCGTTTCTATAAAGCTGCTCAAAAGGTTCTTCAGGCTAAGGGGAATAATCATTCATCTGTGCCCGAATTACAATCAGTTCAGCAAAACAATCATGACTTTATTTTTATAAAAACTGAACATAAGATTCAAAAAATATACCTTGACAATATATTATATATTGAGGGGCTGAAAGATTATATATCTATTTTTACAGCAACTGAAAGAATAATAACCCTTCAGAATATGAAAAAGATGGAGGAATCGCTGCCAGCAAAATCCTTTATTAGGGTTCATAAATCCTATATTATTTCATTAGGGAAAATTGAAAGTATAGAGCGAAGCAGAATACAGATTGGGGATAAAATTATTCCAATAGGTGATACTTACAGAGATTATTTCTTTAAGCAGATTGAAGACAAGAATATTGGATAAGCCTGATTCAATTCATTTAATCTGATTGATAAAGTAAGGGTATAATAATACGGCTATAACACATCAGAATAGGCTCTGGATCCAAAATAATTTGATTTTTGAAATCAATACCTGTTTATTATAGGACAGTTCAGCCCTTTCCTCCCGAGTATTTCCGGCAAGAAATCGTTGTCATTCCAGCGAAAGCTAGAACTCCTCCGACAAGGTTTATTTTACCCGTTGCTGTATTTCATTGGGACGGGCAGCCCTTGGATAGATCCTTCTGTCATTTGAAATAAACCCATTTTACCGTACCTTTTTTGCTTAACGAATTTCGTGATATCTACAAAACTGAAGTAAAAACCCAGAGAAGAACACGGGAAGGCAGGACTGAAGAGAAACAGACCCCAATTCTAAAACAAGAAAAAATCTTCAATCTAAAACAGTGCTGAAAAATTTTTATCGAACTCAGGTTAATTATAAATAGCCTTTTGTATGGATTCTTCTGCATAGCTAATAATTTCTTCCATCGATTTGCCTTCAGGTTCTAGAGGTTCCAGAATTTCCCAACTCATTCTTTCTCCGAAGCTTAATGGGAAAGTACCAAACTGAACCAATTTCCAGGAGTTTCTTATTACAATTGGTACAATAAGTGCATTTGGTGCTTTTTTCAATATTGTAGCCACACCGCCAATGGCAAATGGCTTTAATTTACCATCTTTTGAGCGGGTTCCTTCCGGAAAAATAACCGTAGACCAATTGTTTTTTTTCATTCTTTCTGCCAGTTTAAGAATTTCTGCAACGGCTTGTTTACTGTCTTTTCTATCAATATTGGCACCACCGCCATATTTTAAGTTGAACGAAATGCTTGGGATTCCTTTTGTTAATTCAATTTTGGATATAAATTTAGCATGATGCTTCCTAAGGAACCAAATCAGAGGCGGGATATCGTATAAACTTTGATGATTGGCAATAAAGATAATCGGCCTGTGCGAGGGTAATTGGTAAGTATTTTTAAAGTTCATTGAACTTCCCATGAGGTAATAAGTGCCTACTAAAAAGAAATTTAGTAGGTCGACTGATTTTTTATGTGCTTCTTGTCCATCTAAATTATAACATAACCATTGTATGGGATGAAAAAGACAGATAAAAAATCCAAAAAATAAATAGTGGATCGGTGAAAAAATATAGCCTAAAACTTTATTCATATCATTTTAATGAACGGTTAGGAAACATCAATTATGGCATTTTATCCTGAATAGACAAAATTTTTACTTTTAAAATTGCGGCAACACTCATTGAATCTGTTATTTCGCCATTAAGAACCATTTGGTATGCGGTTTCAAAAGGTAATTTACGAACAATCAAATCTTCGCTTTCTTCCGGACTTGATTCGCCAAAGCTTAGTTGTCTCGCAAGATAAATAATGCCCAATTCATCACTTACAGAATTAGACAAGTGAATTTTTTGAATCTCTATCCATTCATCTGCCTTAATTCCAGTTTCTTCCAGTAATTCCCGTTTTGCACTTAAAAGTGGATCATCATCCAGTAAACCACCGCCTTCAGGAATTTCCCAGCTATATTGCTTCAAAGGATAGCGGTACTGGCCAACGAGCCAAGTATTATTGTCTTTATCCATTGGGATGATGCCTATAGCTAAATTTTTAAAATGGACTTCACCATAGATTCCATTCCCTCCACCAGGATTAATTACTTTATGTTCAGTCAGACTGATCCATGGATTTTCATAAATTTTTAAACTTGATAGAGTTTTCCAGGGGTTTAAATTCTGATTTTTCATCAGTTTGTGATTATTTTATTTTCCGTATTTGCGCATTTGTATAAGCGAAAATTCATGTCGCTGTGGTGGTGGTAAGCACATGCTGGATTCATGGATGCAATATTAAACAAAAAAGCCTTCTCTCTAAGACGAAAGAAGGCTTTAAAATATTAAAATAAAGTTTTAAGCCAGATTGAAAGCTTTTTTAACCTGATCAATATAATCCAGTTTCTCCCAGGTAAACAACTCAACTTCTACAGTTTTGCTTTCTCCATTGTTTCCAGAGAAGGTTTTGGTTACCACTTGGCTTTGACGACCCATATGCCCATAAGCTGCAGTTTCAGAATAGATTGGATTACGAAGCTTTAAACGGGTTTCGATTCCATAAGGAGTCATATCGAATATTGCTGATATCTTTTGTGCAATTTCTCCATCATTCAGACCAACTTTAGCGGTACCATAGGTGTCGACAAAGATTCCCATAGGATCTTTTACACCAATTGCATATGATACTTGTACCAGTATTTCATTACAAACGCCTGCTGCAACTAAATTTTTAGCAATATGACGGGTTGCATAAGCTGCTGAACGATCAACCTTTGAAGGGTCTTTACCTGAAAAAGCACCACCACCGTGTGCACCTTTTCCACCATAAGTATCAACAATAATCTTACGACCAGTTAAGCCGGTATCTCCATGAGGCCCGCCAATCACGAATTTCCCAGTTGGATTGACATGATATTTGATTGCATCAGTAAACAGTGCCTGAAGCTCTGGCTTGAGTTGTGCTTTGATTCTAGGAATTAAAATAGATACAATGTCATGCTGAATCTTTTTCTGCATATTCACTTCTGTATCGAAGTCGTCATGCTGAGTAGAAACCACTATGGCATCAATACGAATTGGCCTGTGATCATCGCTATATTCAATAGTTACCTGAGATTTTGCATCCGGGCGCAGATATTTAATTGCTGAATCCTCTCTACGAAGTGCAGCAAGTTCTGTTAATATCTTATGGGCAAGATCTAATGCCAATGGCATATAATTATCGGTTTCAACAGTAGCATAACCAAACATCATTCCCTGGTCGCCTGCGCCCTGATCTTGTTTTTTAACTCTGTCAACTCCCTGATTAATGTCAGCAGATTGCTCATGAATTGCAGAAATCACACCACATGAATCAGCTTCAAACATATATTCAGATTTGGTGTATCCGATTTTACGAACTACTTCTCTCGCAATTTTTTGGACATCAAGGTAAGTTTGTGATTTAACTTCTCCAGCCAATACCACAAGTCCGGTTGTAACCAAGGTTTCACAGGCAACTTTGGAATCAGGATCCCATGCCAAGAAGTTATCAATCAATGCATCTGAGATCTGATCAGCCACTTTATCAGGATGGCCTTCTGATACTGATTCGGAAGTAAATAAATAAGGCATAATTGTTCAATTAATATTTAAGAAATAAAAAATTTTTGTGTTAAGCAGAAAATTGGAGTGATGTTTTGATCGAAGTAAAAACCTGCAGAATGTTTTAGCACTTTTTTTTACGTGGTTGCAATCAACGCAAATCGATCCACTTTTTTGCATTTCAAAAGTAGGATAAATATTATGTTCTAAAAAATTTAAAAGTATTTTTGGAGCTAAAATCTAAATTTAATTGAAAAGAAAAATTTTATTTGTTATTAATCCAATTTCAGGTGGGAAAGCCAAATATAATTTTCCTGAAAAGATTGATAAATATCTGGATAAGAGCAAATTTGAGTATGAATGTGTCTTTACAGAGTATCACGGTCATGGATCTGTACTGGCAGCCGAGGCAATCAAAAATGGTGCAGATATTCTGGTTGCAGTGGGGGGTGACGGCACAATAAACGAGGTAGCAAGCGAAGTTGATGGAACCGATAAGTTAATGGGAATTATTCCATTTGGGTCGGGGAACGGACTGGCCAGATCTTTGGGTATTCCGGTTGGAGATGTACAAGCTATAAGAAGGATAAATAATTTTCATGTTAGTAAAATCGATACCGGCACTTTTAATGGTAAGAAATTCTTCAATATGGCAGGTGTTGGATTTGATGCTCAGATAAGTTCACGCTTTGCAGAGAATATTAAGCGCGGTCTAAGTAACTATATTAAGATAGTTTTCTCAGAGGTTTCTAATTATGATTCTCAATACTATCATTTGACTATAGATGGAAAGGAATATGAATTTAAAGCATTTATGATTAGTATAGCTAATTCATCACAATATGGTAATAATGCACATATTTCTCCTTTTGCATCATTGGAAGATGGTTTGTTAGATATTTGCATCGTAAAGCCGTTTCCGCTCTATATTTTTCCGGCCTTGGCACTCCGAATGTTTAGGAAGAATTCCCATAAATCAAATTATTTGGAGATTATTCAAGGTCGTAAGATCATTATTACCAGATCACATGAAGCAGCTGTTCATCTGGATGGTGATCCTTTTTCCATGGGAACAATTTTGAATATTGGAGTTAATCCACATTCTTTAAATATCCTTAATTAATATGTCTAAAAAGAACAGAGGCCTGCAGGGGGTTGTTTATTCTACAAATCCTGATTTTGGTTATACGTCATTTGAATCTGAACTTTCGGAAACCCCGGAACCTTATCTTCAGGATCTGAGGGTACAGCTAGATAAGAAGCAACGTGCCGGGAAAGCCGTTACGCTCATAACCGGCTTTGTTGGAAAGCAGGTAGATCTCGAGCAGCTAGGTAAAAAGCTGAAGCAAAAATGTGGAGTTGGTGGATCTTCAAAGGAAGGTGAAATTATAATTCAGGGAGATTTTCGTGACAAGGTTCTAGCATTACTTATTGCTGATGGATACAAAGTAAAAAAATCAGGCGGTTGATTTATGTATAAATTAACGTGAGTTTGATATAGAATCTTGCTGGAGTAAGTTTAGACTGATATTTATCTCTCCTTTTAGAAAGCAGGGTCTATTTTTCTTTGCCCCGTGTTAAATAAACCTTGCCGAAGGAGGTTCCAGCTTTCGCTGTAATGACAACGATTTCTTGCCGGAAATACGCCGTTGGAAAGGGCTGAACTTAGCTAAAAAACACAGTTATTGGTTTCTAAAATCAAATCTTACGGCTCCAGAGCATCATGAGATCATTTTAAACGGGACCTTTTACCCTACCTTATGTCGAACTCAAGTTAAATCAATCTTTTACTGTTAAATCCCTTTTATTTTTCAGTTATTCCAAGGAGAATTTAAAGACTTTCTAGATTTTATGATGATTAAGCCATCAGTTTGAAAGCTGAATCATATTAAAGGCATTTGTATCAAATTTTAAACATTGTGTATAATCTATTGACAATGAAATAATTAGTATAAATCCTAAACTTTTTTTAGATTAGTACACTTTAAAATCATTCAACAAATTTGCAATTACAATAAAAAATAGTTTTCATTGTATAATGATTAAGTTTTAATCATTTTTTAGAATGGCGCGTTGCTTGCCACATTCTAGGGACGGATTTGATAGGATTGAACATATAGAATTAATAAATTCACAAAAAATTTTTTATTAACTCGAAAATTATATTTTTGTTATCCCGAATCAATTGGGAGATTTTAAAGGATTTTTTTAAAATGATTAAAACTTAATAATTATATAACAGCACCAAACAAAAAATCAATTAACTTATATTTTCTAATCAACAACTAAAACTAAAATTTAAAAAAAATGGCGAACGCACCAAAACCAACAACAGCTAAGAAAGAGAGTAGCTCTGGTTCAAACATTTTTGCAAGTCTGTCTATTGTGATGTGTATTTTTGTCGGAGTTCTATTATGGAAATTCGTAATGGGGGATCCTTCAAATTTTGAGGGTGGAGATCCAGAGAATGGTCATCCACTACCAGGCAACTATTTTGGAATGGTTTACAAAGGAGGACTTGTTGTACCAGTTCTTATGGGTTTATTCCTTATGGTTATAGTATTTTCATTCGAGCGTTTCTTTGTCATTAGCAAAGCTACTGGTAAAGGCAATGTAGACCAATTTGTAAAAAAGATTCAAGGGTTTATCGGTGCTGGTAATATTGACTCTGCTATATCAGAATGTGATAAGCAAGAAGGTTCAGTTGCAAACGTTATCAAATCTGGATTGAAGAAATACAAAGAAATGGAAGTTGATCCAAAGTTGGACACTGAGCAAAAATGTCTTGCCATACAGAAGGATATCGAAGAAGCTACTTCTTTAGAGATGCCAATGTTAGAGCAAAACTTAACAGTCATTGCTACTTTGGTATCCATTGGTACTTTGATGGGACTATTAGGTACTGTAACGGGTATGATTAAGGCCTTCGCGGCTTTATCAACTGCAGGATCTCCGGATCAGGCTGCTCTTGCGAACGGTATCTCTGAAGCATTGATCAATACTGCAACAGGTATTGCAACTTCAGCCTTAGCGATCATCATGTACAACCTATTTACTTCTAAGATTGATAAATTGACATATGCTATCGATGAGGCTGGTTTCTCCATCGTTCAAACATATGCAAGTACTCATAAATAATTTTGTTGAAAATTTATTCCGGATTTTATAGAAAATCCGGAATATTTTCAACGCTATAGTGAATAGTTAAATAATTAAAAAATAAGCAATGCCTAGAATTAAAGTTGCCAGAAAGAGTACAGCTATCGACATGACAGCAATGTGTGATGTGGCGTTTTTGTTGCTTACCTTCTTTATCCTAACAGCAACAGCCCGTCAGCCTGAACCTCTTCCGGTTGATACTCCAGCATCGACTGTAAAGTTTAAGCTTCCGGATTTGGACATAGCGACATTGACTATTGGTCAAAAGGGTAAAGTATTTTTTGGAGTACCGGGACAACCTATACGCAAACGGACTCTTGAATTGATGGGCGAAAAGTACCAAATACAGTTTACAGAAGAAGAAAAAACCCGTTTTTCACTTATAGAAAGCTTTGGTGTTCCAATTGGTAATTTAAAGCAAATTATTATGATGAAGGGAGATGATCGGAGTAAACCCGGACTTCAACCTGGTGTGCCTACTGATTCAGTAGGTATACGTCCATCTGAATTGCATGATTGGATAATATCAGCCCGCTACGCTACAAAAGAGCTAAACAATGTTGATATGCGTGTCAGTATTAAGGGAGATTCGAAAGAGGAGTATCCTTCAATTAAGAAATTATTGAATATCCTCCAGGATCAGAACATTAACAAATTTAGTCTGATCACCTCATTGAGGACAGGCGAAGAATAATCGTAACACTAATATAAAACGCGATGGCAGAATTAGACACCTCCGGCGGGGGTAAGAATAAAGGCGGTAAAGTTAGAAGTAAGAAACAATCAACACGTGTGGATTTAACTGCAATGGTTGATTTAGCCTTTCTTCTGATAACATTCTTTATGCTTACCACTACACTGGCAAAACCACAGGCAATGGATTTAGCCATGCCTGATAAGGAAAAAGTAGATCAGCAAGAATTAACAGTTGCTGATAACAGAACAATGACTATACTTCTTGGTGCAAACAATCGCTTGGAATGGTATATGGGGCTTGTTGATAAACCCCTGACCCCTCCTCAGGTTGATAACTATGGAAGAAACGGAATCAGAAAAGCTCTGGTTGAGACTTCTAAAAAGGTTATAGCAGCTACCGGTGATCCAAGTAAAGGACTGATTGTACTGATCAAACCAAGTGAGCATTCGAGTTACAGAAATTTTGTGGATATCCTAGATGAAATGAAAGTTTCAAACATCGAAAGGTATGCAATTGTTGAGATTTCTGATCCAGATATCGCGCTTTTAAAGCGTGATGGTCTTTACAAATAATGATTTTAAACAAATATTAACCCTTTAAAGAATTAAATATGTTAGGGTCTAAAATAGATTTATTCAACCCGCAATGGCTGGATGTTGTATTTGCCGGGAGAAATAAGAACTATGGAGCTTATGAGTTGAGGAGAGATAATTCCAAAACCACAAGCCGAGCAGTGATTGTTGGCTCTTTGCTTTTTATAACTATGGTTTCATTACCATTGATTATAAGATATATCTCCGGAATATTGCCAGAGGCAGACAAGGTGAAAATTACTGAAGTAGTGTTGGCACCTCCTCCTCCAATCAATAAGGAAGAGTTACCTCCTCCTCCACCAGAGCCGCCAAAGCCTAAAATCGATCAGATTAAATTCCCTCCTCCCGTAGTTGTTCCGGCAGAACAGGTGAGAGATGAAGAACCTCCAACGGTTGAAGAGCTAAAGGTTGCAGATCCTGGTCAGAAGACTATTGAAGGTGATCCAAACGCAGATATCGTAATTGACGAACCTGTGGGTGAAGCGCCTAAAGAGGTAGCAGTTATTGAAGATAACAGTATCAAGGATTTTGCAAGTGTGGAAGTACTTCCTGAATTTCAGGGTGGTATGGCCGGATGGGGTAAATACCTTCAGAAAAATTTGAAATATCCTCCAATGGCTCGTGAAAACAATATCACAGGTCGTGTGATTATGAGCTTTGTAGTTGAAAAGAATGGTAATCTAACAGATATCAAAGTCTTAAGAGGTATTGGTGGTGGATGTGATGAAGAAGCTGTAAGGGTATTGAAAAATGCACCGGCTTGGAAGCCAGGTATTCAAAATGGTCGCCCGGTTCGTGTTGCTTACACTATGCCTATCTTCTTCCAGTTGGCAGGACAATAATTGTCTATGTCTTTCTCCAAAGAAGAAAACAAAATACAGAAATCGCCCGCAAAGCGATTTCTGTTTATTTTAGGGCTTGGTATGTTTGCCTTATACTTTGCTTTAGGAGTTGCGATTATCTTTTGGAAAGATTTTCCAATTAATCTTGATTTTGAATATCGGGTAGCTTTTGCACTGCTCTTAATAATATATTCCTTTATCAGGTTTGTACGTTTACTCCGCTCCTAATTTTATATGAAAAGGATTTATTATACTTTTATATCAAGTCTGCTGCTCGTTCTTTTATCTTGCCAGAATAATTCTGGTTCTGTTCAACAGTCCTATACAAGTGGTTTTGAACAAATATTGGTTGATGAATCTTTTGCACCGATTATTGAGGACCAGGAATATTTATTCGAAAGTACTTATCCGGATGCCAAGTTGGATCTCTTATTGAAATCTGAAAATGAATTATTAAATTTATTTTTGATTGACAGTGTCCAGGTTGCGGTTTTATCGAGACTTTTAACGCCTGAGGAAACCAAGTACTTTGAAGGTAGGAATATTAAAGTCCGTGTAAATCGCTTTGCTATTGATGGCATCGCCTTAATAACAAAGAATCCTGCAAAAGATTCTTTGGTTTTGGTTCAGGATATTATCCAAGTTTTGAAAGGTTTTGATTCACCTATTCAAAGTTTGGTTTTTGACAATGCAAATTCGAGTACAGTGAGATACTTTAAAGAACTTGCTGGCGTTAGTAATCTCCCCACGAAGGGTGTTTATGCGCTGAAATCAAATTCTGAAGTTATAAGATACGTTCATGATAATCCGGGTGCAATTGGAGTTGTAGGTGTTAACTGGATGGTACAGCCCCCAAGGGATCTTGAGGGTATAGTTGGAGATTTGAAAATATTGGGTGTCAAGAATGTATCGGGTCAAGCTGGCTCTGATGCGTTCTATAAACCTACTCAAAATGACATTGCTTTAGGATTATATCCTCTAACAAGGTCATTATATGTCATTAATTGTGAAGGTGGTGCAGGTTTAGGCACAGGTTTTGCGTCATTCATCGCGGGTGAACGAGGACAAAGGGTTGTACTAAAATCCGGGCTTTTACCGGATAGTATTCCTTCACGAGAGATAAATATTGTAAACTAAATTAAAATTATAACATGATGAACAAGGCAGTAAAAATAACCTTGGGGTTGATATTAGTTGGTTCAGCAGTTTTTGCTCAGAGTTTAGCTGATGCCCGCAAGGCAATTGATGCGGAACAGTATCAGAAAGGAAAGGCTATTTTAAATACCTTAACAAGTACTCAGCCTGCAAATGCTGATAATTTCTTTTTCTTAGGCAACTTATACCTGACAACCAGTCCGATATACGTTCGCCCGGATTATATCGACTCAGCAAAAGCAGCATTTAGCAAAGGAATAACCGCTAATGGTGAATATGCTTTAAATCATGTTGGCTTAGGCGCAGTTGAGCTTGCAAGAAAGGGTAGTCCGAAAGCTAATTTTGATAAAGCAATATCGCTTACCAAGAAGAAAGATCACACTACAGATCTTTACATCGGCCGAGCGTATGTTAATGCACCAGTACCTATGATTACAGAGGGATTGGTTCACCTTGAAAAGTCAAAATTATTGAATGATAAAGACGCACAGTTATATCTGGTTTTAGGTGATGCATATCGTTCACAGCAAAAGAACGGTGAGGCATTTAGTGCATACAGAAATGCATTTGAGCTTGATAAAACCTTTTTGAGGTCTAAAGTTGAATTGGGTAAGATCAACAAATTAAGTAAGGCCTTTCCTGAGGCGATTGCCGAATTTAACAGTGTTATTGCTCTAGATCCAAGCTACGGTCCAGCTTACCGCGAATTAGCTGAGACTTATTTTGGCTGGGCCTGGACGTCTCAAAAAGAATACGCTGGCCGTATCCAGCAAGCGGTTCAATTTTATGAGAAATACATGGATCTGACAGATCGTTCGTTAGATTCACGCTTACGTCATGCAGATTTTCTTTTCTTAGCCAAGGACTTCAAATTGCTTGAAGCAGAAGCTATTGAAATGGCGAAACTTGATAAAGTAAACCCAAGAGTTTTACGTTATTTAGCTTACTCAGCTTTTGAAAATGGAAATTTTTCATCAAGTGCTCAGGCACTTAAAGAATTCATCTCTAAGGTTGAGCCAAGCCGTTTGATTTCTCAGGATTATCTTTATTTGGGAAGAGCCCAAATGAAGGATACTACAATGTTCACTGAAGGATTGTCAAATATAACCAAGGCTGTAGAAATGGATTCTACAAATGCCGCTGTGATGAGTGAAATTGGACAGGCCTTGTTTAAAGGAAAGAAATACGAAGCTGCAGCAAAGGCTTATGAAATTTCTATTAAGAACCCTGAAAGAGCTCTACTTGATTACTACTACTTGGGATCTTCATACTATTTTAATTATGGTGCATTAAAAAATGCGAACATGAATCCAGGGAAAGACTTATTAGTAAAGGCAGATTCTTCTTTTTCATATCTTTTGCAGCGTGCACCTACTACACAAATTGGTTGGCAGTACAGAGGTCGTATCAATCGACTTATGGATGATGAAAACGATAGTCAGGGTCTGGCAGCCCCGTTTTATGCCAGGTATGTAAATCTTGTTACAGTTGAAAAACCAGAACTTGCTACAAAAAGCACTCCTGGTCTTATTGAGGCATATAATTATCTTGGTTCTGTTGCCGTAAGAAAGGATGCAGATAATGTAAAAGCCAAGGAATATTTTGACAAGGTTATTGCGTTGGATCCGGCAAATGTCACGGCAACACAAGCGGTGAAGGCAATAGAGGGTAATAAGTAAAAATATTATTATAATTTTAAGAGAAGTCCCTGAACATTGTTTAGGGACTTCTTTTTTTTTATATTTGCGCCGTAATACATAAGCATGGAAGCACAAAGTACAGCAGTAAATTATCTCCCTATTATCTTTCAGATGCTTGTTGCCTTTGGCTTTGTAGCACTGACAATGACCATAACACATTTGGCTGGGCCCAAGCGAAAAACATCTGATAAGTTAATTGCATTTGAGTCGGGTATAAAATCAATTGGAAATGCTCGGCAACCCTTTTCAATTAAATACTTTTTAGTAGCCATTCTTTTTGTGCTTTTTGATATCGAGGTAATTTTCATGTATCCTTGGGCGGTTAATTTCCGAGATTTTGGCGTAAACGGTTTGTTGGAAATGTTTGTTTTTATGGGAACGCTCTTACTTGGATTTGTCTATATAGTAAAGAAGAAAGCATTGGATTGGGAATAGCGTTTAGACTGTTTCTAAATAATTGTTTAAACAATTGAAAACATTAAATTTCTTAAATTTGGGCTCATTTTAGACTTATCTGAATTGGGCTTTTTCTTTTAAAGAATTATGACTGAAATAAATTTGGTAGAAGCGCCTCCTGGTATTGAAGGTTCAGGTTTTTTTGCTACATCCATGGATAAAGTAGTTGGATTAGCCAGATCACATTCATTGTGGCCTTTGCCTTTCGCTACATCTTGTTGTGGCATTGAATTTATGGCAACCATGGGATCACATTATGATTTTGCCCGCTTTGGATCAGAAAGACCAAGTTTTTCACCACGTCAAGCAGATTTGTTAATGGTCATGGGCACAATTGCAAAAAAAATGGGACCAGTATTGAAGCAGGTTTATCTACAAATGGCAGAACCACGCTGGGTGATTGCTGTAGGAGCTTGTGCCAGTAGTGGTGGAATATTTGATACTTATTCTGTTATGCAGGGGATTGATGAAATTATTCCGGTTGATGTTTATGTTCCAGGTTGCCCACCTAGACCGGAAGCAATTATTGATGGGTTCAATAAAATACAGGAATTAGTTAAAAATGAGTCTCTTCGAAGGAGAGAATCACCGGAGTATAAAGCATTATTAGAAAGATACGGAATCCAGTAAATGGACAAACTCAATAATCAGCAAGTCATTCAAAGTTTAACTTCAGTTTTTGGAGATAGGATTTCTATACCTTCAGAGCCATATGGTTTATTAACTTTTGAAACCTCTTCTGAAAATATCAGCGAAGTTCTACGTTTTCTTAAAGAAGATAAGGAGCTTAAGTTTAATTATTTGACAGACATAACTGCAATACATTATCCTGAACAGGACTTATCAATTGGTGTAATCTATCATTTGCATAGTTTAACCAATAACATACGTGTAAGGATTAAAGTATTTATTGACGGAGATGCGCCGCACATTCCAACTGCAACCAATCTTTGGGAAGGTGCTAACTGGATGGAACGTGAAACATTTGACTTTTTCGGAGTCATTTTTGATGGACATCCGAATCTGGTAAGAGTTTTAAATGTTGATGATATGACGGTTTTTCCAATGAGAAGAGAACATCCGCTGGAAGACCCAAATCGTGTTGATAAAAAGGATTATTTCTTCGGAAGATGATGAATCACCCCATATTTACAGATAACGACCCGCAGAAGGAAACGTTTATATTAAACCTAGGTCCTACCCATCCGGCAACACATGGTGTTTTTCAGAATGTTTTGGTCATGGATGGAGAACGAATTATAAGTGGTGTCTCAACCATCGGCTACATACATCGTGCCTTCGAGAAAATTGCTGAACACCGTCCATTTTATCAGATTACCCCGCTCACTGACCGTTTAAATTATTGCTCATCTCCTATTAACAATATGGGTTGGCACATGACGGTTGAGAAGTTACTCGGTATCGAAACTCCAAAGCGGGTTGATTATCTCCGAGTGATAGTTATGGAGCTTGCCCGTATCTCAGATCACTTGATTTGTAATGGAATATTAGGTGTTGATACTGGTGCATTTACAGGCTTCCTCTATTTGATGGAGGAGAGAGAGCATATCTATGAAATTTATGAAGAGATATGTGGTGCCAGACTGACGACTAATATCGGCCGTATTGGTGGATTTGAGCGTGATTTTAATGATATTGCTTTTGCTAAAATCAAGAAATTCCTCCTTAAATTTCCACCTATTCTTAAAGAATTTGAAACTTTATTTAACCGGAACAGAATTTTTATCGAACGAACTTCAGGTGTTGCTGCCGTTGATCCTGAAACCGCTTTAAATTATAGTTGGAGTGGTCCTATTTTACGGGCAACCGGAGTGGATTATGATGTGAGGGTAAATGAACCTTATTCCTCTTACCAGGATTTTGATTTTGAAATTCCGGTGGGTACAAGTGGTGATGTATATGATCGCTATATAGTGCGGAACGAGGAAATGTGGCAGAGCTTGAGAATTATAGAACAGGCATTACAAAAAATTGAAAAAGAACCAAAAGGAGTTTTTCATGCAGATGTGCCTGAGTTTTACCTGCCTCCAAAAGAAGAGGTTTATAATAGTATGGAAGCTTTGATCTACCATTTCAAAATTGTGATGGGAGAGATTGATACTCCAAAAACTGAAGTATACCATGCAGTTGAGGGGGGTAATGGCGAGTTGGGTTTCTATCTGGTTAATGACGGTGGTCGTTCACCTTATCGTCTGCACTTCAGAAGACCAAGTTTTATTAACTACCAGATGTATGCTCCGATGAGTGCCGGAATGTTGTTATCCGATGCCATTATCAATATGAGTAGCTTGAACGTAATTGCAGGAGAATTAGATGCTTAGTGTAACTGAACATAAGGAAATTGAATTCTCATCAGCACTGATTAAACAGTTTGATGAGATTGTAACACGTTATCCTCAGGGAAAACAAAAATCAGCTCTACTACCTGTGCTGCATTTGGTTCAGGCTGAATACGGATGGGTAAGTCCGGAGGCAATGGATAAAGTAGCATCATACCTTCAGATAAAACCAATAGAGGTTTACGAGGTTGCCACTTTTTATACCATGTTCTTTCTTCGCCCACAGGGAAAGTATGTTTTGGAGGTATGCCGTACCGGACCATGTTGTCTGGTTGGTGCCGAGAAGATCATGGACCATATTGAAAAGACCTTAGGAGTTAAAGAAGGTGAAATTACGGCAGATGGAAAGTTTAGCTGGAGAGGTGTTGAGTGTTTAGCGGCATGTGGAATGGCTCCGGTTTTACAGATTGGGCCTGATTACACTTTCTATGAGCACTTAACAAATGAGAGTGTAGATAAATTGATTGAAACATTAAAGAATAAGATATGAGAAATGAGATGTGAGTTATGAGATATAAGGCTGAGTTTTTTATAGCAGGGTCTTCCATCTCTCGTCTCCCATCTTTCATCTTGATTTAACATGGCGCGTAAGTTATTATTAGAGAATATTAATGTACCTGGAATTCATACTTTCGATGTATATCGTCAGAATGGAGGATACCGTTCGGTAGAAAAAGCCTTAAAGACTATGACTCCTGATGCGGTGGTTGAAGAGGTGAAAACATCCGGACTTCGTGGACGAGGTGGTGCAGGCTTTCCTACCGGTATGAAATGGAGTTTTTTGGCAAAACCGGAAGGCCGTGAGCGTTATCTGGTCTGCAATGCTGATGAATCAGAACCCGGCACATTTAAGGACAGATTTCTGATGACCCATATCCCTCATCTTTTGATAGAAGGAATGATTGTTGCCAGTTTCGCTTTGGGTGCAAAAACATCCTATATCTATGTCCGGGGCGAAATGATGCCTCAGATTAGAATCCTGGAGCGTGCAATAGCTGAAGCAAAGAATGCTGGTTTTCTTGGCAAAAATATCTTGGGTTCAGGATACGATCTTGAATTATACGTTCAGCCAGGTGGCGGAGCATATATTTGTGGTGAAGAAACTGCTTTGATTGAATCACTGGAAGGTAAGCGTGGTAATCCAAGAATAAAGCCTCCTTTTCCTGCAATATCAGGTGTTTGGGCTTGTCCTACAGTGGTAAATAATGTAGAAACTATCGCAGCTGTAGTGCCTATTATTAATGATGGCGGCGAGGAGTATGCCAAGATCGGGAATGGCAGAAGTACAGGAACAAAATTGATTTCTGCCTCTGGAAACCTCAAAAAGCCAGGTGTATATGAAATTGAATTAGGTGTTCCGGTTGAAGAGTTTATATATTCTGATGAATATTGTGGGGGTATTGCAAACGGGAAAAGATTAAAGGCTGTTGTTGCTGGAGGCTCTTCAGTGCCAATTCTTCCGGCTAATCTTATTTTGAATACAATTAATGGTCAGCCCCGTTTGATGAGCTATGAATCACTTTCTGATGGAGGTTTTCAAAGTGGAAGTATGTTAGGTTCTGGTGGTTTTATTGCTTTTGATGAAGACCAGTGTATTGTTAGAAATACCTGGAATTTCTCACGGTTCTATCATCATGAAAGTTGCGGACAGTGTTCACCATGCCGTGAAGGAACCGGTTGGATGGAGAAAGTGCTTCACCGTTTGGAATATGGTCATGGAAAACTGAGTGATATAGACCTATTGGTTGATGTTTCTAAGAAAATCGAAGGAAATACTATTTGCCCCTTGGGAGATGCCGCCGCCTGGCCTGTTGCCAGTGCAATCCGTCATTTCCGCGATGAATTTGAATGGCATGTTAACGAGCCAAAGGAAGCAGTAGCGAAGAACTATGGTCTTGCAAAGTATGCAGATCCCTTACCAAAATTAGAAGAGGTAGTTAGTAGTTAAAATTCACAATTTTAGATGGCAAGCCTATTCATATTTAGCACAGGTTTTGAATTTAAACAATGAGCGAAAAAGTTAAAGTTACAATAGATGGGATCACGGTTGAAGTAGAACCGGGTACAAGTATTCTCAACGCTGCACGTCAGATTGGTGGAGATATTGTACCACCTGCAATGTGCTATTATTCTAAACTTGAAGGTAGTGGCGGAAAATGCCGGACCTGTCTTGTTAAAGTAAGTAAGGGTTCTGAAAAGGATCCTCGTCCAATGCCTAAGCTGGTTGCCTCATGCCGCACTGGTGTAATGGATGGAATGGAAGTCCAAAATATCACTTCACCTGAAGTAATTGAGGCAAGAAAGGGAGTAGTTGAAATTTTATTGATCAATCACCCGCTCGACTGCCCGATTTGTGATCAGGCGGGAGAATGTCATTTACAAGATTTGTCTTTTGAGCACGGTGTAGGTAATACAAGGTATGAATTTGATCGTCGTACCTTTGATAAAATAGATATTGGCGATAAGATTCAGTTACACATGACGCGCTGCATTTTATGCTATAGATGTGTTTATGTTGCAAATCAGATTACTGATAATCGATTACATGGTATTTTAGGCAGAGGTGACGCTTCAGAAATTTCAACTTATATCGAAAAGGCAATTGAAAATGATTTTTCTGGTAATGTAATCGATGTTTGTCCGGTAGGTGCTTTAACCGATAAAACATTCCGTTTTAAGAATCGGGTTTGGTTTACAAAGCCTGTGGATGCTCATCGCGATTGCCCAACCTGTAAAGGAAAAGTAACGCTGTGGTACAAAGGAGATGAAGTACTGCGAGTTACAGGCCGTAAGGATCAATTTGGCGAGGTAGAAGATTTTATTTGTAATACCTGCCGCTTTGAAACTAAAAATACCAGTAGCTGGATTATTGAAGGTCCGCGGCATATTGCACAAACCTCTGTAATATCCTCTAATCATTATGAGTTTGCTCCATTACCTGTGATCAAAGAAAATCAGGTTTTGATTGAAGCAAATAAAATTGAATTTGAACGAGCAACAAAAATCTGATGGAACTAGCGTTTATAATTGAGAAATTCGGGCTAATTTTGGTCATATTTTTGGTCAGTCTTACCATTGCTGCCTATTCCACACTTGCGGAGAGAAAGATTGCAGGTTTCCTTCAAGACAGAGTTGGGCCAAACAGGGCGGGTCCCGGTGGAATGTTCCAGCCACTTGCTGACGGACTCAAAATGTTTTTTAAGGAAGAAATTATTCCTACAGATTCAAGTAAGGCTCTTTTTATTTTAGGACCATCGCTCGCATTATTTACATCCTTTCTTGGTAGTGCTGTTATTCCCTGGGGCCAGGATGTTGAGATATTCGGTCGTCAGGTTAGTTTACAGATTACGGATATCAATGTTGGAATACTCTATATTTTTGGAGTAGTTTCATTGGGCGTTTATGGAATTATGATCGGGGGATGGGCTTCAAATAATAAGTTTTCACTGATGGGTGCTGTTAGGGCCGCTTCCCAAAGTATCAGCTACGAAATTCCAATGGGATTATCGATTATAGCATTGCTTATGCTTACCAATACCCTTAGTATGAAGGAAATAGCTGAGCAGCAGCATGGAATTAATTGGAATGTTTTTTATCAGCCTGTCGGATTCCTTATTTTTCTTATCTGTTCTTTTGCAGAAACTAATCGAACCCCTTTCGATTTACCCGAATGTGAAACTGAACTAGTGGGTGGTTACCATACTGAATACTCAGGTTTCAAAATGGGAGCGTTTATGTTCGCAGAGTATCTGAATATGTTTTTGGCTTCTGCGGTAATGTCAACATTATATTTTGGTGGGTATAATTATCCTGGAATGGATTTTGTAAATGAACTGCTTGGGCCTTTGTTTGGACCATTAATTGGAATGGGTGTCCTGATTTTGAAGATATTTGCATTCATCTTCCTGTTTATGTGGGTGAGGTGGACGGTACCTCGTTTCAGATACGATCAGTTGATGAATCTCGGTTGGAAAATTTTAATTCCTTTGGCAATTGCCAACATCGTAATTACTGGTATTGTAATTACACTAATTGACAAATTATAATTGGTCTGCAATTGACCGTTTAATCAATAATTAAAACCCCTTTGAGGAGGATTTAAGGTTTATGGAACCATTAAGTAACAGGAAAAAAGTTTTAGAACAGAAACCGATGAATTTCTGGGAGAGATTATATCTTCCGGCAATATTTCAGGGGATGGGAATAACTTTCAAACACATGTTCAAAAAGAAGGAAACTATTTTTTATCCCGAGGTTGAACGTGAGTTTTCTGAGAACTGGAGAGGAATGCATTCACTAAAAAGGGATGAAGAAGGCCGTGAGCGTTGTACTGCATGCGGACTCTGTGCACTATCTTGTCCGGCAGAAGCCATCACAATGATTGCTGCTGAGCGTCAAAAAGGTGAAGAAACTTTGTATCGTGAAGAAAAGTATGCAGCTGTCTATGAGATCAATATGCTGCGCTGCATTTTTTGCGGGTTGTGTGAAGAAGCCTGTCCGAAAGAAGCAATCTATTTAGATGGACCAATTGTTCCTGCAGACTATCTTAGAAAAGATTTTATTTACGGTAAAGATAAGTTAGTTGAAGAGTCTATGAAGGTTCAGCAGAACTAATATTTTTGAATTGAGGAAGCCGTAACCTGTGATAATTTCGGCAGAAATTATACCTTTGCCCAAAATGGGAGTGAAGATTAAATTAACTTATTAATGAGTGTATCTCTTTTTTATTTTGTTGCTTTTTTAACCATATTCTTCGCCCTTCTGGTGATATTTTCGAAGAATCCGGTTCATAGCGTGCTTTATCTTATCGTCACTTTTTTTACATTCACTCTGCACTATATTATGCTCAATGCACAATTTCTTGCTATAGTGAATTTCATTGTATACATGGGTGCAATAATGGTGCTATTTCTTTTTGTCCTCATGTTACTCAATCTAAATGAAGGTTCAATCGGTTCGAAATCCAATCTTCTTAAAATGGTTGGTGTAATAGCAGGTATGTGTCTCATTATAACATTGGTTGGCTCGGTAAAGGCCTTGAATGCTTCTGATCCTCTGGTTCTTCAGACTCAGGATTTGGGTCTTGTGAAAAACCTGGGAAAGGTCTTATTCAGCAAATTCCTTTTACCGTTTGAGATTTCATCTATTCTCTTGCTTTCAGCTATGGTTGGAGCAGTTTTATTAGCTAAAAAAGATATTAAACAAGGGTAGATTATGGAAAACGTAACTCAGGCAATTCAAGGTGTACCTTTAAACCATTACATTCTTTTAAGTACAATCATTTTTGCAATTGGAGTAATTGGAGTGTTAATCCGTAGAAATGCAATTGTTATTTTCATGTCGATTGAATTGATGTTAAATGCTGTAAATCTTTTACTCACTGCATTTTCGGTTCATCATAATGATCCTTCCGGACAAGTTTTTGTATTTTTTATAATGGCATTAGCTGCTGCTGAAGTGGCTATAGGTTTGGCCATTATCGTAATGGTTTACCGAAATATCAATTCAACGGATGTAAATATTTTGAATAAACTTAAGTGGTGATTTTTTGCTGAAATTCAATCTGCCAGATGGCAAAAAGATCGATTGGGTGATTAATATGATAATTAGCATATAATAATGATAAATTTAGTTTGGTTAGTTCCTTTATTTCCACTTTTAGGTTTCCTTATCAACGGACTAGGCCGTAATATACTGTCTAAAACAGCTGTTGGATTTGTGGGTTGTCTTTCTGTTCTTGTCTCCTTTGCAGTAAGTCTGGGAATTTTCTTTGAACTGAATTCATCTGAAGTAAAATCATTCATAGTTCCAATCTTTGACTGGATAAGTGCAGGAAATGTGAAGATTCCTTTCTCTTTCCTGGTTGATCCGCTAAGTGCTATAATGTTATTGATCGTAACTGGAATTGGTTTCCTGATCCATGTATATTCTACAGGGTACATGCACCATGATGAAGGTTTCGGAAAATTTTTTTCCTATCTGAATTTGTTCATATTTTTCATGCTTTTATTGGTACTTGGTTCCAATTATGTCATTATGTTCATTGGATGGGAAGGCGTAGGATTGTGTTCCTACTTGTTGATTGGATTCTGGTTCAGCAACTCATCATATGCAAGTGCTGCAAAAAAGGCTTTCGTGATGAACCGTATTGGCGATTTAGGTTTTCTTATCGCAGTTTTCCTAATTTTCACAACTTTTAATAGCGTAGAGTTTGCTGCTGTTTTTCCACTAGCAGCAAATATGGCTTCAGGTGACTCAGTTATGATTTTAATCACCGCCTTACTCTTCGTAGGTGCTATCGGTAAATCAGCACAAATTCCACTCTTTACCTGGTTGCCTGATGCTATGGCCGGGCCTACACCAGTATCAGCTCTTATCCATGCAGCAACAATGGTTACTGCTGGTATTTACATGATTGCCCGATCTAATATCTTATTTACACTTGCTCCTGCAACACTCGGGGTAGTGGCTATTATCGGACTTGCTACTTTATTTCTAGCGGCTGCAATTGCTGTCACTCAAACTGATATCAAAAAAGTATTAGCTTATTCTACAGTTTCTCAGTTAGGATATATGTTTCTAGGATTGGGAGTTGGTGCTTATACTGGAGCTTTTTTTCATGTAATTACCCATGCGTTTTTTAAAGCCTTACTTTTCCTTGGCGCAGGGTCCGTTATTCATGCAATGAGTAATGAGCAGGATATGCGAAATATGGGCGGACTTAAAAAGAAATTGCCGGTAACCTACCTGGCCATGATGATTGGTACGATTGCAATCGCAGGCTTACCCCCTTTTTCAGGATTCTTTTCAAAAGATGAAATACTTGCGCATGTTTATGAACATAATAAGGTTTTCTGGTTTGTTGCTCTTGTTGGTGCAATGTTCACTTCGTTTTACATGTTCCGGATGATGTATCTCACATTTAATGGAAAGTTTAGAGGAACAACTGAACAAGAGCACCATCTGCACGAATCACCGGCATCTATGACAATTCCTTTAATTGTTCTGGCAATCTTATCAGCTCTTGGGGGATTGATAGGTATTCCTGCGGTGTTTGGTGGAAGTCATTGGTTAGCTGCTTTCCTCGCACCTGTTTTTGAGGTTTCAGCTTCTAAATCAAGTCATCTCACGCTGGATCATACCACCGAATACATCCTGATGGCTGTTTCTGTAGGTGCAGCACTCATTGCAATGCTTTATGCATACAATCGTTATGTTAAGCAATCTCATATTCCAGTTGATGAAATTACCGGTCGCAGCGGACTAGCAAGACTCTCGTATAACAAGTTTTTTATAGATGAGATCTATGACACAATCATCACACGTCCACTTAATTCTTTGTCGGGATTCTTTTTCAAAGTGATTGATAAAGCAGGGATAGATGGCCTTGTAAATGGCTTTGGAAAAGGAGCAATAGAGGCTAGTAAAACTTTTAGATTACTTCAATCCGGTATGGTAGGCTTTTACATTTTTATGATGGTAGCCGGAATCCTTGCCTTACTGGTTTATAGTATGTACAAAATTTAGTATTAATGAGTAGAACAATTTAAATGGAAATCTTACTGTTACAAATTTTTATTCCACTCATAGCTGCACTGGTCGTTCTCCTTTCAGGAAATACAATAGTGAAAGGACTTTCAGGAGTATTTTCTGTGGTATCCTTTGTTATTACTATTATTTTATATCTGAACTTTGTTCCTGATGCAAGCACCCAGTTTCTTATTGATTTGCCCTGGATTCCTCAGTTTGGGATTAACTTTAAGGCCGGAGTTGATGGGATAAGCTTGTTGATGTTATTGTTAACAAATCTGCTCATTCCGATTATTGTTTTATCAAGTTATAACCATGACATAAAAAATCCGAAAGCTTTTTATGCTTTGATATTTTTTATGCAGACCGGTTTACTGCTTGTTTTTACCGCTTTGGATGGATTTCTATTTTACGTTGGATGGGAGGCAGCATTGATACCGGTTTACTTCATATGTACCTTATGGGGCGGAGAAAATCGTATTAAGGTTAATTTAAAATTTTTCATTTATACCATCGCAGGAAGTTTGTTGATGTTGCTGGCAATTATCTACCTGCATCTGCAAACTCCGGGTAATAGCTATGATTTAGCGGAGTTTTACAAGCTTGAGCTTGATGCTGTAACTCAGTCATGGGTATTCTGGGCTTTCTTTATTGCATTTGCAATTAAAATGCCAGTATTTCCTTTTCATACCTGGCAACCTGATACCTATACTGAAGCTCCTACGGCCGGAACAATGTTGCTCTCAGGCATCATGCTTAAGATGGGTATTTATGGTGTTATTCGCTGGTTAATTCCTATTGCTCCACTTGGTTTTGATGCATGGGGCGAAACAGCACTTATTTTGTCTGTCATCGGTATAGTCTATGCATCAATAATTGCATTTACACAAAACGATGTCAAAAGACTGATTGCCTATTCATCAATTGCCCACGTAGGGCTTATCTCTGCGGGGATTTTTGCCTGGAACATGCAGGGCCTTCAGGGTGCAATGATTCAAATGCTTAATCATGGTATCAATGTTGTTGGAATGTTTTTTATAGCAGATATATTAATCCGAAGATTAAATACCCGCGATATGACACAAATGGGCGGAATAGCAAAGCCAGCACCAATTCTTGCAATTACTTTCCTTATTACCTTATTGGGAACTGTGGCCTTACCACTGACAAACGGGTTTGTTGGAGAATTCTTACTTCTAATGGGTGTCTACAATTATAATATTTGGCTTGCTGCAATATCTGGTTTAACCATCATATTCGGTGCAGTTTATATGCTCAGAATGTATCAAAAAGTTATGCTGGGGCCAGTAAATTCAATTACCACAATTTTTAAAGATCTTAATGGATCAGAAAAATCAGTTTTACTGATAATCTCTCTTCTGGTGATTTTAATTGGGGTATATCCTCAACCAATCCTGCATATTTCAGAGGCGGCAGTTATTAACCTCTTAGACCAGGTCAATCAAAAAATATTAGTTAAATAAAAGCATGAGCGCATTAATAACCCTATCTGTTTTAGCCATACTGGTTCTTTACTTAGGCTTGTATAAGGCAAAAAATGCTTTACTGCCAGTTAGTTTGCTTGGTTTGATTGCCGCTCTTGTTCTGACAGTAATTGAATGGAACTCGGGTGCTACACCAATTTATAGTGGGATGATGCAGTTTGATAATTTTGCCGTGGCGTTTACAGCAATAGGTATTGTCTCCACCATGCTTATCTTGTTAATATCCAAAGATTATTTTGAGCAAATCAGTGAAAATGTCGCTGAATATTATGCAATCATGCTTTTTGCTCTTATCGGAATTCTGGTGATGGTTTCATTCAATAATCTTTCTATGCTCTTTATTGGAATTGAGATCATGTCTGTTAGTCTTTATATCCTTGCTGGTATCCGTAAGGATGATTTTAAGTCTAATGAAGCTGCATTGAAGTATTTTTTGACTGGTGCCTTTTCGACCGGATTTTTATTAATGGGAATTGCCTTCCTTTATGGATCTACCGGAAGTTTTGACTTGGGGGATATCAAGGAGTACGTTATATCAAATCCGGCAAATATTTCTCCATTATTCTATACCGGACTAACTTTAATGATTATTGGATTAAGTTTTAAGGTTGGCGCTGCTCCATTCCATTTTTGGACTCCGGATGTTTATGAGGGATCTCCAACAATTATAACAGCCTTTATGAGTACGGTAGTTAAAACTGCAGGATTTGCCGCATTCTTGCGTTTGTTCATGATCTGCTTTGCACCACTACATGAATTCTGGATGCCTGTACTTTTGGTGATTGCTGTTTTAACGCTTTTCATTGGAAATGTTACCGCTTTGTATCAGCATAGTTTTAAAAGAATGCTTGCTTTTTCCAGTATCTCCCATGCAGGTTATATGTTATTTGCAATTATAGCTTTAGGTCCCGATTCTGGTAATTCTGTGTTTCTGTATGCCAGTGCATATTCTATAGCCTCCATAATTGCATTTGCTGTGCTTATTCTTGTTAAAGCACAAACTGGGTCTGATAATTTTGATAGCTTCACAGGACTTGCTAAAAGAAATCCATTTATTGCATTTACCCTTACCGTTGCAATGCTTTCTCTTGCAGGAATACCATTAACGGCTGGGTTTATTGGTAAATTTATGATGTTCTCAACTGCTTTGTCCGAATATCATATCTGGCTTGTAATGCTTGCAGTAGTTAATGCTTTAATTGGAATCTATTATTATTTAAGAGTAGTTGTGGCTATGTATTTTAAGTCTGCAGAGCGTTCAGAAATTCAGGCTTCGCCTTATTTCAATTTTGTTCTAGGCTTTTCTGCCTTCTTAACGATAATTGTAGGGATATATCCAGGTTTCATATCTAACCTTTTCTAAGCTAAATTATTACTTAAATATTGTAGCTTTACGCATATAGATTTTATGCACGAGTTCTGGGACTACTTTCAACATCTTATTGACCCTGTAAAATTGCTTCGTGAAGGAGGTTTTTACTTGCTTCTGTTCGTGATATTTGCCGAAACAGGTTTGTTTTTTGGGTTTTTCCTCCCGGGAGATTACCTTTTGTTTCTGGCAGGAATGTTTGTTGCCACAGATAAATTGGATGTATCAATTTACATACTGGTTATCGGTTTGATCCTGGCTGCAATTGCTGGTAATTTTGTTGGATATTGGTTTGGGAGGCGAACAGGGCCTGTTTTATACCAGCGGAATGATTCATTTTTTTTCAAAAAGAAATATCTTAAAGCCGCTGAAGTTTATTACAGAAAGCAAGGTGCTTTCGCATTGATTATGGGCAGGTTCATTCCAATCGTTCGTACTTTCGCTCCAATTATTGCAGGAATTGTAAAGCTTGATTTCAATAAATTTGCATTTTATAATATTTCGGGTGCTATACTTTGGATTACATCCTTAACTTTGTTAGGATATTTTCTTGGTAGAAGTTTTGAACAGGAAATCAATGACTATCTTTTATTTATAGTCATTGGATTCATTCTGATAACAGCCATACCATTAATTGTAACCTATTTAAAAAGGAAAATTGAGGGAGAAAAGAACGATGATGAATAGCAATATCCTTAAATAAATGAATAAAGACCATCCCTGGCATAATGTTTCTCCCGGTGAAGATATCCCTTCGCATGTAAATGCAATTATTGAAATTCCTAAAGGCTCGAAAGCTAAATATGAGATTGATAAAGCATCAGGTTTGATTAGGTTGGACCGCGTACTTTTTTCATCTGTTATGTATCCTGCTAACTATGGTTTCATTCCCCAGACATATTGTGATGATAAAGATCCTTTAGATATATTAGTGCTTTGTTCAGTTGATGTATATCCAATGGCAATTGTAGAAGCAAAAGTTGTTGGTGTAATGCATATGGTTGATAATGGTGAACAAGATGATAAAATCATCGCTGTTGCCAGGCATGACATGTCTGTAAATTATATTGAAGACCTGAAAGAATTACCTCCACATACTATGACGGAAATTGTTCGTTTTTTTCAGGATTATAAGGCTTTGGAACGTAAAAATGTTAGCATAGAGCATTTGCTTGGTAAAAACTATGCATTTAAAGTCATAAAAGAAAGTCTGGAGTTATATAAGACCACATTCTCAAATACATAAATAACATGGGCCTCGCGCTGTTTTTTACACTTTTCCTTGTTTTTTTAAACGGCTTTTTTGTTGCTGCTGAATTCGCTTTGGTAAAAGTGCGTGCTTCACAAATTGAAATTAAAGCAAAAACCGGAAGTCGGGTGGCTAAGATAGCTAAGCATATGACTCAGCACCTGGATGGTTATCTTGCCGCAACTCAGCTCGGAATAACATTAGCTTCGCTTGGCTTAGGTTGGGTTGGTGAAGAAGTAATGACAAAAATCGTCAGTAATTTCTTCAATTTTATAAATATTGATATGACCTCCTCGGTGGCCACAAATATTGGTCATATCCTGGCCTTTGCCATCATTACCGTATTGCATATTGTATTTGGGGAGCTTGCTCCTAAATCGCTGGCAATACAGCGTCCTATAGGTACAACCATGGGGATTGCTTTACCACTTCATTTCTTTTATTTGATTTTCAGGCCATTTATCTGGTTATTGAATGGTTTCGCAAATTTCATATTAAGAATACTGGGAATTGCAACAATAGGAGGTCATGAAGCACACCATAGTTCTGAAGAGTTGCAATATCTTCTTGATCAGGGTAAAGAAAGTGGAGCGCTTGAAACTAATGAGCACGAGCTTATTAAGAATGTTTTTGATTTCAATGATCGTGTTGTTAAGAATATCATGGTGCCAAGAACCAAAATTTCAGGCATTGAACTAAGCACCCCTCATAAGGAAGTACTGGATATAATTATTCGTGAGGGTTATTCCAGAATTCCTGTTTACGATGAAACAATTGACAAAATTGTAGGAATTGTTCATGCTAAGGATATTTTACCTCTCTTAGCTGAAAATAAGGAGTGCATTCTGAAAGAAATAATCCGTAAACCTTATTTCATACCAGAAACAAAAAAGATTAATGATCTTTTGAGTGAATTACAGTTAAAGCGTATTCAAATTGCAATTGTGCTTGATGAATTTGGAGGTACAGCTGGAATGGTAACTGCTGAAGATATTGTAGAAGAACTTGTTGGTGATATTCAAGATGAGTACGATGAGGAAAAGCCAATTGTCGAAAAAGTATCTGCAAATGAGTTTATTATTGATGCCACTGCTTCAATTTATGATGTGAATGAATACCTGCCGCATGATCTTCCTGAAGATGGCGACTATGATACTGTAGCGGGCCTTGTCAGTGAGATCTTTGGGAAAATACCTGATGTGGGTGAAGCAAGTGAATTCAATGGATATATAATTACCATCTTAAAGAAGGCTGATCAGAATGTTGAATCAGTAAAACTTGAGTTAGTGATTAACAACGAAGATGCAGTTGATATTCGTTAATCTGGAGGGCTTTCCATGCATATTTTCTATACTCCTGAAATTAATTCTGAGACTTATATCCTGAGTGAAGAGGAGAGTAAGCATTGTATAAAAGTTCTGAGATTTCAGAAGGGCAGTGTACTTAATCTGGTTGATGGTAAAGGTGGATTTTATGAAGCAATTGTAGAGGAACCTCATCCAAAGAGGACAAAAATTAATATCCTTAGTGTCCATAAAAATTATGGTCTTAGAAATCACTATTTACATATAGCCATTGCCCCTACCAAGAACATTGAGCGTCTGGAATGGTTTCTGGAGAAAGCTACTGAGATTGGAATAGATGAAATTACGCCAATTATTTGTGAACATTCAGAGCGTAGGGACGTCAAAACTGAGCGTCTTAACAAAGTGATTACCACAGCAGTAAAGCAGTCAATAAAAGCATTCCATCCCAAATTAAATGATCCACAATCTTTTGCTGACATCATCTTGAAAACTAAGCATGCAAATAAATTTATCGCTCATTGTGTAGAAACCAAAAAATTCGCTATTAAAGATCAATTCAAGCCTAATTCTGATTATCTTATAATGATAGGCCCTGAAGGAGATTTTACTTCGTCAGAGATCGATTTAGCCATGAGTCATAATTTTATACCCATAAGTTTGGGGGATTCCAGGCTAAGGACCGAAACTGCGGCCTTGGAAGCTTGTTTCGAGATAAATTTTTTAAATAGATGAAGTATTTAGAGAAGCTTTTCTTTGGAATTTTACTTTTCATATTTGTTGGAATCTTTGTCTCTTTTTGTCCGCCGACCTATAAGATTGCCAAGATGAAATATAATGGGGGTGGGGATTGGTATGCAAACCGTACGGCACTACCAAATTTAATCAGCTTTTGTAATAAAAATATTGCGACTAATTTTGATAAGGAAGAAGCAATAGTTGAGGCTGGTAGTATAGACATCTTTAATTACCCTTTTATTTATCTTACCGGACATGGAAACATTGTTTTTTCTGACGTGGAAGCTTTAAATATTCGTAAATATTTAACAGGGGGTGGATTTTTGCATATTGATGATAATTATGGTTTAGATCAATTTATTAGGCCACAGATGAAGAAAGTTTTTCCAGAACTGGATTTTGTAGAATTACCAGCTAATCATATACTTTATAATCAAAAATTTAAATTCTCTAATGGGCTTCCTAAGATTCATGAGCATGACGGTAAGCGGCCACAAGGTCTTGCATTAATTTATAAAGGGAGAATGGTTTGTTATTATACATTTGAATCCGATCTTGGTAATGGATGGGAGGATGCCGGAACTTATGCCGGTGATTCTGAGGATTCTCGCCAAAATGCTCTAAAAATGGGCTCAAACTTAGTTCAATACGCCTTAACCCAATAAGATATGCTCAAAATCAAAGTAAATAACAAATTCAATTTTGAGGTCGAATCAAACAATGGTGATATAACGATTGATGGTCAGGCAATTGATAAAGATTTAGTCAGAATCGATAATCGCACTTTTCATATTATTCATAAGGGCAAATCATACCATGCAGAGCTTGTTAGTATAAACAGGGATGATAAAACCTGCGCTGTTAAGGTTGGAACAAATATTTATTCCATGCAGATAACTGATCAATATGATGAACTTTTGCATCAGCTGGGTATGGATAATCTAACGGCTAATAAAATCTCGGAAATCAAAGCTCCGATGCCTGGTTTAGTGATCAGGATTCTTGC
>JBIIRT010000216.1:0-2739 GCA_044341405.1 Daejeonella sp. | reverse complement strand
CACAGAATTCGGTCTTCCTTTTGTTTATGCTTCTTCAGCTGCTACGTATGGCCTTGGAGAACATGGTTATCAGGATGAGGAATCTAAAATTCCAATGCTGAAACCCCTGAATCCTTATGGTGATTCGAAAAATGATTTTGATATCTGGGCTTTAAAACAGGAGAAGAAACCTTATTTCTGGACAGGATTAAAATTTTTCAATGTGTATGGCCCGAATGAATATCATAAAGGACGTATGGCCTCGGTAATCTTCCATACTTTCAATCAGATCAAAAAAACAGGGGACATGAAATTATTTAAATCTCATAACCCCGAATTTAAGGATGGCGAACAGATGCGAGATTTTGTTTACATCAAAGACGTGGTCAATGTGTTATATTTCCTGATGCATCATCGTAAAGATTCGGGTATTTATAACCTGGGGACAGGTAAAGCACGTACTTTCCTTGATCTTGCAACACAAACCTTCCATGCAATGAATACCCCGGTTTCTATTTCATTTGTTCCTACACCGGAAGATATTCGTGAAAAGTATCAGTATTTTACCGAGGCAAGCATGGAAAAGTTAAGATCAATCGGTTATAGCTTGGAATTCTATAGTTTGGAAGCGGGTGTTCAGGATTATGTGAAAAATTATCTCTTAACAAACAAATATTTATAACTCGATCTGTCTGTAAAATTCCCCTCTGCTCGGTGTTCTAACCGAACCAGGCACGATCATATTACGTGGTTGGTGATAACACCAACCACAGGGAAATTTTAGTCTAATTTTTTTTAGACTTTTCCGCTTCAGTTCTCTTATCCGGCTGGTAAATAGCTCCAGTTGCAAAATCCACAATTGCTCCAGGCCAGAATAATATTATATCTGCAATTAAGGCAGCTGCACGAACCTTACGTGAAGGCTCACCAGCCGATGGCTTACTTCTTTGATGTTCAGTAACCTTACCTCCAAGAATGGTAGCACAGGAATTTAAGGTTAAGGCAAAAACTAGTACTAATAATTTTAAGATAAGTTTCTTCATTACAGGTAGATTAATGGTTAATTTATTCTAACAAGTTACTCAAAATATAGATTATTTACAAGTCCTCCCTAAGGTTAACCGAGTTTTTCACACTTAACCGCGAAGAAATTCCTGAGGCAACCACTGAAACAATCAAAACGGTTGCAAAGACTAGGAAAAAGTCGGTTAACTTGATTCCTACAGGATAATGATCAATGATCATATTAGCTCCTGACATCGAAATGAAACCAAATTTCTGCTGTAAGAGAATGAATATTAGTCCGGAAGCCATTCCAATAATACACCCTAACATCGATATCATCATCCCCTCAATAAAAAATATCCCTCTAATCAATTCCTTGTTTGCTCCGAGACTACTCAAAATAGCGATGTCTTTACGTTTATCAATCACCAGCATAGTTAAGGAGCCAATGATATTGAATATTGCAATGATGAGAACAAAGGTAAGGATCAGAAAAATAGCCCATTTTTCTGAGTTCAGGATTTTATAAAGCAGTTCATTTTGCTGACGGCGGTCTTTGATTATAAAATTCTTTCCAAAAATGCTTTTAATCTCTTCATGAAAGTCCTCCACATCTGTACCGGGCACCGTATTAATCTCAATAAAAGAAATCAATTTTTCTTCGTCAAGCAAAGTACGTGCAAACTGAATGGGTACAATAACCATATTATCGAATTCCTGCTGCACTCTAAAAACACCCGATGGATAAATAGAACGAATATTAAATTCATCGGCTGGGTTGACAGAATTTGACGCGCCCTTTTTTGGGGAATAAATTTCAAGTGTTTGAAACTCATTACTGAGATTTACCGATAGGGAATTTTGAAGACCAGAACCGATTACAGCCATATCTCTACCAAGATGCTTAAGCGTAAAACTACCGCTTGATATAACCGAATCAAGTCCAGTTCTGTTTTTCATAAAACCTTCGCTAACTCCCTTGATCAATGCAATGGACTGGCTTTCACCATATCTGACCAATGCTTTTTCTTCTAAAACTTCAGTATAGTTAAGTGTGCGTTTATCGTTTTTAAGCTTTATAAAACGCTTATCCGAAGGATCGAATGTTTTACCCAGAACTGGCTCAATTCTTAGTTCCGGACTAAAAGTATTGTACATAGAAAGTACAATATTCTCAAAGCCATTAAAAACTGAAAGGATGATAATCAATGCTGCACTTCCCACAAATACCCCAAGCATTGAGATTCCTGAGATAAAGTTTATTGCATTGACGGATTTCTTCGAGAATAAATACCTTTTGGCGATGTAGTAAGATGTGTTCACCCTTTTATTCTTAAGGTCAGCTTAAAAAAGGATTGAATTGTTTCTCAAGTCCAATACTTGTTGCAGGTCCATGACCAGGGTAAACTCTGGTTTCATCAGGAAGACTAAATAGCTTTTCGCGTATATTGCTGATTAACAGATCATGATTACCACCGGGCAGATCTGTGCGGCCTATGCTTCGGTAAAACAATACATCACCGCCAATTAGAAAATTTTCTTCCTTGTTCAAAAAACATAGATGCGCAGGCGAATGACCGGGTGAAAAGATGAGCTCAAGCTCAGTTTCGCCAAATTTTACTGTTCCACTTTCAGACAAATACACCTGGGGTAAAGGCGAAACTTCATATCGAATACCCATTTGAGGAGCATAAGAAACGACAGAATTAAGTACCACTTCCTCACCTTTATGAAATTGAGGAAATAATCCATAAG
>JBIIRT010000108.1:0-9162 GCA_044341405.1 Daejeonella sp. | reverse complement strand
AGCGGGGAAAAAAGCGGCAGATTTCTATGATAGTGTAGGAATTGGATATTATCATATTGATCTTCATCCAAGTAGTCGCGGAGATAATTACATAGATTTTGCCTCATTGCCATTTCAGATTCCATTGGGATCTTTGTTACCTGTAAGGATGGAAAATCTTTTACCTGCCAGTAAGAACATTGGAACAACGCATATTACGAATGGCTGTTATCGTTTGCATCCTGTTGAATGGAGTATAGGTGAAGCAGTGGGTTTATTAGTTAGTTATTCTTTGAAAAAGCAGATAATCCCGCAAAAGGTTAGGGAAGGAAAACAACTGCTTGCAGATTTTCAGGAGTTTATAGGGAAGCAGGGGGTGGAGACAAAATGGAGGCAGTCTTAAATTCCAAAGCTTAAAGCGAAGCATTAAGGGTATCTATTTCTAACATGAAGTTGGGCGGTTATGTAATGCTATGTTTCCCTGCCTGCCGGCAGGCAGGTATGTGATTTCAACTATTATGTCGAGTTCAAGTTTAACAGGTAATGTTTAATGTCGGACTCATGTTCATTAAAATGATAGAGTCAGGGGAGCAGATGTGAATGATTATTTATAGTAATCTTGTAAATCAACATTGCTATATGCTGGGCTCGGGAAAATTTAACTGAGAAATCACAACATGTTTTAAATAAAAAAGCTCCTTATTGTAATTATAAGGAGCTTTTTTATTTAATAATGATTAGCTATCAACTTGATAATGGTGGGCCAACCGGAACGTGAATTCTCTGACGATTGCTTGGCATAACAAGTTTCTTTGCAGTAAATGTAGATGTAAGATACTCTCCATGGTGAATATTTCCAGACATCGTATCTCCGTTAACAGTTCCTGAGAAAGTAAATGGAACGTTATCGGCCATCATTCTGGATGCACTTCTGAAAATTACTACATTGCCGTCAATTGTACCTTCAAGATCATTCGTTGTAAAGGAGCTAGTATGAGAACCTTTAACCCAGTTTGTATCTTGCTGTTCGATGCTGAAAGTATGTTTACTTACTTCGTTGAAGTATTGAATAGTGACAGCCCAGCGTCCTTTTAGATCCGTTGAAGGTGCTTTCATTTCAGGAGTAGCCGGACGTTTCATATTCAAGGCGTCAAAGATACGATCGGCTACGATTTTGTCATCTCCAGGCTGCATCATGAATGCCGCTACTGAAATAGAAGTTAAATTTTCTGATCCTGTATTACCGCGCCGACCGCCACCTGCACTGAGCGCAATACGTGGTTTTGTGGTAGATAGGTAAGTAGCCATCTCTTGTCCTGTTGCATTAAATTTAGCAGGATCCCATGAAATAGTAAGTGTTGGTGTGCGGTTATCAAGGCCTTCTGGCTGACGGATACTGGTTGAAACACCGCTAATTGCTGAAACGCGTTTAGAAATAGTTTCCAGATAACCCGTCCAATTCAACTCTTCCTGTGCATGATTACGTTTTGCCCATGCCTCTACAGCTGCAAGCATACCTATTTGCTCTTCTTTACCAACCTTATTATCACGGCCTGCACCATGGTGTGGTGAACTTGCCTGCCAGGCAGCCATCAGGAATTTTTTATCACCTAACAATAAGCCCGCACTTTGAGGACCACGAATGGCTTTTCCACCACTGTAAGCAACAACAGTTGCTCCATCAGCGAGATGAACGTTTGGATTTAATGTCAGTGCTTCGGCAGCTGCATCTACAAAAACTGGAACTCCTTTTAACTTGGCAGCTTTTGAAATTGCATTTATGGACAACGGTCCTGTATCGCCAGGTGCTGAAGTTGGCGTCATATAGATCATCGCTGTCCTTGGATTAATGGCAGCTTCAAGTTCTTCCTGAGTTTCTACTGTAACTATTTTTACACCTGCATTTCTGATTGCATGGTCGTATGTATTACGTGATACGCGTGGGATAATGACTTCGGTTTTTTCGAAACCGGTTAAATCGGGAACGCGAACCAGTTTTTCAGGATTACCACCTGTTACTGCTGCAATAGTTGCAATTTTCATTCCGCCTGCACAGCCACATGAAACTACTCCCCATTCAGCGCCGGATAATTCTGCAAGCCTTTTACCTACACCCATTGCCAGTTCGTCAAGTTGTACATAGTTAGATTGTGCATTGTACATCGCTTCTTTAGCTTCAGGAACCAAAGTAGATGCCCCGATAATTGTAAAGGTACCACGGCAATTAATTACCGGTTCAACTCCCAATGATCGGTAAACCTCAGGGCCAAATTTCATAGGTCCGGAAGCAAGATTTTCACCGGCCATCATTTCTAAAATGCCTGTGCCTTCAGCGTTGGTTGCAGCTTGGGTACTTCCAACAAATCCACCCGCTAATGGTAACATTGTCAGACCTTTAATAACGTCTCTACGTTTCATTTAAATATTTGATTTAAGTTTATTTTTTATGATTAACAATTACCTATAAGGCAATTATCTAAATTAAGTACTTCAATAAAAATTACAACCTAATATAGGTACTATTCATGTTACATCATATTATGAATCATACTATTTACAGATCACTTATTCGCTTTTCTGAAATCGATTACTTCTTGTACGCTAATTGGGCCTGCACTGTTTCCAAAATTGGAACGTATATAAGTCAGTATATTGGCAACTTCTTCATCTTTTAGGAAATTATGTGCCGGCATCAGTCCATTATAAGGTTTGCCATTTACAACAATTTCCCCATTTAAACCCTTTAAAACTACATTTAACAACCTTGTCTTATCACCTGTCACCCAATCTGTTCCGCCCAGGGGTGGGAATCGGTTTCCATCTCCTTTACCATCGTTTTGGTGGCAGGCTGAACAATAGGTATTATAAAGTGCTGCTTCAGGTTTAATTTTACCTTTTTCAAGATTATCTTTTATTTCATCCGGTGTACGAATATGCGAGAGTAATTTATGCTTTTCCATATTAGCGAGTTGAGGAGCACCAAAGGTTTTTTTGTCGCCCTTAAACATCACCCGCCAAATTCGGCCTTTTTCTGTTTCACTAATATACAATGAGCCATCGGGGCCTTCAGCTATGCCCATCGGTCGCATCTTGGCATCCCTTACATTGACAATCGGATTCACTCCTGCAAAACCATCTGCAAAAACTTCCCAATCTCCTGAAGGTGCTCCATTTTTGAAAGGTACAAATGCAACAAAATATCCAGCCTGGGGATATGGAGCTCGATTTGTTGACCCATGAAATGCTATGAATGCTCCATTTTTATAGCGTTCTGGGAACTGATTACCCTGATAAAAATATAAATCGTTTGGAGCCCAATGTCCCGGAAATCCGATTAGAGGTTGTGCCAATTCTCTACCTTTTCCTTCTTTTTTTCCATCCCCCCCGTACTCTGGAGTCATTAGTTTTTTCTTTTGGATTTGATCATAGTAATAATATGGCCATCCTGCATCATCACCCTCTTTAATTTTCAGAAATTCTTCCGAAGGAAGCACGGCACTTTCCCAAGCTGTATAAAGTTCAGGAAATAGACGGTGGAGATTATCACGGCCATGTTGTACTACATATAGGCTCTTATCTGCTTTATTCCAATCCATGGCTACTATGCTGCGTAATCCTGTAGCGAATAAAGTGCCGTCTTTTTGAGTTAATCCAATTTTATTTGCATCAAAACGCCAGATACCGCCATGTTGTACCAGTTCGGGACAAGGAGTTATTCCAGGTTGTCCTGGTTTTCCTCCAGGAGTATTGGCCATGTCCATGCAGTTATTTGAAGGGGTTCCAAATGGAACATACATAAATCCCTTATCGTCGAAAGACACAGGTTTCGTAATATGCCAGTGTGCACCATGTCCGTGATCATCGATTAATACGGTTTCCATCGGACTATCCGGAATCAATTTGCCTGGTGTTAGTTTATTTCTGTAAATAGCCAGAGAAGAACTATAATAGAGGTATCCCTTATGAATTCGCATTCCATTGGCTAAACTTCCTACATCTTTATAACTGCCAAAGTGCTGGATAATGTCAGCTTTTCCATCATTATCTGTGTCACGCATGGCCACATTGCCACCTTTTTCAGAAAACCTGAGTTTTACATAGATATCACCATTGGTGTTTACTGCCAAATGACGGGCTGGACCTAAACTATCTACTACTACTACTGCCTCAAAACCATCAGGAAATGCAAGTCCGCCATTGTCAGGATCTGAAGCAGGTAACCCAGCAGGGTTTCTAACTAATGTTAGACTAAGAATACTGATGATAAATATTAAACATATGGAATAAAAAGCCGGTTTCTTTAGAGTATCGCGAGTGATTTTTAGTTTCATATTTTTTGATTTTTGCTATTATATTTTTTTAAACTTTTTTCATAAAGCAGATACTGTCTTCCATACCTGCATACTGTCCGTAGTTTGTAATAACCTCATAACCACTCTTTTTATAAAGTGTAATGGCTTCTCTTTGTCTTTTTCCGGTCTCCAAAATACAATTTTCGAATCCCATTTCTTTTGTCCAATTCTGTAGTTCAATCAAAATAAGGCCTGCAATACCCTTTCCACGATAATCGGATGAAGTGAACATTCGCTTGATTTCCATTGTTTGCGGATCATATTGTTTTATTGCTCCACAAGCTATTATGATTTCATTATAGGATGCTAAAACAACATGTTTAATGAGGTCTACTTTATTGAACTGGGCGTAAAATGAATGTTCTTCGCCATCGGAAACTGCAAGGTATGCATCGAGATCTTTAATCAGTCTGATAAAATCTTTATTAACGGAGTTTGTTCTAATTAGACGGATCATTTAAAATTTAAATTCATGATCTGCAGAGTGATGCATAATTATGATTTGTATGAATCAAACTTACAAAAAACTGTTTTTGATTTTTGCCAAATACGACATGAAAATACTTTTGCCAATATATTTCCCCAACATGGAAGTATTGTCACCGATCAGCAGATGTTCCATTTAGTAAGTTTTTCCCTGTGGTCTGAGTTATCTCCGACCACTTACTTGATGAGTGAAGTGCATCATGCTTTCTTAATCTGTGGCTTAATACTTGTCAGATCAGCAATTTTAACAGGTTTACCACTATCAATACTATTTCTGGCTGCAATTCCCGTAAGGATTGCCAAGGCTCCATCGCGTAAGCCTGCTGCCTGCCGGTAGGTATCCTGCTGGTTTGGTAAAAATATATGCTGTTTCATGCGCTCATCACCTCCTCCGTGTCCACCTTCAGTATTTGATATCTTGAAGATCTCACGTTTGCCAAAGTTGCTGGTCAATTGTATTTCATCAAAGCCCTCCTCATCCCATGGTTGTCTTTCCTTGATCCATGCGTCAATTTTACCTTTGGTGCCATTGAATGAAATTCGATAACCTTCATAAGGAGAGTAAGCAGTTAACGAATAACTGACCTGCACTTTGTTTGCATATTTAATCTGAACGGCCATTTTATCAAATATGTCGATATCTTCCTTCCAAACACATCCATCACGTAGATAGCCGTCATATTTTTCATTGTCAACATAGAGCTTCATCAGCCCAGGATTTTTGGTTATATCCCAAAAGAAATCACAGTTTTTAGTATGGGGACAAGTACGGCAATTGGTATGTCTGAAAGAGTTATTCTTGCCATAAAATTCCAGTGCGCCATAACCGAAAACCTCTTCCGGATCAGAATCTATCCACCAGTTTAATAAATCAAAGTGATGTGATGCCTTGTGTACCAGTAAGGATCCGCCCTTTTCACGGAGCCGGTGCCATCTTCTGAAATAGTCAGCTCCATGACTAGTGTCAAGGTACCAGTGAAAATCAACCGAAGTAATCTTGCCGATTGCATTTGCCCGGAGTAATTCATAAATTTTCACCCTGTGCGGAGAATATCTGTAGTTGAAAGTAACCCTAATATTTTTACCGGTTCTTTTTTGAGCTTCAAGTATAGCCTGGCATTTTGTTTCATCAGTAGTTAGCGGCTTTTCGGTTATAATATCAGCCCCCATTTCCATTCCTTTGATTATAAATTCATGATGTGTATTGTCTACTGTCATTACCATCAGGATTTCAGGTTTGGTTTCCCGCATCATTTTGTCAAAATCTGTAAAGGTGGGACAATTAACTCCCATATCTGATTTCATTAATCTCAGACGACCTTCATTTATATCACAAAGTCCGACGAATTCCACTTCATTCCCGTAATTTTCAAGCACAGTCTTACCCCACATTCCAGTTGCCCTAATCCCAAGTCCAACCATAGCGATTCGTTTCTTTTTTACAGGATCCAATAGCGTATCAGCGCTGGCTGGTATTATGGCAGATCCGGCAAGAACGGCGCTAGTCTGAAGGATAAAATTTCTTCTTTTCATTTTCTATCTTTTTTGTTTTTCATCCCGCAGCTGCGAGATGGAATCTTTATACTTAAAATAAATAGTTCAATATATAATTAAAATTTATCAAATAAAATGGCGGTTTCAGGATTGTATCAGTATGGTAAAATCCAAATTTTGCCGCATTGATAAAAATCATATAGACCTCATTCAAATGAAGTTAAATTACTTAATTTGATTAATAACTGATGCCTTTAATCTTTTTTTCTTTTTTCTATCAGAATTTTAGGGAGCTACGATTAAAGAAAAAAATTATTGAATTTCAATTACATTTTTTTGAGATGTATAGCTTTTTGCCATTCTAAAGGATAATCAGTAAGTACTGCATCAACCCCTGCTTCTTTTGCTTGTTCTGCACCTGTTTTCCAGTCACTAATAATATGACTTGATCCTACAATAAAAACTTTTTTATTTAAAGAATGGATTTTTTCAATACTGGTTTTGTCGGGAATATAGCGATTGTAAGTCCAGTTTGCATATGGATCAAGCAGTCCTTTTTCTAGATCTGAAGGACTATTCACCAACACGGCAATTTGGGTTTCACGATCAGCTTCATAAAAGTTTTTTCTCATGGATTGATCGGTGATGCAATAGCCGATAAATAGTAATTGTTTCAATACACCATACTTCTTTGCTAGTGTTACTAACTCTAGTTCGGCATTTAACCCTCGTTCTTTAAGGTCAATTGCCAGAAAATGATTTTTTGATCCCTGTTCTTTTAATAGTGAAAGTAAATCCTCGAATTTGGGTATTCGTTCTCCCTTAAAATAGCCAGACATGGGGGAGCCTACATCCAATTTTTGCAGTTCATCATAGGTATAGTCTTTAACCTTGCCCTTGGCATTACTTGTGCGGTCAACTGAGTCATCATGAAGGCAAACCCAAACTCCATCTTTTGTTCGGCGAACATCAACCTCAATCCCGATATTCAGTCCCAGACTAATCTTGAAATTTACCATGGTGTTTTCAGGAGCATAATTCTCCAAACCCCGGTGACCAACAATTTTAGGATTTTGAGCAAAGAGGATTTGCATTGTACTGAAAAGAATGGCTAAAAGGAGCATAGACCTCCTTGGAATTGATAAATTAAGCATGATTATTTTCATTTTCTGTATAGTTTGTCTCATTATCATCGGGCATGTAATAATTACATTAATTCAATTTGGAATATCCAATAATCGCGTGAATTAAGGTCAGTTTTATAGCAACAATTGACCCAAATTAAATTCAAAAGCTCAATCAATTTTTGGTATGCTGTAAAATGAAATCAACAATTGGTTTTGGATCTTTAAGACTATGTGGATGGTGTCCAATTCCTTTTTTTACAATCAATTCTATTTTTCCGCCTGCAGCACGATATATTTCTGCTAGTTTTTGGCTGTTTTCTTCAAATGGTACTACGGTGTCTGAATCTCCGCATACACTGATTACTGGGATGTTAGCTTTGGCAAGCTTCAGGCAATTATTTAATGGGATTCCTTTAAAATGCTGGACAGTTAATTCTGTCAGATTGTAGGCTTTTAGACATTTTTCCCAATCGTTCTTTGATCCCTGACCTTTTCCTAATCCGCCCGGCCAGCTTTTAATATCACAAACCGGCGCATCAACATAAACGCAAAATACCTTATCTGTATTTTCTGAAGCCCAGTTAAAAGCATCCAAGCCACCTCTGCTCATTCCCTCAAGTACAGTTTTTTTATTTAAACCGAAGTTCTTAATCAGGAATGTATAAAAATCACCCATTCTTTTGACCGCAACAGCATTACCGTATAAATCTATAACATCCACATATACTAGATGGAAGCCCCTGTTCAATAAGGCTATGTCAGTTTGAGGCTCATGAGCCCAAAACTGGGTACGCCAGATCCAGTTCTTAGTGGAATTAGTCTTATTTGGGAAAACAATTTTGGCATCAAATCCATTAAACTTGAATTCAATGATTTCAAAGCCATTCCAAATAGTTCGAAATGAATGATGACTGGATGAATGTGGATTGGTATTTTGCTTAGGGAGCGAGATCGACTCACTATAACAAACAGTAAAACAAAAAGACAGAATTATTGCTGGAACGAGATGTTTGAATAATGACAGCGCTGATTTTCTCATTTTTAGAATGCTGATTATCTGAACTATGATTTTTTGATTAATTTATTTTTTAATTTCATTGGAGTATTTGATTAAAAATCAAATTTATCCATGTATTCGACATGCTCTGCGGAACATGTCGAACAGCAAGATCTTACTTCAAATCCTTACTCCAGGGCACTCCGGATATTCCATTCAAATCCCAAACAATCCTTCCTGCGCGGATGGTCATTTCGGCCTGAAATTTTTTATCTCCTTCTAACTTAAAGCCTCCGGCATCAAGGAAACCAAATTTCCCTTCTAGTACATTAATTACAGCAATATCAGCCACAGCGCCTTCACTCAGGTTACCCAGATCTGCACGTTTTATTGCTGAGGCAGAACCCCAGCTTGCACGCTGGATAATATCTTCCGCTTGCATACCCATGTTCAGATATTTTGACATCAGATTGAGCATGTCCTTCATGCCAGAGTTTACGCTGTTATGGTGCATGTCGGTTCCAAAAGTGTCGGGGGAAAGGCCTTGCTTTACTGAAGGTACAGCCTGATTAAACCAGAAACCAACACCACCATGACCAACATCAAATAAAATTCCTTTTTTACGGGCATCCAGTACAAAAGGACGGACAATCCCGTTGTCATCCACAATCGGCATACGCTCTGAAACATTCTCATAGGAGTGGGTCAGAATATCACCTGCTTTCAT
>JBIIRT010000107.1:0-9272 GCA_044341405.1 Daejeonella sp. | reverse complement strand
CATTGAAAGTACTTGTCCCCGTCATTTCGAACACACCAGCAGTATGTTCTTCTTATTTGTAATTTGTGTTGTGGAGAAATCTGTTGGTGGAATCTATGCTTTTGATCATGAGATTTCTCTTCGCGTTTAAACTATTTTTAAAGACTGCAATTGAGGTCGCTCATCGAAATGACGGTTCAAGGTCCGTCATTTCGAACACACCAGCAGTATGTTCTTCTTATTTGTAATTTGTGTTGTGGAGAAATCTGTTGATGGAAACTGTGCTTTTGATCATGAGATTTCTCTTCGCGTTTAAACTATTTTTAAAGACTGCAATTGAGGTCGCTCATCGAAATGACGGTTCAAGGAAATCAAACCTCAGATCTCATCTCCCCCTTAATACTTAACTCCAGCTCCGTCTGTCTATGTGTTCCAATGACATAATTCAATCCGTCGCGGTCTGTGAGCCTGACAGCATCCTTACCACCCGCATAGAAATGAATCGTTCCTTTTTGATGAAGATTATAAACCGGGGTATTGATGATATATGAACTGTAAGGAACAGACTCAACTTTAACAATACTATTCAGGTCAATTTTAACCATTTTGGTAGTCCATATTCCGTTAAGAATTATACTCTTATTATACACGGTGGTTTTAAAATGAAGTATAAACATCATAATAACCGAACCAATTAGGATGCCGAAACCAACAACCAGAAATAGCTCTGCATTTTGATCCTGACTGCCTGAAAGGTAGTAAGCCCCAAAACAAAATACGGCCAATACCATCCGGATACTGATCCGACCGTAATCACGACCCAGGTATTGTTTTTCTATGAAAGCGTTTTGGTTTTCCTCCATTTCAGATGAATTGTTCTAATATAAAGACTTTTTTTGTGTTGGGACTAATTTTATAGCGCTCATCAATCCTTAAACCGGCTACCCATAAAATATCGCCATTGTTGTTTTCAAGGATTCCAATATCTTTTTTATGATTTAGGCTGATCTTACGATCAATAAATAAGTCGCTAAGCTTCTTCTTTTGTTTTAGTCCGAGAGGCTGAAAGTAATCTCCATTTTTCCAGCTTCGCAATTTAAGGGGAAAGCTGAGTAAATCAAGATCAAGTTGGGCAATATTCTCATTTGTATTTAATTCAAACCGACTGATAGGAACAGTTTTACTACCATATTTTTGCTTGTTCCAGTTATAAATCGCTTTACCCGATTTAATCAAGATCTCTTCATATCCAGACTCTTTAATGAGGCTTAAAATAATACAACCGCGGTCAATCAGCAATTGATGCCCTGCAGAATAAAATACTTTTCCTGGATTACCATCCCAAGAATGGCTAAGATCATGTAGTACAGTTTCTGTAAATCCGTAAGGATGAAACAAACCATAAAGCAAAGTATTTAACGGATTTAATTTCTTCAGTTCGCTAATTTTGATCTCAAATTCATCTTCGGCAAGCTTTTTAAACAGGCGCTTTTTTATTTCCTGAACCTGCAGGTTAAGTAAGATCTCCAGCTCTGCAAAACGTCTTCTGTTTGCTTCAAATGTTTGTTCCAATGCCGGATTTAGCTCTTTAAGAACAGGTATTACTTCCAAACGAAGTTTGTTTCTGGAATATTTAACGGATAGATTCGAGCTGTCTTCCCGGTATTGATAAGCTTTCTTTTGAACCAGTTCATCTATCTCAACTTGGGTTAAATACAATAGTGGGCGGATAAGCTTCCCTTTTTTGGGTAAAATACCATGCAGCCCTGAAATGCCAGTCCCGCGCGTTAAATTAAATAACATCGTTTCAATCACATCATTTTGATGATGGGCCACAGCGATGTATTGATAGTTAAATTCATTCCTGATTTTTTCTAACCAGTTGTAGCGCAAATCCCTTGCAGCCATTTGAATGGAAATATGATTTTCACTGGCATATTTATTGGTGTCGAATCGGCAAGTATAAAAAGGTACTGCAAGTTCTTGAGCAAGCCCCTCTGTGAAGCGTTCATCTAGTTCCGATTCCTCTCCGCGAAGATTAAAGTTACAATGAGCAATGCCGAAAAGGTAGCCTGCGGCTTTGAAGAGATGTGCCATCGCTACAGAATCGCGACCCCCACTAACTGCGAGTAAGACATGCTCTTCCTCAAGAAAAAGGGCATGTTGTTTGATGAATGATTGTAGTCGGCTGAGGGCTTCCATATGCTCAAAATTATTTAATTAAAAATCCTTAGCCAAAAAACTATTTTTGTAAAGTGAGGAAAGTAATATTTTCAGTTCTGTTTTCAATACTATCGGTCGCAGCGTTTGCTCAGGGGCGTCAGATTGAGATCAGGTCATCCGAATTAGTTAAAGGTTTCCAGTCTTCAGGTTTTGCGCGAATTATCCGTCCTGTATTTGTTCAAGAAGGGTCAACTCTCGCTTCCGACAGTGCTGATTTTAATCAGGCAGCAAACACTTTTGAGGCATTTGGGCATGTTGTGATCACTCAGCCTTCCGGAACCGTCATCTATTCTGATCGTTTAAACTACGATGGGAATTCCAAACTTGCAATCCTGACCAACAAGGTAAGATTAATTGATGGGGATGCGACTTTAACCACCGATAATTTAACCTATAACATGACCACTAAGATCGGAACATATACAGGCGGGGGTAAAATTGTAAATGGTAAAAATGTGTTGACCAGTAAAAATGGGTATTACTTCGAGACTTCAAGAGATTCTTATTTCAGATATGATGTTGTACTCACCACACCTGAAGCATTGATCAAAACTGATACACTCAAATATAATTCAACTTCTAAAATTGCTGATTTCTATGGCCCTACAAATATTTATGGCAAAGATGATACGCTTTACACGGAGAACGGGAATTATAATACCCAAAGTGACCAGGCCCGGTTTGGCAAGAAAAATCTATATACTCAGGGAAGTAAGTTGTTAACAGGGGATAGTCTTTTTTATGATCGTAAAGCAGGTTATGGCAGAGCGATTGGTAATGTAATCTTCATTGATACCGCTGAAAAGGCTCAGCTAAGGGGAGGGATAGGAGTGTATCAAAAGGCTGAAGAAAGTATTCTTGTTACTATAAATCCTTATGTTGTTATTATTTCTGAATCGGATTCTGCAAAAGTGGATTCCATCTGGATGACCGCCGATACCCTGTTTAGCAAAGTGATTTTTACCCGTGACCTTGTTCCTTACAAGAAGGAAGAAATGCTACCGGACGATCAACTTGCTGCTGTTGAAGAGCCGGCAGTAGTATCTCAGGAAGTTCCTTATGATCCTGCAAGTACACGGGCGGCGATGATTCCGGATAGAACTGCCGTAGTCTCTGATTCACTTAAAACTCCAGATAAGACAAAAGAGCCCGATAAGCTGATTCTGCCGAAGGATAAAGAAATACCGTTGCTAAAACCTGATAAGAAGCCCCCTTCTAAACCAAAAACTAACAAGGATGTAAAATCTCCTGATGAAAAGGGTAAATCAGACAGTCTGAAAACGTCGAAATTGCCTGCCGATTCAATCTCTGCGGACACTTCAAGGACTAGAATAATTTTAGCCTATCATCATGCAAAAATATTCAAATCGGATTTGCAGGCTAGGGCAGATTCTATGTTCTTTAGTTATTCTGATTCAACAGTCAGATGTTATATAAATCCAATGATCTGGGCACAAGGCTCCCAGCTTTCAGGTGATACAGTATATCTGCAGATGAAGAATAAGAAAATGGATAATATGTTGCTGCAGCATAATAGCTTTATTGTTAATACGGAAGATGCCGATTCAACCAATTTTAATCAGATAAAAGGGAAAGTGATTAACGGCTATTTCAAGGATAATAAGCTGAACAGCATGTTTGTAGATGGAAATGCAGAAAGTGTTTATTATGTGAAGGAGGATTCTTCATATACCGGATTGAATCATTTAGTCAGTGGCCGTTTAAAGATTTTATTGGATGATAATAAACTCCGGAGTATAACTGCAATCCGTGCTATTGATGCCTCGGTTACACCAATGCAGGATCTAAAGGAGGAGGAAAGGGTTTTAAAGGGCTTTATTTGGAAGCCAAAAGATCGTCCAAAATCTAAAGATGAAATTATTCCTAAGCTTGTAAAAAAAGAGGTAAAATCGGAGCCGATAAAAAAAATACCGGTTAAAGCCCCGGTTAAGTCATCGAAAAAGAAAAATGCTGCAGAAAAAACGAATAGTCAAACAGTAAATCCTAAAGCACCAATACCAATAAAGCAGAATTAAATTTTTGTTTTAAGGAAACTGATTAGTTTCGATACGGCAATTGCCCTGTGGCTAATGCGATTTTTTTCTGAAGGATCCATTTCCGCGAAACTGATTTCATATCCATCGGGCTGAAAAATTGGGTCATAGCCAAAGCCCATACTTCCCGATTGTTCCTGCATAATTCTACCTTCAACACTTCCTTCAAACAAATGCTCATTGCCATTCAAAATCAAGGAAATAACGGTTCTGAATCTGGCGGTTCTATTTTGTTGTCCTTCCATACGATTTAAAACCAATTGCATATTTTGTTGAAAATCACGGCTGCCGGAATAATGTGCAGAATCTACACCAGGCTCAGCATTCAAGGCATCAATCTCAAGTCCCGAATCATCAGCGAAACAATTACAATGATACTTATCGTAAATATATCTGCTTTTCTGACCTGCATTTTCTTCAAAGGTGTTGCCTGTCTCAGGGATATCATCAATACAAGCAATATCATTGAGACTTTTCAGATGAATGGCCTCACCAACTATTGAGCGAATCTCATTCACTTTATGCTCATTACTGCTTGCAAATACCAGCTCCATCTTAAAAGTCTTTCATTACATTCCAAAATTCCCTCTTTTTTGTCGTATCCTTTATCATTTCATCAATGCTGTAGGTGGAAAGTACCTTAGTGCCTTCAACTTTTATAACCTGGTTTGCGCTTTGAGAAGACAAGGCAATCTGCTGCGGGTCAATTCCAAAAAGTACAATTTTATTGAAACTAAAAAACTCCTTAAGATCATCAAATCGAGCTCCCGGATGTTGAAAAAGATTTAGAACTGCGATGTCACGTAAGTCCATACCTTTTGCAGACATGATCTTTAACAGGGTTTCTTTCTGAATGCTGCCGATGTCTTTTTGGGTTGGCTCATTGAACAGAATAAGGAAATATTTATTATTTTCGCCCAGATAATTGAATTCCTTTAGTGTTTTATCTGGTATTGGGGTTTCAATCAGCTCCTTTGATTTCTGAACAGGCACCTCTGCTACAGGCTGAGCTGAAGAACTGACAACCTGATTGTTGATTTCAGCATTTGGAGCTTTAGTTATGCTTTGAACCTCCTCCTTTTCAGGCAGAATGTACAGATCTTCTGTCATCAAAAGCCTTAAGGCATTACTATTTTGGCTAAGTAGGTTCGACATCTTTTATTTATAAAGGTAATATTGCTGGCAAACTTAGTAAAGCATCTGTTAAAAATAGTTAAAAACATGTATCTTCTTTTTCAAAAGCTTAATTTAGACGTAATCATGAAGGTATTTACTCATGTAGAAACTATTAAATTTAAACTTGCATTTTATTCAGTTTCAATTCATTTAAATCATTGATTTATGAATAATATCTGATAATTTTGCTGGATTAAAATTCATAAGGTCTCTGTTAAAATAATATTGTATTTTACGGGGATTGGATTGTTGAAAGGGGATATTTTGCGGATTCTTATCGCAATAAAAGAAGAAAAATTGGAAATGAAAAAGACCTTAGGGACATTAATTATACTGTTACTTTTTAGCATTGTGCAGTTGCAAGCACAGAAAGTTAAAAAATCCATTGATAAAGTTGCTGCAGTAGTTGGAAGCTCAATTATTCTGCAATCAGAAATTGAAATGCAATATTCCCAGTATCTTGCTCAGGGAAATCCTCCAAACCCTGATATTAAATGCAGTATATTACAGGGATTACTTTCGCAAAAAATTCTTGGTCAGCAGGCGATTATCGATTCAGTTACAGTAACTGAAGATCAGGTAGACGGAGAAATTGAGCGTCGTTTACGCGCTATGACGGGTAGGGCTGGCGGACCAGAGCGTCTGGAAGAATTTTTAGGTCGGTCAATGATTCAATATAAGGATGAGATTAGGCCTGATATTCAAGAAATGTTGGTTGCTCAGAAGATGCAAGCTAAAATAACGGAGAATGTTGCGGTTACCCCGTTGGATGTAAAACGTTATTTTGAAGCTATTCCGAAAGATAGTTTACCCTTTTTTAATACAGAAGTAGAAATTGCAGAGGTAGTAGTATTCCCAAAACTTAATAAAGAGGAGAAGGAGTCTTTTCATGATAAAACAGAAGTTCTACGATTAAGGATTAAGAATGGTGAAGATTTTTCAACACTGGCTAAATTGTATTCACAGGATCCCGGATCTGCACGGGAAGGGGGAGATTTAGGGTTTATGGACAGAACCAGCTTGGTGAAGGAGTTTGCAGCTACAGCTTTTAAACTTAAAGCTGGAGAATTATCCCAGGTTATTGAAACTGAATTTGGTTTCCATGTGCTTCAGGTTATTGAGCGACGTGGTGAACAGGTGAATGTAAGGCATATATTAATTAAAACCGAGCCAACTCCTGCAAGCCTTGTTAGGGCGAAAGCACATATCGACAGTATTTATCAAGCTGTAATTGATAAAAAAATTGATTTTGCGGCAGCTGCAGCTCTTCATTCTGACAATAATGAAACAAAGTATAATGGCGGACTTATGTTAAATGCTGAAAATGTTCAGAGTCGGACTACCTTAATTCCGACAGACAAGCTTGATCCTCAGGTGTTTTTAACAATAGATACCATGAAAGTTGGGAGTTTTTCAAAGCCTTCATTATTTACTCAGGCCGACGGAAAGACTGGGTATCGTTTTCTGAGACTTAAGTCAAAAACTGGTCCGCATCAGGCAAATCTCGATCAGGATTTTCCCAAAATAAAGGATGTTACTTTTGAGGACAAAAATAATCGGACAATCAGTGAATGGTTTGAAAAGCGTCGTAAAATAACCTTCATTAAAATTGATTCTGAGTTCCAAACTTGTCCGGAGCTTTCAAGCTGGACGACCGCTAAAAATTAAAAAATGAAATTATATCAGTCTGATGTTGAAGCTGTAGATGCCCTTCACCTTTCTTACAAAAGCATAAGGAAAGAGATATCACAGGTCATAATTGGTCAGGATGATGTGGTTAAATCAGTGCTAATTTCCATTTTTAGTAATAGTCATTGTTTGCTCGTTGGCGTGCCGGGGCTTGCCAAAACGCTTTTAGTGCAAACTGTAGCGCAGGTTTTGGATCTTAGCTATAATCGTATTCAGTTTACACCCGATCTGATGCCTTCGGATATTATCGGATCAGAGATCTTGGGCGAAGACCGTTCGTTTAAATTTATTCGCGGTCCCATATTTTCAAATATCATTTTGGCCGATGAGATTAACAGAACGCCACCAAAAACACAGGCAGCTTTGTTGGAGGCTATGCAGGAAAAAGTTGTAACGGTTGGTGGTCAAGCACATCGCTTACCCCAGCCATTTTTTGTTTTAGCCACACAAAATCCAATTGAACAGGAAGGAACTTATCCTTTACCTGAAGCACAACTGGATCGCTTTATGTTTAATGTTTTTTTAACTTATCCTTCATTTCAGGAGGAACTTCAGGTTGTAAGAAATACAACAACTAATCGTAATCCTGAATTGAAAAAGATTTTAAATGCGCAGGAGATCAGCTATTTTCAGCAGCTGGTCAGAAACATTCCAATTACGGATAATGTACTTGAATATGCCGTTTCATTAGCTGCTAAAACCCGTCCCGGAACAGCTACGGCAACTGATGACGTTAACAAGTTTTTAAGTTGGGGAGCCGGTCCGAGAGCTTCTCAATTCCTGGTTCTTGGTGCTAAATGTCATGCAGCAATCAGTGGAAAATATTCGCCTGATAAAGAAGATGTCATGGCAGTTGCAGAGCCTATACTCAGACACCGAATTGTAAAGAATTATAAAGCTGAAGCCGAAGGAATAAGCACAGAAATGATTATCAGCAAGCTGCTTTAATCAATCACGTTGATTTTTTACATGATGGCAGCTTTATGCTCGTTTCACTAAGTGCGTAAGCATCTATCTTGATGCCTTTGAGTCTGAATGCCATATATTACTTTATTAACTTCAGGATCACTTATATTTCTTTGCTCTTTTTTATGATTCCGTAATTCGTAATTCATAATTCGTAATTCATAATTCATTCCTAAACTTAATGGAATACAGGGTTTAAATATTGTTTTTAAAAACTGTAAACTGTTAATATGCTGCTGGAATATAAATTTCTAGGATCACATTCCATTTATGTTCTTCTTGTGATTCCCAAACTCGTACATAATGGTATTTTGTGATTAGTTTATTTTTAGTGATATAGGCGATACCATAGGAGTAAGCCAGATCGCTCCCCGTTGCCCGATCGGCGTTTAAAGGCTCTGATTCAATGCTGATCTGATTCTTTCCTAAAAAATTATTGATTCTTGCTTTCCCAATAATTGGTTCTTCACCCTGGAACAAAAAGCGGGAATTTTCTACCAGAAAAATGTCATGAGCAAGATTCTGATCTTTAATCAGGGTGTTTGAAAACAGTTGATCTGTTGTCGTGATTATCTCTTTTCGTTGTCGTATCCTTGCCAAAGAAACTTGCTCAAAGAATTTAATGCTTTTTGGATCTGTATAATTTAACTCTGGCTCAATTAAGGGTTTTTTATGTGAGATATTAAGGTTCAAGGCCAATTTCCAAACACCTTTAAAATCTGTTTTCCATATTGAAAGGTATTGACCGTAAGTAGGTGCAATCTTTGGGTCGCCTAAAAATGTAAATGGCCCCGTAGTGAAACCCCAATCGCCACTTTGTGAAATTTTAGCATAAACAGGTTTCCAGCTGAGCTGACCAGGTCCATCGATAGTTCCTCTACCATAAAAATCTTTGACTTTTACCGGATCCGGACGGAAAATCAATGTTTCGTCGTCCGAAACTTTTAAAAATGCATCTTTTGATCCATTCTTTTTGACAAGTGCCGATAGGTAGTTTTCTGCTGCTACCAGTGAGTTTACTTTTCTATTGCTTTGCTGACCAAAACTATTTATTGAAACTAATATCAGCAGAATAAAAAAAATAGAAAATTGCTTCATTATTTTTATTGGTTGTAACAGGGAGAATTTTACCATAAAATCCCATTATTTAGAATGAGCTTATTATTCGAACACAAGAAAATTTTC